>DASYFE010000011.1:0-74526 GCA_036498585.1 Pyrinomonadaceae bacterium | reverse complement strand
GCATGAAAGTCAACGCCGATATATATTCTTGGCATAGCGCCTCCTTTCAGTCTCATATCAAGAAGCTGAACGTGAGTCTAACAACTCACGACCGGAGGCGCTGCTTCATAACATCAGGGTTCGAGGAACGAGAACCCTGGGATTGTAAATTCGATTCGGTATTAACCCTGAAAGGGTTCGCCAATCGCGGAACCCTTTCAGGGTTGATCTTAATTTTTGGCGCCAAACCCAGGGTTCTCGTTCCTCGAACCCTGGGCTGAAATTAGCGAACGCCTTCGGCGTTATCTGAACATTTAGGAGTGTTTGTTGTGAGGAGATTTGGATTTATCGCCGTGATGATTCTGGCTTTTACCAGCAGCGCTTTGGCTCAGACCAGCAAAGGGTATTTCGTCGGGAACGTCCTCGATCAAAATGGCGCGGTCATTAAGATCACAAACTCGAGCACCGGCGTCACGCACGTGGCCACATCAACTGACGACGGCGTCTTTCGTTTCGACGCTGTGGATCCCGGCACTTACAGAATCGAGATTAGCCAGCCCGGGTTCAAGACCATCACGCGCGACGGCCTGATCATCTCCGCCAATCAGACCACTACAGCCAACTTCATGCTCGAAGATCGAAAAAGTAAACCCTGGACGTATCGAGCTCTTTCAGCTCCGGTCCGCTTTTTATTCTAGTCTGTAATTTGGCGCTTCTTTAGTGATGATCACGTCGTGTACGTGAGACTCCTTCAACCCTGCTGAAGTTATGCGGAGGAAGCGCGTGCGCTCCTGAAATTCAGGGATCGTCCGGCAGCCTGTGTATCCCATTCCGGATCGCAGTCCACCGACAAGCTGCGTAACCATCTCCGCAAGCGTGCCCTTGTACGGCACGCGTCCTTCAATTCCTTCAGGAACGAGTTTCGAGTCAGTATCGATCTGGTCCTGCGCGTAACGATCGCGTGAGCCTTCGCGCATCGCGCCGATCGAGCCCATGCCGCGGTACGTCTTGAACGAGCGTCCCTGGAACAGAATCACTTCGCCGGGCGCTTCTTCTGTTCCCGCAAACAACGACCCGATCATCACAACGTCTGCGCCCGCCGCGATCGCCTTCGCGACGTCGCCAGAAAACTTCACGCCACCATCAGAGATCACGGGAACATTCTTGCCACGCGCCGCTTTCACACAACTCGAGATCGCCGTGATCTGCGGAACGCCAGCGCCAGTTACAACGCGCGTCGTGCAGATCGATCCCGGACCAATGCCGACTTTAATCGCATCGACGCCCGAGTCGATCAACTCCTGTGCGCCGGCTGTCGTGCCAACGTTTCCCGCGATCAGATCCGTTTCGGGGTGTCGCTTCTTGATCTCTTTGACTGCCTCGATAACGCGGGACGAGTGGCCGTGCGCAGTGTCGATCACGAGACAGTCAACGCGTGTTTTGACGAGCTCATCTGCGCGCTCGCGGTAATCGCCGGTCGCGCCGATCGCTGCCGCGACGCGCAAACGTCCGAGATTATCTTTCGCCGCCGTCGGATACTTGATCGCCTTCTGAATGTCTTTGACGGTGATGAGTCCTTTTATATGTTTATCGTCATCGACGACGAGCAGCTTCTCGATGCGATGTTTTTGCAGCACAGTCTTGGCCTGTTCGAGCGTCGTGCCCACGGGAACAGTGACGAGCGGCTGCGGTGTCATCACTTCCGATACGGGAATGTCGAATCGTGTTTCAAACCGCAGATCGCGATTCGTGATGATGCCGACGAGATGTCCATCCTCATCAACTACCGGCACGCCGCTGATGTGAAAACGCTCCATCACCAGTAGCGCTTCACGCACCGGACGATCCGGCCGGATCGTCACCGGATCGACGATCATTCCCGACTCAGATCGCTTTACTTTATCCACCTCTTCGGCTTGTCGCTCGATACTCAGGTTTTTATGAACGACGCCGATGCCGCCTTGCTGCGCGAGTGCGATCGCGAGCGCTGCTTCAGTCACCGTATCCATCGCTGCGGAGCAGAGTGGAATCTGTAGCCGAATGTTGCGCGTGAATTGAGTGGCGGTGTCGGTTTGGGAGGGTAGAACGTCGGAACGATCTGGTATTAAAAGTACGTCGTCGAAGGTTAAGCCTTCAAAAATATCATTTGTAATCATGTAAGTTCATTATACATAGCTGACTCCGATTGGTTGAGCGCTCTCTGCGTCCCCCTGCGTATCTCTGCGTTCTCTGCCTTAAGTTCGAATTTCAACGCAGAGGGCGCAGAGATACGCAGAGTACGCAGAGATGCAATCACCACATCTCTTGTAGGCGTCACTGAGGCGCGCCGTTGGAACCAGTGCAGCGCGGCGAGCGCCGCCGCGGTCAAGATTGCCAGAATTAAAATCGCGAGAACCACAGTCAACACAGGCGAGCGTGTGGCCGGTGTGTCTGTGTAGACTTTCGAATGCAGCGGCGTGGTTTTGATGTCGTCGCTCGACTCGCCGTGCTCGCGCAGATACCGCGTGTAGCCCTCGATTGCTTCGCGCTCGTCGTAGCCCACACACTTCGCGTAGGCCTTTATAAAGCTGCGATTGAAAACTCCGCCGGGTAGGCGCTTGTAGTCGTTGGCTTCGATGGCTTCGAGATAATGGACCGAGATACGCGTTTGCTCGCAGATCTCGCGCAGGCCCATGCCTCGCTCCTCGCGCGCGAGTCGCAATTGTTCGCCTATACTCGCTGCCATCTCCACTCGCTCGATTCCTGGTGTTGGCGGTCGGGGATTGTTAACCCAGGTCTATCAGCGCGCCGCTTGATGAATGCGTACAACTCCCACTTTTTCTGCACTATAGCTTGCGCTGCAAAACGTTGTCAAACTTTTGTATCTCAAAAGATATGCGTCTCTTGCTTCTTGTCGCCCGCGGTGGTACGTTGACGCCCACAGTGACCCGATCAAGTCGCTTTTAATATCTACAACAGATAAAAGTGAGGACAAAGAGATGCCCCTGGAAGCACTCGGAATGGTTGAGACCAAAGGATTCGTGGGTGCAGTTGAGGCCGCCGACGCCATGGTCAAAGCAGCGAATGTACAACTGCTCGGGAAAGAGTACATCGGTGCCGGCTACGTGACGATCTTTGTGCGCGGCGACGTTGGTGCGGTCAAAGCGGCGACTGACGCGGGCGCGGCTGCGGCACGGCGCGTGGGTGAGCTGATCAGCGTACACGTGATCCCGAGGCCACACGCGGAAGTCGAACGAGTGTTGCCGGTCAACGGTCGCACTGGTCTGAGTCCCGACGAGCAATCGCTGCAAGGTGGTGGCGCGCGTGGCCAGTTGGGCCAGGGAGACCAGGGACGATCGCTGGGCGCCGGAACGCGTGACGCGAATAAAGAACGAGCCAGGTAAACGGATTGGAGTGAGGCCATGTCCGTCGATAAGGATCTAGTTTCGGTGCAACAGGCGCGCGACCTCGTTGAGGCGGCGTACCGGGCGCAGGCGCAAGTCGCCGAGTTTGATCAGGCGAAGATCGATCGCATCTGCGAAGCGATGGCGCGCGCGGCGTTGGGTGAAGCAGCACGGCTCGGCGCAATGGCCGTCGAGGAAACTGGATTTGGCGTTGCCGATGATAAGCGGGAGAAGAACCGTTTCGCGGCGGAAGATGTTTGGAACTACTTTCGCGGACTGCGCACGAAGGGCATCGTTTCCGAGACGAAAGACGTTGTAGAGATCGCCAGCCCGCGTGGTGTCGTGGCCGGCGTTATTCCTTCTACTAATCCAACCTCGACTGCAATCTTCAAGATCCTGATCTCGATCAAGTCGCGCAACACAGTTGTGCTGTCGCCGCATCCGTCTGCTGCGAAGTGCATCAATGAAACGGCTCGGGTGATGCGTGATGCGGGTGTGAAGGAAGGCCTGCCCGCCGACGCGATCGGCTGCATGACGTCCGCGACGATCGAAGGCACAGAGACGTTGATGAAGCACAAGCAAACGGCCGTCATACTCGCGACCGGCGGCATCGGACTTGTGCGTGCGGCGTATTCGTCAGGTAAGCCGGCGTTTGGCGTTGGACCGGGCAATGTGCCGGTGTGTGTCGAGCGCAGCGCCGACGTTCCGAAGGCCGTGCAGGATATTTTGACTGGCAAGTGTTTTGACAATGGAACGATTTGCGCTTCCGAGCAGGCGGTGATTTGCGACGCGCCCGTCGAGCAGGCAGTGCGCGAACAGTTCAAGCTTCAGGGCGCGCATTTTCTGACAGCCGCCGAAGCGGATCAACTCGGGAAGGTCGTTGCGACTCAGCAGCGTTCGCTCAATCCGGCCATCGTCGGCAGGTCCGTTGAAGTGATCGCGAAGATGGCGGGGTTGAGTGTTCCGCCAGGCACGCGCTGTTTGCTCGCGGACGTGGCGGGCGTAGGGCGCGAACATCCATTGTCAATGGAGAAGCTGTCGCCGATCCTCGCGTTTTATGTTGTCGACGGTTTGCAGGCGTGCGCGAAGCGTGCGCAGGAAGTTCTGGCGTATGGCGGCATGGGCCATACCGCGGGAATTCACACGCGCTCGCGTGAAGCGGCGGTGAAGTTTGGCGCGGAGATGCCGGCGTCGCGTATTACTGTGAACACGCCGACGACGCACGGCGCGATCGGTTTTTCGACTGCGTTGCCGCCGTCGATGACGTTGGGTTGCGGATCGTGGGGCGGGAATGTGACGTCAGATAACGTGTCGCCGCTCCATTTGATGGATATCAAGCGCGTTGCTTTCGAAACCAGACCTGTGAAGAGTGCGCGCCCTGGAGTTTCGACAGTTTCGGCGCAGCCGGTTGCTGCTGCTTCAACGAAAGAATCGGTGGTTGCGGGCGGCAAGATCGATCGACAGGAAATTGCTGCGATCGTGGATCGTTTCCTGGCAGGCAAACGTATCGAGCCCCCGGCTTCGCCGTTGCCAACACCCGTGATCGAGAATGAAGCGGGAAGTATGTACACGGCGCCCGCGCCGCCGCCAGCACCAACACCACGAGAAAACAAACCGGCGCCACCATCAAACAACGGTGCAAAGGCAGTTGACTTTGTGAGTGAAGACGACGTGCGCCGCGCGATTCAAAAGGGCGAGAAGATTTACATTACTGCCCGTACGATCATTACACCCGCGGCGCGTGATATAGGTGAACCCGGGGAGGTGTTCGCGAAAGTTTAGCCGCGGATTACACGATGTTTCTAGCAAAGGTTGTAGGCACAGTCTGGTCGACAAAGAAGACTCCCGATCTCGAGGGCGTCAGATTTCTCATTGTTCATCCTTACGATCTCGACAAGGAGCCGACGCGCAATATCGTCGTCGTTGCCGACCGCCTCGGCGCGGGCGCCGGCGAGATGGTGATGTGCGCGTTCGGCAAAGCCGCGCGTACGGCCATCGGTAACCAGGACATGTCGATCGAGGCCGCGGTCGTCGGCATCGTTGATCGTGTCGACATCAACGAATCCCTATCCGAATCATCCATCCCTTCCAATGGCCAATGAAGATCTGATTTACCGAATAACCCGGGCCGTTTACGATCGTCTCGGCAATACGGTTAACGATACGACTGTCGAGCAGCTGGTCACCGATATCTACAAGCAGGTTGAGACGCGGACGAGTGCGGGCGACGGCGCGGCGCGATTGAATTCGACCGAAGGGTCTTCAGCGCGCATGGTCATTTCGGTTTTCGGGCTGGACCATCCGGGGATCGTTGCGGGCGTGTCGCAGATATTGGCGGAAGCGAGTTGCAGTATCGTCGACATCAATCAGACTGTCGTGCAGGGAAAATTCGCGATGGTGATCATTGCCGACACGACGCGCGCGCGTGAAAGCACCGCGGAGTTGAAAGACCGATTGCGGAGTGAAGGGGAGAAGCTCGGTGTGCGGATCTACGCGCAGCGCGAGGATCTCTTCAACGCCATGCATCGCATTTAAGTTGTAGACAAGATTTACAAGATTTTCAGGATTACCATGTAAATCATGAAAACCTCTTGTTAATCCTGTCAAAGGTTTCTTATGTCAGAGCCTGAGATAGCTCGTCGTTGTGTATCGTGTGGCGTGTCGGTGCGCTCGCACGCGATGTTCTGCCCGCAGTGTGGAAAAGGGATTCCAGAGGCGCCCGTAATAGCCGTAACCACAACGACAACTCCTGCTGACACGATCATCGATCACGCTCCGCCGCCACCGCCACCAGTTCGTCATCAGGACGGTGTCAAAGCTCGGGTGGAGAAGTTGCGGCACGTTTCGAGTGTCGTGATCGACCAGGCAGCATACGATCCGAGTTTGCGTTTCCTGCTCGTGGCTGCGGCGATGTTTCTGCTGTTCCTCGTCCTCCTGATCATGAGCAAAGTCATCGGATAAATGGAATACACTCAAGCCGAGATCCTGCAAACAGTCGCGATGACCGAGATGGAGCATCTCGACGTGCGCACGGTCACGCTCGGGCTGAGTTTGCTCGACTGCAAGAGCGACTCGATGGCCGGTGTCGCGCAAAAAGCCGGTGAGAAGATCCGCTCGGTCGCAGCGCAACTTGTACCTGTCGTTAACGAGATTGGCGAGCAGTTTGGAATCAGAGTCGCCAACAAACGCATCTCGGTCACGCCCGTGTCACTCGTCACTGAAGGACTGCGAGGCGATCTCATGCAGGTCGCACGCGCTATCGACGATGCGGCAGGCGCGGTTGGTATCGATTTCCTCGGCGGCTACTCAGCGCTCGTTCAAAAAGGCACGACACCTTCAGAGATCCGATTTCTCGATTCAATCCCAGAAGCCCTGGCGACGACCGTGCGTTTGTGTTCGTCAGTGAACGCGGCGACGACGCGCGCGGGCATCAACATGGACGTCGTGGGCCAGATCGGCCGGATCATCAAAGATGCCGCCGAGCGCACGCGCGATCGAGGTGGACTCGCATGTGCGAAGTTCGTCTGCTTCGCGAATGCGGTCGAAGACAATCCATTCATGGCCGGCGCTTTTCATGGCGTGAGTGAAGCTGAGGCTGTGATCAATGTCGGCGTGTCGGGTCCGGGCGTGGTCCACGCGGCCGTGCGGCAGGCGGATAGAGAACTTCCGTTGCAGGATCTCGCCGAACAGATCAAGAAGCTGTCGTTCAAGCTCGCGCGTGCAGGCGAGCTCGTCGGACGTGAGGCCGCGCGTCGACTCGGTATTCCATTCGGCATCATCGATCTCTCTTTAGCCCCGACACCTGTTCCCGGAGATTCGGTCGCCAACATCATCGAAGCGATGGGCTTCGAACGCGCGGGCACGCACGGCACGACCGCCGCGCTCGCGTTGTTGACCGACGCGGTGAAGAAAGGCGGCGCGATGGCCAGCGGCTCTGTCGGCGGCATGAGCGGCGCGTTTATTCCGGTGTCGGAAGATGCCGGAATGATCGAAGCCGCGCAGGTCGGCGCGTTGTCGCTCGCGAAACTCGAAGCATGGACCAGCGTCTGCTCGGTCGGCATCGACATGGTTGCCGTGCCCGGATCGACGTCGGCTGAAACGATCGCGGCGATCATCGCTGACGAGCTGGCAATCGGCGTCATGAACAACAAGACGACTGCGGTCCGGATCATTCCAGTGCCCGGTCGTGATGTCGGCGAGATGGTTGAGTTTGGTGGCTTGCTGGGCAGCGCGCCGATCATGCCGGTCAACGCTTTTTCATCGGCTGCTTTTATCAGGCGCGGTGGAAGAATTCCTGCCCCGATCCACTCGCTGCGAAATTAGCCACAAAAAGCACAAAAGCTTTTCCTTAATCATTTTGTGCTTTTTGTGCCTTTTTGTGGCCTAACTTTGGTACTATTGCGGCATGCCTGAAGCACTGGGAATGGTCGAATGCCGTGGTCTGGTGGCGATGATTGAAGCCGCCGATGCGATGGTGAAGGCTGCTAATGTGCGCCTCGTCGGTTGGGAAAAGATCGACGCGGGCCTGGTGACGGCCATAGTGCGCGGTGACGTTGCGGCTGTTCGCGCTGCCGTCGACGCCGGCGCTGCTGCAGGAAAGCGAGTCGGCGAAGTCGTGGCGACGCATGTGATCCCTCAACCACATTCGGATGTCGATATTGGTTTACCAGTCCTGCACACAGGCGAAACCACACGAAAGAAGATTAGTGGTTCCGTCAAGGCCAAGCATTGATCCCCAACAGAACCGAGCGCGGTAGCGCCGGGTCAATTTCCCCCATCACAACTGTTTATTGAATCAACCCGGCGCTACCGCGCTCGGTTCTGTTTTAGTGTGGAGAATTATCGATGCCGCGAAAACGAAATGTTGTAAGTGAATTCCTCGAGAAGTTTTCTTACCAGGCCACCAGAGCCACCGGAACGTCGGTCGCTTTTGTGCTGGCTGTCCTCGTGATTGTCGTCTGGGGCATCACTGGACCGCTCTTTCACTATTCCGACACCTGGCAGCTCGTGATCAATACCGGCACGACGATCGTTACGTTTCTGATGGTCTTTTTAATTCAGCGCGCACAGAACAAAGACGCGCTTGCCATTCATCTGAAGTTAAACGAGATCGTCGCTGCGTTAGAGGGTGCGAGCAATCGCCTGATCGATGTCGAGGATTTGAGTGAGCCGGAGATTAATGCGCTGCGGAATTACTACAAGAGATTGATTGAGCTCGCGCGCACGGATGACGTGCTCACGACGACGCACTCGATCGAGGAAGCAGCCTCGAGACACGGCTTCAAATACAAGAAGTCGCCAGCAAAAGGCACAAAAGATACTAAACAGAAAACCTCAAATGGAAGGAATTCTAAAGCCGGTTAGGGTTTGCTCGGAGTGGCCGGCATGCGCACTGCCGGTGGCCGCACGTTGCTTTGATTCTCTTTGCGTGCGAGACGGCCGGTGCGCGTTAACGCAATGCGCTTGTCTGAATTGGCCGGCTGGTCTACCGTCACTCTGATCGCGCGATAGCTGCCATCCTGCGTTTTGTTCGTTGGGTTGTACGAGAGTATGTACTGAGTGCGCAAGTCTCTGATGATCTCATTCGCGATTTGCGGAAGGTCGGCGACCGAATCCGGAAAGAACGCGCGCCCGCCTGTCTCACTCGCAAGCTTGTTGATCAGGTTGACGGCTTTTTCACGCGGGCTCTTACGAATCAGTCCCTGATCTTTATCCAGCTCATTCACGAAACCGATCACGAAGATCTGCACGTCTTCCTCGCGCAGTCGCGCAAAGAGTTGTTCCTGCTTGTAAAAACTATTGCGGTCTTCACCGTCAGTGATGACGATCAGCGCGCGGCGCCGGCGATCGCCTTCGTCGCCTTTCCTGTATTCAGAAACGTGCTCGGCTGAAAGATAGACGGCATCGATGATCGCGGTCTGGCCACCTTCGACATAAAAACTGTCGAGACCATCCATCAGCAAGTCTTTGTTGGCCGTGAAATCCTGGACCGTCTCGATCTTGTCGCTGCTGATGAAGCGAACGAGAAAAGTCTCATCGCCCGTCTTGTTGCTGTTGATGATCGTTTTGCCGGCGTCGACCACGCTTTGAAGCTGTGAACGCAGCGAGCCGGAAGTGTCGACTGCGAGGCCGTAACTGATCGGCACTTCTTCACGCGTAAACGATTCGATCGTCTGCGGCACACCGTCTTCGAAGATGTGAAATTCACCCTGCCCCATGTTATTGATCGGTTTATTGTTCCGGTCGATTACGCGCACGTGCAGTTGGACCAGCTCGGCGTTGATTCTCAGAATGTCGCCTTCGTCGATCGTGGGCGGCGGCGTCGGAGTTGGTGTTGGTTTGAGTTTCGGTGGTGGCGGCGGCTCGCCTAACGTGGGCGCGATGCGATCAGTCGGTCGCGGAGTTTGCGGAGTTGGTGTTGCAGTTGGAGCCGGCTTAGCGGGAACTGCAGCGGGAGTCGGTGTCGGCGTTGCGGTACTGCGCGGGCGCTCCTGGTCGTTGCTGGCAGACACACGCGGGCCGAAAACCAGTGCCGATAGTATTAAACCGCAGACCGCAATAATTCCGGTCCGTCTCAGATTCTGCTCACTCAACAAGTCCTTAAAAACTCCTCAAACCGCGCAAGGCTGGGGCAAACAGCGTCGCCGTCATAATAGACGCTATAGCACCTGTCCAAAGATGCCCCGTAAGTAAGCCTGAGTTGCCGCAGCCGGTTGAACTCAACGCGCGCCAGCCGTTGCGTAGTAGCCTTCCTTGGAACGAACGAACAGCCGCGGCAGACCGCGTGGCGGCGTGACTTTCACTTTAACCTTATGCCACTTGCCGTCATTCGCAAATGCGTCCGGCTTGTAGCCGATAGAGTACTGGTGCCGCAGCTCCAGGGCAATCTGCTCAAAAATGTCGTCCATTTCCGCCGCGGAACGTGGGAAGAAAGCCTTACCTCCGGACACGCCTGAAAGCTCGTCGAGAATGCCCTGGCCTTCCATACCGAGGGAGCTACCGGCGTCGCTGCCACTCAGAATTCCGATTGCGTAGAGTGTCACGTCCGACTCTTTCAAAAGCTTTCGCAGCTCGTTGAACGTGTAGCGAGAATCGTTGTCCTGGCCGTCGCTGATCAGGAGGAGGGCGCGTTTCGGATGTGCGCCGCGCTGGACTTTTTCAACGCCGAGATAGCAGGCGTCGTAGAGTGCGGTTTGGCTCTTGGTCTCGACGAAGGTCAGCTTATTCAAAATCGAGTCGCCGTCGCGTGTTTTGTCCAGCAGTAACTGTGCGCGGGAATTAAAGGCAATCAGGAAGTACTCGTCGGAATCGTGACTCGTCTGGATGAACTTGCTCAGAGCGTCGCGTGCGCGTCTGACTTTGTCGCCGCTCATCGATCCGGAGACGTCGAAGATAACTCCGACTGACACTGGAGAGTCATCGTCGCTGAAGTAAGTGATCTCTTGTTGCTGTTTGTTGTCGAAAACGGCGAATGCGCCTTTGCTCAGGCCTGACACGTAACGTCCGTAGGTATCGGTCACAGTTACTGTCAGTGTGATCAGGTCAGTATTGGTGATGAGCGAGCCGCCACGATCGTCGAGCTCGGTGCCCATTTTCTTGTCTTGCTGTTTGGGGGCCGGGGATGGGCTTTGGGTCGCGGCAGGTTTTTGCTCCTGAGGCTTATCCGGGGCAGGGTCCTGTCCCTGGCTCTGCACTGCCAGTGTAAAGAACACGGTGACAGCGAGTAGCGAGATAGAAGCCGCCGTTATCTTAGTGGCGTAACGAGTATACATGTCACCCCCGGGCTACAGTTCGGTGATTCAAATTTCTTTAGTACCGGTCAGGGCTCGAAAGGGAACTGTCAACACAGATGCTCGTTGGGGAACGAGTGATGCCCGACTTTCCAATACCGGAGCATGAAATGTTCACGGGGAGACGGCCGCGCGCATTTCAGTTTAAGTGCTGTGTAGACGCGGTTATTCTAGGACAGGCGTATTGTTCTGCGCAACATTTAACCCGCGGATGAACGCAGATTAACGCAGATCTGCGCAAATCGGCTTTGTAAATCCTTCTAATCTGTGAAACGCAACTTCTGCTTAGGAGGCGCGTGAGATAGAATCGCGAGCCATGGCTGAGTTTATTTGTAGATTGGGAACCCCTGCCGGCGAGGTCGTGACGCGAACGATCGAAGCTACAGGCATTCACGAAGCGCGAGCGCGACTCGAGCGCGAGGGATTTCGCGTCTTCAATGTCTCGCCGCCACGCACCTCCGGCGTCTCTGCCCTGACCCGTCTTGGCGGCCGCGGCGCTCATCCCAAGGTAAAAGCCAACGACTTCCTCCTCTTTAATCAACAACTCGCAGCACTCTCTCGCGCAGGCATTCCGATCCTTCAGGCGATCACGATGCTGCGCAAACGCGCCGCGTCAACACGATTGCGCGCTGTGCTCGGCGACGTGGAGGAACAGATTCGGGGCGGCGCGGCGCTGTCGCAGGCATTCGCCTCGCAGGGCGCTATTTTCCCGCGCATCTACACCGCCTCGATTCTCGCGGGCGAGCGCTCCGGCCAGCTCGATGAAGTCCTGAATCGATACGTGACTTACATGCGCCGCAACGTCGCTCTCCGGCGCAAGATTCGCGGCGCGCTCGCGTATCCGACGTTTCTGCTGTTCGCGTCCGCGTGTATGGTCACCTTCCTGACAATCTACGTCGTGCCTCGTATGTCAGAATTGTTTACCGGCTTCGGAAATGAGCTGCCGACAGTGACTCAGATCGTCGTGGGCATCTCGCGCTGGTTATCGACAAACGTGCTCTGGTTCGGTCCTTTGATCATCGGCGGCTCGATCTTTTTATTTATCTGGTCACGCACGCCGAACGGCAAACTCCAAATAAGTAGATTGATTCTAAAGATACCCCTCGCCGGCAGCCTTGCAGTGCAAATGTCTGTCGCGCAGGCGACGCGCTCACTCGCGACATTACTTGCCGGTGGCATCACGCTCGTCGAATCGTGGGAGATCGCATCGGAATCGATCACTAATCTGGAGCTGCGGCGTCGTAGCTCGTCGATACTGCCGATGATTCGCGAGGGGCGTTCGTTTACGGAGAGTTTGGAGGAGGCGGCCTGGATGCCGCCGCTCGCAATTGACATGATCGGGATCGGCGAACGATCCGGCAGCTTGCGCGAGATGCTGGACGAAGTCGCCGTGTTCTACGACGCGGAATCGGAAGTGCGGCTGGAACAGTTGACGACCACGCTTGAGCCTGCGATTCTTGTCGTCATGGGTGGGGTCGTGGTAACGATCCTGCTGGCGATTTACCTGCCGATCATCCAGTCGATTTCGAGTGGCGCAGGTGTTACCGGCGCACGTCATTAGTTGGAAGTAGTTTTTATGAGTCAAATGCCAGTAAACGAGGATCCGGTGATCCAGCCTGTGCCGCCGGCCGCTGAAAACGGCCATAACGGCGAAGTGCACGTGCCGCCCGAGATGAAAGCGGCGCGGGAGCTCGCGCGCCGTTACCGGCTCCCGTTTGTCGATCTGCTGCCACCCGATCGCGAGTCACCGATCGACTACGAGCTGTTTACGGAAGTGCCGGTTGACCTGATGGTGCGGCACCAGTTCGTGCCGCTCAAGCGCGATCAAAAAGGCCTGCACATCGCGATGGCCGACCCGACCGACCTCGAGCGTCTCGATGAGCTTTCGAGCACGCTCAAGACTCGCGTTGTGCCTCATGTTGCGACTGCCGGTGCGGTCGAAGTCGTCCTGCGTAAAGGCGACACGACACAGCGCGTGTTGCAGGAAGCAGCTTCAGGATTTCGCATTTCGCTCGTTAAAGAAACAGAGCACGGCGAAGAAGTGCTCGACCTCGATCGGCTCGCGACCGACGCCGAGATGTCGCCGATCATCAAACTCGTCGACACGATCATCTACAACGCGATGGAGTCGCGCGCTTCCGATATTCACATCGAGACTCGCGACACTGAAGTGCAGGTGAAGTATCGAATCGACGGCGCGCTTTACGCGAAAGTCGATCCGATCGATCTCGCTTATCACCAGACGCTGATCTCGCGTATCAAGGTCATGTCAGAGCTCGATATCGCTGAGCGTCGCGTGCCGCAGGACGGCCGTTTCCGCGTTCGTTATAAAGGACGCAACGTCGACTTCCGCGTTTCGATCATGCCGACGATTCACGGCGAAGACGCGGTCATTCGTATTCTCGACAAAGAACAGATCAACGAAGAGTTTAAAAACCTGAATTTGAACGTCGTCGGTTTCTCGGAAGACGACCTGCGCAAGTTTCGCCGTTACATCGCAGAGCCGTACGGCATGGTCCTCGTTACTGGCCCAACCGGATCGGGAAAAACCACCACGCTCTACGCCGCGCTCAATGAGATCAGAAACGAAGAAGACAAGATCGTAACCATCGAGGATCCGGTCGAGTATCAGTTGCACGGCATCACGCAGATTCCCGTCAACGAGAAAAAGGGTCTGACGTTCGATCGTGGTTTGCGTTCAATCCTGCGCCACGACCCTGACAAGATCATGGTCGGTGAGATTCGCGATACCGAGACTGCGCAGATCGCGATTCAATCCGCGTTGACCGGTCACCTCGTATTTACCACGGTACACGCGAACAACGTGATCGACGTGATCGGGCGCTTCCTGAACATGGGCGTTGAGCCTTACAACTTCGTGTCGTCGCTCAACTGTGTTCTGGCCCAGCGACTGATTCGTATGCTGTGTGCGTATTGCAAGCGCGCGTATCACGCGAACGATACGGAGCTGTTCGATTCAGGGTTGAAGCCGGAGGAGTTTCGCGATAAGCCGTTTTACATGAATGTCGGTTGCGACGCCTGTAACCACACCGGTTATCGAGGTCGCACGGCTATTCACGAATTGCTGGATCTCTCTGATAATATCCGCGAGATGATCGTCGAGCGGAGACCGGGTTCCGAAGTCCGGCGCGCAGCCGAGGCCGAGGGGTTGAAGAGCTTGAGAGAGTCGGCCTTGCAGAAGGTTTTCACCGGTGTTTCGACCTTGCACGAAATCAACCGCGTCACGTTTGTCGAAGAACTCAGCGCAATCTAAATAGAACCTGCCCCCGACAAGGAAATAAATATAGGTCTTATCGGGTATAAGACCTGTAAAACCGGGTAATTCGGAACCGAAATTAAATGTTCGCGTGTAAGGAAATTGGCCGGTCTGATCTTGCATCTTAAGCGTCGCAGCGGCATTATTAGGCCGCTAAACTTTCCACCTCCCGAACCGAGTAGAAGTCATGAAGAACAATACACGTGCTCGCACCCTAATCTCTTTGCTTCTCGCCCTTAGCCTGCTGGGCTTGCCCATCGCTGCTTTCGGCAGAAAAGGCGACAAAAACTTCAAACGTGGCATGGATTATGAGAAAGCCCAGCAGTGGGACAAGGCCGCCCAGGAGTTTACGCTCGCCGTCGCGGCCGACCCGTCGAACATGGAGTATCAGCTCCATTTTCGCCGTGCGAGTTTCAACGCCTCTCAGACGTACATGCAGCAGGGGAGGTCGCTGGCTGAAAGAGGCGACTTTGTCGGCGCTTACAATGCGTTCCGCCAGGCCTACGGATACGATCCCGTAAACGAGCTTGCTATCTCGGAGATGGAGCGTATGTTGCGCTTGCAGGCGGTGAAGGATGGGCGCGCGAACCCGAATGGGACGCCAAAGGAGAGTACGGAAGGCGGCACTTTCACACCGGCCAGCGCCACGACGCAGGACGTCGCGACGCCGCGCGAGCAACAGCTACGCGTCGTCGATGTGAAAGGCGATCTCAAGCAGTTGATTCGCAGTCTTGCAGAACAGTTAAATCTCAACGTCATCTTCGATCGACAGTCATTCGCGCAGTCGCGTCAGGTTGATATCAGCTTGAAGGATGTGACGACCGCGCAGGCGCTCGATTACCTGTTCCTTCAGGAAGGACTCTTTTTCCAGAAGCTCAGCCGCAGAACGATTCTCGTCGCGGACCAGGCGCGTCGCCCGCAGTATCAACAACTGGTGCTCCGCACGTTCTTCCTTTCAAACATGAAGCCCGCTGATGCGCGCACGCTCGTACAGCAAGCGATTCCGCCGTCAGTTGGCCGTCCGCAGACGATCGTCGTTCCCGATGAAGCAACAAACAGTTTGACTGTGCGCGACACGGCAGAGAACGTGCGACTGATCGGCGACCTGCTGGCGAGTATCGATAAAGATCGCGCTGAAGTGGTGATGGACGTCAGCATCTACGAAGTCTCGAAGAGCGATCTGTTGCAACTTGGTAATCAGATCGGATCGGCGGGCGGCCCGTTCACCATCGGTGGTTCACCTGGTTTCTCGTTGCTCACCGATAACGGCATCATCAATTCCGGCGCGGGTCGCGGCGTAAATCTCGGCAGTATTGTTGGCGGAGTGCCGACGGCGCTCGCCGGCGCGCTCGTCATTCCGCAATCAGTGCTGACCGCGTTTCAAAGCAAGAACAACACGAAGCTGATTGCTTCGACTCAGGTACACGCTTTCAACGGTGAAGAGTCGACAGCGCGCATCGGTCAACGTGTTCCGGTGCAGACCGCGCAGGCCTATCCGTTCGGCGTGCAAACCGGCACTCCGAACAATGGTTCCAATAATCTTTTCCCGAGCGGAGGTTTCCCGGTCATCAACTATGAGCCGACCGGTCTGACGCTCAAGTTCACGCCGCAAGTGTTTCCGAACTTCGACGTGCAAGTGAAGATGAATATCGAATCGAAGGACGTTCTGGGAGCGAGCACGTTAACGCCGACGTTCACTGAGCGCACGATCACCGGCACAGCTCGCGTGCAGAACAATCGCACGATGATGCTGGCGAGTGTCTCGACTAATGTGGCGACCGATGGCCGGGCGGGACTGCCGTTCCTCGGCGGTTTGCCGATCCTTGGACGATTCTTTACTTCGCCGACGCGCGACAATCGCCAGATCGATATCGTGATCTCAGTGACACCGCGCGTGCTGCGTGCTCCGGCTGTCACGCCGCGTGACGAAGAGATGCGACCGAGCGGCACGTTGCAATCGCCGACCACGGGGTCGCTCGCGGAAATGATCCGTCAGGCGGATCGTGAAGATCAGATCGCGGCTGCACGCTCGCTGCCGAAGGATGTCGTGCTGCAAGTTCCGGATGCGCCGCTCGTGAAGCCAGGTGAAACTGCGTCGCAGAACACGACGCCCGCGAACCTGCCGCCACCGGCCGGAACAGGAGCATATGCATTCCAGCCAGCGCAAAAAGCAGCGACGCCGCCGGCAGTGACTGCTGAAAACAACAAACCGGCAGCCGCTCCCGCAGCAGTTGAGGAGTTGCCGTCGTTTGTTCCCGCGCCGAAGTCGCTGATTAGCGATCAGGCGGCAGCGAATGTCGCGGCAGTGAACACGGGAACTGCGGGAACACAGAACGCCGTTCTCACCTCGATGCCAAAAGCAACTGAGACGTCGCTCAATATGAAGTTGGGCGCGTCACGCGTGGCCCAGCTCAGCCTTGTGCCCGAAGGCGACGTGATGAAGGTCGGTGAGAAGCGACGCTATGCGATTCAGTTGGACTCGGACGTACCGCTGAGTACGGCTTTGATCTCATTGAAGTTCGATCCGAAGGTGGTGAAGATTCACGCGCTAACTGCGGGCAGCGTGCTGCCAACTACGGGGGAAACAGCGCCGCTATTTACACCAGCGATCGATGCGTCAGGGACATGCCTGATCTCGATATCCAGTCTGAATGGGAAGGCGTCGTTCAGGGGGTCTGGGCCACTCTTGTTTATTGATCTGGAGGCGGTTGGCGAGGGTACTGCTTCGCTCATGGTGGTGAAGGAAACGCTGCAACTGGTGGCCACTGACGCGAAGGACGTGAAGTCGCAGGTCGTTCAGGGAGTAGTTGCAACGGTCAAGCAGTAGGTGTTCTGACGCAAACAGGCACAAAAAGCGCAACGTGGAAATATAGTTTGTGCTTTTTGTGCTTTTTGCTGTGTTGAGGCGTGTAATGTGATGAAGCATATGAAACAACAACAAAGAGGCTTCTCACTAATTGAGTTGGTGATCACGATCACCGTGCTGACGATCTTGACGATGGGTGTGTTGCCGCTCGTCAAAATCTCAGTGAAGCGACAGAAGGAGCAACAGCTCCGCGAGACGCTGCGCCAGATTCGCATCGCGATCGATGAGTTTCATCGCGACACGATCGGCATGGTTTGCACCGGTGTCGCGCTCACGCCGCAACAACAGGCGCAGCAACCGCAGAACGCGTTCATCGATCCGCGCAGCAAAGTCGTCATCAGCGATTGCACGATCTTCGGAGTCGACAATCCGGATCACTTCCCACCCGATCTGGAAACGCTTGTGAATGGCGTCAACGTGTTGCCGAGAGGCTCGATGGGTGGTCGCGGGCAGCAGGGCGTGAACGCAACCGACGTTGGTAGCTCGCAGTTATCAACCAAGCAGAAGGTTTACCTGCGCGGTTTGCCGATCGATCCGATGACCGGAAAAAACGATTGGGAATTGCGCTCGTCATACGATCGGCCTGACGCTGGATCGTGGGGCGGTGAGAATGTTTTTGACGTGCGGTCCAAGTCGAGGGACAGCGCATTGAATGGGGAGAAGTACAGTGACTGGTAAGAAGTTGCGCACAGCAGGGTTTACGCTCTTAGAGCTGATGATCGTGATCTCGATCATCATCATTCTCGCGTCGATAACGTTGCCGCAGTATCAAAAGACGATCATGCACACGCGCGAGACGGTGCTGAGAGACGACCTGCGCAAGATGCGCTCGTTGATCGATCAGTTTGCGGCCGACAAAGGTCGCCTGCCGCAGTCGCTCGACGAGATCGTGAGCGAAGGCTACATGCGCGAGATTCCGGTCGACCCGTTCACCGGAAATAAAGACTGGGCCCTCACGACAGGGGAAGATCCGAATTCAAGCGAAGGCTCGCAGGGCGTCACTGATGTTCACAGCGCTTCCTCAGACACCTCGACCGAAGGCACGCCGTATAGCGAATGGTAGTTTGGAATCTGATCTTTAATGGCCAATCTCTTGTCACGACTCATCGATCCCTGGTATCCCGCCACCGCCATCGGCCTTGAAAAGGGCGTTGCTTCTGTAGTTCAACTCGAGCGCGTCAGGGGCTCGGTCTGCAAGCTGCGCCGCGCGGCGACTTTCAACATCGCTGAGTCGCTCGTTCGTCCGAGTTTCGAAGAGACAAACATTGAGAGCCCGCCGCAACTCGCCGCTGTCTTGAATGACCTTGCAGCGAGCGCGGGTCTGCTAAAACAGAAGCGCTGGTCGCTGAGTTTGCCGGAAGCGACCGCACGGACGCTCGTGTTGACGATGGAAAGTCAGACGCAATCCGCCGGCGAGCTTCAGGAAGTACTGCGATGGAAGATTGAACGCGGGTTCGGCGTGCCGCTCGAAGAGCTGTCAGTTTCGAAAGAGCGTTTGCAGAAGGATCCGCAGGGACGAGATCGGTATCTTGTGATTGCTGTGAAGAAGTCGATCCTTGCGGAGTATGAAGCGGTACTCCAAACGTTAGGCTGGCGAGCAGGGCTGATATTGCCGCGACATCTTGGTGAGGCGCAGTGGCTTGTTCGAAGTAGTGGCGCCGGCGATTCGCTATTGCTGAGTGGATCGACCCAGGGTTTCACTGGTGTGATCTTTCGCGACAAGCATCCGCTGATCATGCGGACGGTTGAGTGTGCCGAAGACGAGTTTGAGGACGAGTTTTACCGGCTGTTGTTGTTCTATCGCGACCGCAGCACACCCGAGACTGGTCAGGGGCCGGGTCTCGTGCGGCTAATGGTCGTCGGCGAGGGCATCACGAAGGAGCGCGCGGGCGAGATCGTCAACGAAACGACTGGCGGCGACCTGCGTCCATTGCAGGCCGAAGACCTCGGCTTACAGCTCCCCAACCGCGAATTCAGCTTCGACTCCATCGCCGCCCCCGCCGGATTAGCCACCCTATCTTGGTAACGTCTGCTGTTTACGCCGACGCCTGCTGGGGCTATCTTAACGCCGAAGGCGTTGGCTAATTCAGCCCAGGGTTGGAGCTTGCGACAACCCTGGGTATTCGTAATCAACCCGATTAAACCCTGAAAGGGTTCGCCTTAAGACAAACCCTTTCAGGGTTAGAGCGCCTTTTAAATTGCTGACCCAGGGTTCTCGTTCCTCGAACCCTGGGCTGAAATTAGCGAACGCCTTCGGCGTTACCGATTACCAATCCCAGGCGTTACCGTTTAACAATCTTCGGCGTTACACATTGAAACAATCCCGTTTGGTTGAACGTAACACCCCGGTATCATGAATCTAGCTGCCTCCTCCGTTTCCCGTGCGTTTTCAAGAGACCTGACCGCCGTTCCCGACCGCGATCTCGTGGCCACTGCTGTCAGTGGCATTGAAGGAAGTTTCGAAGAGCTCGTGCGTCGCTACCAGCGCCCGATTTCCGCCTACGTCTATCGCATGGTCGGTAATTACGAATCCGCCCTCGACCTGACCCAGGAAATCTTCATCAAGGTCTACAGTTCGCTGCAACGCTACCGCTCAGAGTTCAAGTTCTCGACTTGGATTTACAAGATCGCCCACAACGCCGCCATCGATCATTTGCGCCGCACCGCCACCCGCGAACAGTCACTCGTCATGGGTCCGGAGAACGACCAATTTGATCTGCCGGTCGAGAGCACGCGTCCGAGTCCGGAGCAGGAAAGCGAGCGCAAGGAGCGACGCGGCGAGATTGAGTCAGTAGTCAGAGCGCTGCCGGCCAACTATCGCGAGCTGATCATTCTGCGCCACTCGCAGGATCTCAGTTACGAAGAGATCGTCGAGGTCACAGGCTTGCCGCTCGGCACGGTTAAGAATCGCCTGTTTCGTGCGCGCGAGATGATGCGACAGCAGTTTGTGGACAAGGGAATCACCGGGATCTAATGAGCACCGCGACAATCGAAAAGATCTGTGATCAAGACCTGGCTGGCGCGTACGTCGACGGCGAATTGGACGCAGATCTGACGTTGCTGTTCGAAGATCACGTGGCGAGCTGCCCTGATTGTCAATTTGAGTTGCGCGCTCATCGGCTTTTCGTTTGTGAGCTAGACGCGGCGATGAGCAATAGCGACGAGATCCCCGTTCCCAGAAATTTCTCACACATCATCGCAACGCGCGCGACCACTGACATGCGCGGCGTGCGCACGCGTTCCGAGAATCGCAAGGCTTTCACGATTTGTGTGATTCTCGCGCTCGGCGGCTCCGCACTCCTCGGCGTCACCGCACTGAATTCCGTCTTCAAGATCGCGCAAAAGTTTGTTACGACTGTCTTCGGCCTGGTTTCTTTCGTTGCGAGCGCTGTCTACGACACTGCCGCCGGGCTGGTCGTGATCTTTAGAGTGGTAAGCAGGAAGTTCATCATCGAGACTGGCTCACTCTGGCCCATGCTGGCCCTGCTTGCCTTTGGCGTTCTCATCCTCTCGCGCTTGATTTCCCAATATCATCGCTCGGGTGCAACCGAATAGAGGGGGTTGCTGCGGGCAATGGTCAATTCGCGTTCACAAGCAACTTCCCAATTCTCCCTTAACAAACTCGACTGGAATCGCATCGTCGCGATGCTGGTGTGGGTGCTGCTGCTGTTTGGCGCCGCCAGTGCGCAAGGCGCCAGCGAAGACAAGACCGTAGTCGTTGAAGGAACCAACGAAGGCACCGTCTTCGGTGTCGGACAGTCCCTCAGGATCACCGGCACAGTCAAACAGGGCGCGATGTCTTTCGGCGGCGATGTCATTGTTGAAGGCACAGTGGAAGGAGACGTCGCGACGATCGGCGGGTCGGTGATTCAAAAAGCCGGCTCGCGCATTGGCGGCGACGTTATCGTGCTTGGTGGCAGTTATCTCCCCGACGACAATCCCGCGAACCGACGACCGGAAGCGATGACGATGATGTACGCGGGCTACCAGCAGGAGCTCCGCGACATGATGCGAAATCCGACGGGGATATTTAGTCCGCATTGGACTCCCACTTACATCGGAACGCGGTTACTCGTCGTGCTGTTCTGGTTCATCGTTGCACTCGGATTCACGGCTGCGATGCCCGGCACGATTAGCCGCGGCGTCGCAAGGCTCCAGTTAACAAGTCTGCGTGTGGCGGCAATCGGCTTGATCGGCGTGGTGGTGCTGTTTGGCGGCGTGCTTTTGTGTCTATGGATCATGCCGGAGCCGGTTCGCGTACTCGTCGGACTGCTGGCCCTGATGCTCTGGATCGTCGCCGGATTGTTTGGCCGCGTCATCCTCTACGCTGCGACCGGTCGCTGGCTACAACAAAAATACGTACCCGCCGGTAAGAATTCCGAAGCGGTGGCGTTATTACTTGGGACCAGTTTTTGGGTGCTCTTAACCTCGCTCCCGTACGTTTGGCCTTTTATGGCAACCTTTATCCTGATTATCAGCTTCGGATTAGCTTTGACGGCTCGTTACCGCGTCGGCTGGAGCCACTAAAGCGGCGGCCTCGTTGTGGTTCCAACCAAAATTTTGTATATACCGGTCATAAACCCGCGCTTTGCGGTGTTCACGTAAGAGAAAGGACCCGGAATGAAGACGTTCTTATTCGCGGTCGCGTTAGGACTAATCACTCTGTTTGCACCGCAGGGCGGTGATCCCAACATCACGGCCAAGTACGCGATTGGCGAGGTTAAAAGCATCGACGCTACCGCCAAACAACTGATCATCAAGACCGATGCGGGCTCCACCGTCACTGTTTCGCTTGGGGATAAAACGACATACAAAAAGCTTGCTCCCGGTGAGACGGCGCTCACCAACGCCACTGATGTGACTTTTGCCGACCTCGCGGAAGGCGACCGCATCATGGCGCGCGGCACTGTGGCGGCAGATCTCAAGTCGGTGCCTGCCGCAATGGTCATTGTGATGACGAAGGGCGACCTGGCAAAGAAGGCTGACGCGGAACGAGCGGAGTGGCGTCGACGCGGCATCCTCGGCGTGATCACCGCGCTCAAGCCTGACACGAAAGAGATCACGATCACACATCGCACAATGGCAGGTAACCAGTTAGTCGTCATTCCAGTCACTGACAAGACTGAAATGCGACGTTATGCGCCTGACTCGATCAAGTTTGGCGATGCGAAGCCGAGTCAGTTCAGCGAGTTGAAAGTCGGCGATCAGTTACGCGCGCTTGGCGATCGCACGGAAGATCCGCTTCGTTTTAATCCGGAAAAAGTCGTGACCGGAAGTTTTCGAACGGTCGGCGGAGTTGTAACAGCGATCGACGCGACCACACACGAGATCAAGATCAACGAGCTGGAGAAGAAAACGCCGCTCACGATCGTGATCAAGCAGGATGCGGTGTTGAGACGATTTCCTGCTGAGTTCGGAATGGGATTCAGGCCGGGTGGCGGCGCTCCTGGCGCTGCTCAAGGTGGCGGTGCTCCCGCAGGTGGCGGCCAGGCGGCGCAGGGCAATGCGCAACAGCGTCCGCAGGGTGCTGGTGGGCAAGGTGGACAAGGCGGCGGTCCGGGCGGGCGTCCTGGTTTCAATATCAACGACATGCTCGAGAGATTGCCAACTATCTCGATCGCGGATGTTAAGGTTGGCGACACTATCATCGTTTCCAGTACGCAGGGTGTGGATCCGACCCGGTTGACAGCCATTTCGCTCGTTGCTGGAGCAGATACCTTACTCGCGATGCTTGCGCCGCGCCCCCAAGCCGGACAAGCGTCCAACCCCGCTGCCGGTCTTGGAAGCAGCGGCGTTTCATTCGGCATCGGCTTGCCATAATTGAGACGCCAAAGGCGTTCGCTAATTTCAGCCCATGGTTGGAGCGTAGTGACAACCATGGGTTAAATCCACAAACATAATTTCAAACGCTGAAAGCGTTCGCCAATCGCCGAACCCTTTCAGGGTTTGAACGCCTTTCAATGTGCCGGTCCCAGGGTTCTCGCAAGCTCGAACCCTGGGCTTAAATTAGCGAACGCCTGCGGCGTTAGGTGAACTTAGCCAGTGCCTGCGGCGTATCAACTGCGGCTGGCCGTTTTCTCGCAATTACCACTTATCTCGGTTCTTGAGGTTGCATAATGAATTCTCTAAGAAATCTCCCCAGCAAGATTTGCTGTCTTGGTCTGTTCATCATACTGACTGCTGCAATCGCCGCCGCTCAACAGGCACGTGGATCACTGCGAGGCCTGATCACTGACGAACTCGGCGCCGCAATCGTCGGCGTTAACGTCACCCTCACCGACGCCGCCGGAGCCGAGACGAAAACGACGACGAATGGCGAGGGCGTTTACAACTTCGCCGGTCTCGCTCCCGGCAAGTACACGTTGCATGCAAACGCAACCGGCTTCGCACCCTCGGAGAGTAAAGAAGTTGACATTACGACCGCTCGACAAACTCTCGATCTCACTCTGCGCGTCACGATTGAAGAGAAGGTGACTGTCGCCGAAACTCCCATCAGCACTGAAGCCACTGAAAACGCAAACCAGACAGTCATCGGTGGAAAAGATCTCGACGCTCTGCCTGACGATCCTGACGAGCTCGCCGCCGCGCTTCAGGCGCTCGCCGGTCCATCCGTTGGACCAAACGGCGGACAGATCTTTATCGACGGCTTCACCGGCGGTAATCTCCCGTCGAAAGATTCGATTCGAGAAATTCGCATCAACCAGAACCCATTCGCCGCTGAGAACGATCAACCTTCCGCGCGCATCGACATCCTGACGCGTCCCGGCACAGACAAGTTACGTGGTGGCGCATCGTTGAATTTCAACGACGAGAGCCTCAACTCGCGCAACCCGTTTGCAGTCACGTCCAGCAAGCGCACGCCGTTTCAGATTCGCCAGTACGACATGAACCTCAGTGGTCCAGTCGTCAAGAAAAAGGCGTCGTTCTTTTTCAACTTCGGACGCATTGAAACTGACGATAACGACCTCGTGCGCGCCACCGTGCTCGATAGTAATTTGAATCCGGTGGATTTTGGCCAGGCGTTTGTCGTGCCGAAGCGCAATACGTTTTTCAGCCCGCGCTTCGACTACGCCATCAACGCCGGCAACACGCTGATCGTTCGTTACAACTACAACCGCACGAGGGTTGAGAACCAGGGCATCGGCGGCTTCACGCTGCCCGAGCGCGCCTACGACACGCTCTCGATAAATCAGAACATTCAGTTGACTGAGACTGCGATACTCAACCCAACAACCATCAACGAGACGCGCTTTCAATATTCTACTAACCACTTCGAGCAGGACGGCAGCAACGAGATTCCCGGCCTGGAGGTGAGTGGTGCGTTCAACGCGGGTAGCTCGCAGGTTGGCGAGTCGTTCAATGACCGCAAGAGTTGGGAGTTGAACAATTTCACCGCGAAGCAGATGGGCGCGCATGCGCTCAAGTTTGGCGGCCGCCTTCGTCACGTCAACATCGACGACACAAATGAAGGAAATTTCGGGGGCACCTGGACCTTCACCGGCGGTTTTGGCCTGACGAGTATCGAGCGTTATCAACTGACGCTTCGTTTGCTCGATCAGGGATTGACACCTGCCGAGGTGCGTGCGGCCGGCGGCGGCGCAACGGCGTTTCGCATCAACAACGGTGATCCTTTCGCCGATGTCAGTCAAACGGATTACGGTTTGTTCGTTCAGGATGATTGGCGCATCAGACCGAACCTGACGTTAAGTTATGGTCTGCGCTATGAGACGCAAACCAACGCGCACAGCAAGTATGACTTCGGGCCACGACTAGCAGTCGCGTGGTCGCCCGGCGCAGCCAACAGCGCGCGGCCGCCGAAGATGGTGATTCGTGTCGGCACCGGCTTCTTTTACAACCGCTTCAACGAGAGCAACACGTTACAGGCGAACCGCCTCGACGGGGTCAGCTACATTCAGACTCAAGTCAATGAGCCTTTTGATCGAAGGAAAGCGCCGGGCCTCGTCGAACAGGCTTTGCCGAACGTAGCTGCTATTTACTCGTTACTGAACCAGTGGAGCCCGACCGCTGTTCCGTCGCTTGCGGGCCTGCCACCGACTCAACAGACGATCTGGCAAGTTGATCCAAACATCCAGGCTCCGACTGTGTTCCTGCTCGGCACGCAGGTCGAACGCCAACTGCCGCGCAACATCACGATGTTCGTCGGGTTCTACAACATTCACATCACTCACGTGATTCGCGCCCGCGACGTCAACGCGCCGCTGCCGTTCACGATCACAGAGCTGACGCCGAATGGTATTCGCCCGGATCCCACGAGGGGTGAGGTTAATCGTTACGAGGCGAGCGGCATATTCAACCAGCGACAGTTTTTCATTGGCTTCAACAGCAGGTTGAGTCGAATGTTCACGCTCAGCGGAAACTACTCGTTGAGCAAGTCAAGTAACGACACCGATGGCCAGGGTAGCGCGTTGTTTCCGATGAACTCGTACGATACTTCGGGCGAGTATGGGCGTAGCTCGTTTGATACTCGGCACCGGTTTACGATCTTCGGCACCGTCAATCTGCCCTGGTGGAAAGTGGTATTGAATCCATTTATCGTGGCGAACACGGGCCCCGGATTCAACATCACTACCGGCCAGGATCGGAATCTCGATCGGCAGTTTAATGAGCGGCCCAGCTTTGCTGGTGCGAACGCTGACTGCTCAGCAGACAACATCAAGTGTACGCGTTTTGGAAACTTCAATCTGACGCCACTGCCCGGTGAGACGATCATTCCGCGCAACTTCGGCAACGCTCCGGGCGCGTTTGTAGTTAACCTTCGCATCAGCCGCGCGTTTGCTTTTGGAAACATCAATCGTGGTAATGCTGCGGTCGCGCGTCCCGCGGGTGGCCCAGGTGGACCGGGCGGGGGCCCGGCAGTCGCTGCTGCTGGCGGCGGACCGAGACCCGCAGGTGTTGGACCACAAGGTGGCGGCGGCGGACCGGCGAGTGAGAAGAGATACAACCTGAACGTCTCTATCAACTTCCAAAATCTCTTGAATCATGTAAATCTTGGCCTGCCGGTTGGGAACCTCGCGTCGCCGAGTTTTGGTGAGTCGTTGGGATTGGGAGGCGCGTTTGGTGGTTTTGGTGGTCCAGGCGGCGGCAGCGCGGGCGCCGGTAATCGACGAATCTACGCACAAGTTCGATTGAACTTCTGATCGAAAGGGTTTGGAAATGAATGGTTTGTTTTTGAAATCCCTCGCACTCTCAATTTGTCTTGCAGGCTTTGGTGTTGTTGCTTCTGCTCAGGAGCACCCGCCAGCGAACGGAGGTAATACGTCGACGCCGGCTACAACCGCGGCTGCTCCTCCGGCGGTCGTGATTACGGCCGAAAGCACACCGATCGAGCTCGCGAAGGCGGCGTTCACGGCGCAGGGCGGCGAGAAATTTCGCAACGTGCAGAACATGATGTTGCGTGGTTCAGTTTCTCTCTATCCGCCGAATAGCCCGCAGTCGATCCCCGGCGCGTTTTCGATCGTGACTGCGAACGACAAGTTGCGAATGGAGATCGACGCGCGCCCGGTCATTGTCTTTAAACAGATTTACGACGGGCAGCAGTCTTACAGCTCGATGCCGGGTGTTGAGGTGCCGCCGTTATCGAAGTTTGGACTCTCGGTGTTGAGCAAGTTCGACCAGCCGGGCTACAAAGTTACTGGAATTGCGAACAAGAAGAAGCTGCGAGGTTTTCGTATCGCGGATGCCGAAGGTTACACGACTGATTTCTATATCGATCCGGTTAACGGTCGGGTGATGGAGTTTTTCCTGACGTACGGTGGGATGACCTTTGGTACTGCGAACAACAAGTTCAAGGAAGTTGAAGGAGTGTTGATTCCGTTCAGCTTCTCGCAGCGCTTCGAGATGCCGCAGGGTGCGTTCTTCGCGGAGTATAACGTCAAGGAAGTGAAGCTAAATCAAACCCTTGGTGAGGATGCTTTCGCTATTCCGAGATAAACTTAGACAGGATTTACAAGATTCTTATTTTGTTAATCTTGAAAAATCTTGTAAATCCTGTCCACATCTCACTCGTCAATCTACACGCTCAGGATCTCTTGCTCTTTGCCCTTCGCCAGCTCATCGATCTTACCGATGTGGCTGTCAGTGAGTTTTTGGACTTCCAAGAGGGCGTCGCGCTCGGCGTCTTCTGAGATGAGTTTGTCTTTCAACATTTTCTTCAGACGATCGTTCGCGTCGCGACGGACGTTGCGAATGGCGGTGCGATGTTCTTCGGCGACGTCGTGCACCTGTTTGGCGAGTTGCCTGCGACGCTCTTCGGTAAGTGGCGGGATCGGAACGCGTATGAGCTTGCCGTCGTTCGACGGGTTCAAACCGAGATCGGCGGAACGAATCGCTTTCTCGACCGCGCCAAGCTGCGTTTGATCCCAGGGCTGCACGGTAAGCATTTGCGGCTCGGGCGCGTGAACTGAAGCCATCTGGTTTAGCGGCGTCGGCGTGCCGTAGTAATCAACCACGACGGTATCCAGAATGCTTATCGCTGCTCGACCCGTGCGGATGGTGCCCATCTTGCGCTTGAAGTCATCGACGGCCCCTTCCATTCGTGGCTTCGTTTCCCTGATTACGTCCTTTTCATTCATGTCCTTAACTCCGCTGAAAAGAATTTAACCAACCTTGGTTCCCACGCCGCGCTCACCCGAAACCACGCGTCTGATGTTTCCGGGCTCGCGCATGTTGAAGACAATGATAGGCAGGTTGTTGTCCATGCACAAAGAGATCGCAGAAGCATCCATCACTTTCAACTGCCGCTCGAGCACCTGCCGGTAAGTGATCTCGTTGAAGAGCTCGGCGGTTGCGTCGAGCATCGGGTCAGCCGAATAAACGCCCTCGACTTTCGTGGCCTTCATGATTACGTCGGCCTTGATCTCGAGAGCGCGCAGTGCGGCGGCCGAGTCGGTCGTGAAGTAAGGATTACCGGTGCCGGCCGCAAAGATGACGACGCGTCCTTTTTCGAGATGTCGCACAGCGCGACGCCGAATGAACGACTCAGCTAACTGCGGAATATCGATCGCCGACAGCACGCGTGTGTGGACGTCGAGCTTTTCGAGCGCGTCCTGTAGAACGACGGCGTTCATCACTGTGGCCAGCATCCCGATGTAGTCGGCTGACGAGCGATCCATATTGCCGGCGCTCTTCGAGACGCCACGAAAGATATTGCCGCCACCGACGACGACCGCCACCTGCACGCCGAGCTCGTTCAGCGCCTTGAGCTCTTCGGCAACACTGCGCGCGACGTTGACGTCGATGCCGTAGTTCTGCTCGCCCATAAGGGCTTCACCTGAGATTTTCAGCAGAACCCGGCGATAAGCGAGATTGGAATTCTCGATTGTCATTATCCCAACATCGACGCGACTTCGCCGCCGAAATCCTCATTGCGGCGTTCGAGGCCTTCACCCATCTTGTAGCGTGTGAATCTGCGGACCGCGATGCGCTCGCCGGTCTTCGAAACTTTCTCAGTCACCAGCTCGCCGACAGTCTTCTCGGGCGCCTTCACAAACGGCTGATCGACAAGCACTGTCTCTTCGTAGAACTTGTTCATGCGTCCTTCGAGGATCTTCTCGATCACCTGTTCGGGTTTGTTTGCGTTCTTCGGATCGTTCATCGCCTGCTTACGCGCAATGTCGCGCTCTTTATCGAGCACCTCCGCAGGGATCTCTTCGCGCGAAACGTAGCGCGGCTCCGCGGCGGCGATGTGCATCGCGATATCTTTTACGAGTTGTGAAAACTCCTCGCCACGCGCGACGAAGTCAGTTTCACAGTTCAACTCAACCAACACGCCGACCTTTCCACCCATGTGGATATAAGAACCGACAATACCCTCGGAGGCGATGCGACCTTCACGCTTCTTCGCCGACGCGAGGCCACGTTCCCGCAGGATGTTGATGGCTTTCTCTTCGTCTCCATCTGCCTCAGTAAGCGCTTTCTTGCACTCCATCATTCCGGCCCCGGTCTTTTCCCGAAGCTGCTTCACTGCTGCTGCTGTAATTTCAGCCATGATTCCCAATTTCTCCGAAATATAAAATTAATGTGTAATGAAAAACGCAGCCCTGCGGGTCGTCCGCTTGAAGGCTGCGCTCTTCGATGAGTAAGGATTATCGCTTAGCTCGCCGCCACGACAGATTCCGTGCTTTCATCGGGCGCGCTTTCAGTCTCCGCGTTCTCTGCGCCCTGTGATGTCATGGATGCAGATTGCGCCTCCCCATTACTGACGCCACTGACGCCGCCGTTATCGACTTCAGATGCAACTTCTGCCGCCAACGCTCCACCCGCAGCGCCTGCACCGGTAGCGGCTTGACCTTCGCCTCCGCCTTCAGTTGGTTCAGTCGGAACAACGCCGCCTTCGGTGGCGATCTGATTACCCTCGACGATCGAGTCAGCGATTCTCGAGGCGAACAGGCGAACGGCGCGCAGAGCGTCGTCATTTCCTGGGATGACGTAATCGATTCCTTCGGGCGAACAGTTAGTGTCGACCACGGCGACGATCGGAATTCCGAGCCGGTTCGCTTCGGCGACCGCAATCTCTTCCTTCTTCACGTCGATGATGAAGACAGCATCGGGAAGGCGATTCATCGACTTGATGCCCGAGAGGTTTTTGTTCAGGCTCTCGCGCTCGCGATCGAGCTTGATGCGTTCCTTCTTGGTCATCTTCTCGTAGCGACCATCAGTCTGCATGCTTTCGAGATCTTTGAGACGCTTGATCGACTTCTGGACCGTCTGAAAGTTAGTGAGCAGGCCACCGAGCCATCGTTGATTGACGTAATACTGACCGCACTTCTCGGCCTCCTCGCGAATGGCGTCCTGCGCCTGTCGCTTGGTGCCGACGAAGAGAACTGTCTTGCCTTTGTCCTCAGCGATGAGATTCGTGACGAACGCGATCGCCTCGCGGAACATTCGCTGAGTCTTTTGCAGATCGATGATGTAAATGCCGTTGCGCTCGCCGAAGATATATTCCTTCATCTTCGGGTTCCAGCGCCTTACCTGGTGGCCGAAGTGAACACCGGCCTCCAGCAGCTCTTTCATGGTAACCGAAACCAAACTAAAGTCTCCTTCTCGTTAATTGGTTTAATGTACTCACCGCAGCTTTTGACTTGTTAAGCAACCAATCGAGCCACGGCAATGGATTGATTGAGTTATCTCTTCGAAAACTGGAACCGCTTGCGCGCGCCCTTTTGCCCGTACTTCTTGCGCTCCTTGATCCTCGGATCGCGAGTCACAAGACCTGCATGTTTGAGGGCTGGACGAAGGTCGGCATTGAACTCGAGCAGCGCTCGCGTGATGCCATGCCGGATCGCGCCCGCCTGGCCCGCCGGACCACCGCCGGCAACGTTGATGACGAGGTCAAATTTGTTCGTGGTTTCAGTCAGTTGCAAAGGCTGACGAATGATCATCCGCAACGTTTCGTTGGGGAAGTAGCGATCGAAAGGCTTGTGGTTGACCTTGACTTCGCCGCCGCCGGGTCGCAGGTAAACTCGGGCCGTTGCCGATTTGCGCCGCCCCGTTCCGTAATACTGAATTTCAGCCACAGTAATTTCCTCTATCTTTTACTTAGAACTGTTATGAGTTGGTGTTGTGAGTTAGGTCGTAGGCTTGCGGGCGCTGGGCTGAGTGCGGGTGCTCGGCATTGGCGTAAATCTTGAGCTTTTTCGCCATCGCCTTGCCGAGTTTCGTCTTCGGCAGCATGCCCCTGATGGCGAGTTCGATAACTCGCTCTGGGCGCTTGGCAATCATCTCCTTCGCGGTGGTCGTTCTCAGACCTCCCGGATAGCGAGTGTGATGACGATAAAGCTTCTGCTCAACCTTGTTTCCCTTCAGGACCGCTTTGGAGGCATTGATCACAACGACGTGATCGCCCATGTCCATAAACGGCGTCCACTCAGGGCTACGCTTGCCTGACAGAATTGAAGCAACCTCAGAGGCCAGATGCCCGACGGTTAGACCGCTCGCATCCACCACGTACCATTTTCGTCTTCCAGCGAGTTCCTTTCCGCTGGGGAAGTAAGTCGACATAGTTAACTATCTCTGTTTTAAGTGAATAAAACGCGAACGGTAAGAATACCGAACGGCCCAAAATATTGTCAACCCGAGAACCGGGTCGAACTTGTAGTACAACGCCGAAGGCGTTCGCTAATTAGAGCCCAAGGTTGGAGCGTTAGCGACAACCTTGGGTTAGCTTAAAGAAATTATTATAACCCTGAAAGGGTTCGCCAACCGCCGAACCCTTTCAGGGTTTAGTCGCGATTTGACATCATGATCCCAGGGTTCTCGTTCCTCGAACTCTGGGCTTAAATTAGCGAACGCCTTCGGCGTTGACATGAAAAGGCCCTCCGGGGTGCCGAAGGGCCTCAACAGTTAAATTACCACAAACGATTACGGATTGTCGGGAGTTTTTGTGGTGCTCGGGTCTTTCTTCAACTTCGGCGGCGCCTCTTTTTGCTGCTGCTCGCCTTCCGGTGTCGCGCCCGGATCGTCTGGAGTCGGTTGGCGACGCTTCAGAGTCGGACGTCCCGGTGCGCCGCTGTCGTCACCTGCTTGAATTGCTCCCGCCGTCGATGCACGCGCGTTTGAAAGTTTCAATAAGCGGCCTTTGACTCGCTGAAACTCGGAGCTGCTGATCACATATTCGTCGTGTTCCGGAAAGCGTGCGGCCAACGCAAGCGCCGAGGCCCTGCGATCCGGCGGGGCCGGGTGCGTCGAGAAGGCGCGAGAGATGAATCCGGGCTTCTTCTTGTTCTTGGCTTCAAGTTTCTCAAACATCGTCGCCATTGCGCCCGGATCGTAACCGGCGGCGTACATGTACTGAACGCCCAGCTTGTCCGCTTCCTCTTCGGCGCTGCGGCTGAACTTCATGAAGATTCCGAGAAGTCCGATGCCGGCTGTGTTCTGGTAAATCATTCCGGGAATGCCACCCAGGAAAATTGAGCCGCCGAGCGCTGCATATTCGAGCAGGCTGGCCTTGGTCTGGTTCTCAACTGCGTGCCGCGCGGCGACGTGTGCAATCTCGTGCGCCATCACGCCCGCGAGCTCGGCTTCGTTATCAGCCGCGAGGATGAGTCCTTTGTTTACGTAGAAGAAACCGCCGGGAAGCGCAAACGCGTTCACTTCGTCAGAATCGATGACCTTGATCGTGAACGGGACTTTTGCGTCCGAGTGCAGCACGATGTTTTGACCGACGCGGTTCACATATTCCGTGATCAGTGGATCGTCAACAAACTTCGCTTGCCGGTCGACTTCTGCTGCCGCCTCACGTCCCTGCCGCACTTCCTTCTCGGTCGAGCCGCTCATCTTCGCGATGATGCCGGTGTTGATATTCCGCTTGCCGATCATGTCAGGGTTTTCGTTGGTCGAAAGCGCCTTGTTGCTCGTCTTAACAGCGACCGGGGCAGGCGTAGCCTTTTGCGGCTCGGCTTTCGCGTCGGCCTGTTTTTGAGTCGCCGGAGCTTTTTGATCGGATTGCGTCTGGGTGGTTGTTTGTGCGTTGTCAGCGGGCTTGGTGGCCGTCGTTTGCGCGACCGCGGCCACGGAGCTGAATAATAGCGATGCGGTTAAAACAAAAGCACTCGTGGCGCGGGAGAAGTTGTTCATCTCAAAAACCTCCAAAAATTTCGAATGACCTTGAGGGCAGGGGTCGCTGACGTTCTTTCGCTAAATCCAGACGCGCAGTCTATGATGCTCAGGGTCGGCGACTTGGTTGTGTGGCCGATCATAACTTCCTGGCCAGGAGGATTCGGTTTCTTCGCGCCTTTGACGCCCTCAATATACCTATGCCGGACGCGAAAAGGAAGCAAAAGTCGGAGGTCACGATCATCGGTACCGGTCGACTCGGGACTACTCTCGCGCTGGCGCTTGCCGGAAGTGGCTACACTATCCGTTCCCTGGTTTCGCGCGGGCGGCAGAGTGCGCGCAAGGCGGCGCGTCTTTTAGACGCGGACGTGCAGGTATTGGCTGCAAAACAATTGTACTCGCTGATTGACGCGGATCTTTTTCTGATCACAGTACCGGACGATCAGATTGCCAGAGTCGCGCGTGAGTTGAGTGAGATTAACGCGGATCGCAAGAAGAAGGTGACGGCGCTGCATACAAGCGGGGCGCTTTCGAATGAGGTGCTGGCGCCGCTGCGTGAAAAGGGCTGGCATACAGGGTCTATTCATCCGTTGATGTCGGTTAGTGCTGCACATGATGCTTCGCTGGAAGGAGCTTATTGGAGTGTCGAGGGGAATCGGAGTGCTGTGCGTTTGGGGAAGGAGATCGTCAGGGATCTCGGTGGGAAGAGTTTTTCGATTCGAACTGAGGACAAGCCCCTTTATCACGCTGCGGCGGTTATGGTGTCAGGTAATGTGGTTGCGTTGTTTGATATGGCGTTGGAGATGCTGGGCGAGTGTGGACTCGACCGGAAAACCGCACGCGCGGTTCTGTTGCCGCTTATTGCGAGCACCGTCCGAAGTTTGCAAACTAAGTCGCCGGAAGAATCGCTGACTGGAACGTTTTCACGCGGCGATGTGGTGACGGTAAAGCGACACTTGGCAGCACTCAAAAACCCTGAAATCAGAGATCTATATCGAATACTTGGAAAGAGATCGTTGAGGCTGGCCGATCTTGATAAAAATTTAGAGCGCCAGATTCAGAAGGTATTATTGACAGGATTAAAGGATTAACGGGATAAACAGGATATGCAACCAACACCCAGCGCAAGTTACAGTTTGACCTTGCGCGTCAGGCTTTCTTCACGTGCCGGATCGCTTGGGGAATTGACTACCGCCATCGGCCGCGCCGGCGGCGACATCGGCGCCATCGATATCGTCACCGTCGGCAACAACTACATCATCCGCGATATCACCGTCAGCTCAGTTTCGAGCACACACGGCGAACAGATCGTCGAAACTGTCAAAGACGTCGACGGCGTCGAGTTGCTGCAAGTCTCCGATCCGACTTTCCTGATGCACCTCGGCGGCAAGATCGAAGTAGTCCCGAAAGTGCCGTTGAAGACTCGCGCCGATCTCTCGATGGCCTACACTCCGGGTGTCGCTCGTATCTGCCAGGCGATCGCGAAAGATCCGGAAAAAGTTTTCACACTTACGATCAAGAAGAACACAGTCGCAATCGTAACTGACGGAACAGCGGTGCTCGGACTCGGCGACATCGGGCCAGCCGCAGCCTTGCCGGTGATGGAAGGGAAGGCGATGCTGTTCAAAGAATTCGCAGGCGTCGATGCGTTTCCGATCTGTCTCAACACGAAAGATCCCGACGAGATCGTGCGCACTGTAAAAGCGATCTCGACCGTGTTCGGTGGAATCAATCTCGAAGACATCTCGGCGCCGCGCTGTTTCCAGATCGAAGAGCGATTGCGGGAAGAGCTCGACATCCCGGTCTTTCACGACGATCAGCACGGCACGGCGGTCGTCGTGCTCGCGGCGTTGATCAATGCGCTCAAGCTCGTCGGGAAGAAGATGAGCGACGTCAAAGTGATCGTGAATGGGGTCGGCGCGGCTGGTGTTGCTTGTACGAAGATCATCATGGCTGCGGGCGTGACGAATATCGTCGGCTGCGATCAGACCGGAGCGCTGTATCGCGGGCGCAGAGAAAACATGAACTGGATGAAGGATTGGTACGCGCAGAACACAAACCAGAATGAAGAAAAGGGTACTGTTCACGAGGTGATCAAGGGCGCGGACGTATTCCTCGGTTTGTCAGTGCCGGGCGTGATCGATGCGGAAGACGTCAAGAACATGGCGGAGAATCCGATCGTGTTTGCGATGGCGAATCCGGTGCCGGAGATCATGCCGGAAGATGCCGCGCCGTACGTCGCGGTGATGGCTACTGGTCGATCGGATTATCCGAATCAGATCAATAACGTGCTGAGTTTTCCGGGTATCTTTCGGGGCGCGCTTGCATGTCGAGCAGCGCGGATCAATGAAGAGATGAAGCTAGCGGCTGCGAATGCGATCGCGGGGATCATCACCGACGCCGAGCTGCATCCGGAATATATTGTCCCTTCGGTTTTCGATAAGCGAGTGGCGGAGGCAGTTGCGCGTGAGGTCGAGGCCGCTGCCCACAATACAGGCGTAGCTCGCCGCGAAATTAGTTAGCCACAAAAAGGCACATAACAGAGCTCATGGTTTTTTGGTTTTCGGGGCCCTGATTAGCTTAGTTTCGAAGCATGGCTCGATGACTGCGAGAGTCGTTAACGCGCGAAGAGACTTGTCAGTGAAATTCGTAGCCTGGGCGAGGCTGCCGTCGAAGTCGAGTTTGCCCATTTCGCGAAACGCGTTCTCGGGGTTGAAGCCTGGCGTTGCAAACGACGCGAAGCTGCCGAATGTCTTCCCCTCGATCTTCATCATCACAAACTGCCGCGAGAAGTCAGGCGACTCGAGCGCGTTAATCGTCCTCACAGCATTCGCGAGCTCTTCAACACCGCGATTCATATCCACCTGCGCATACAGTCGCGCCAGCGCGAGTAACGCTCGCGCAGAGACGATCGTCTTCGGCGCTTTGCTAATTGTATTCGCCACCTCGTTCAGCATCTCGCGCACTTCCGTCAGATCCTCATTGGCCTTGAGCGACTCCTCCGTGATGCGCGTGTACAAATAGGCGCGCTGGTCCAACTCCGTCACCTTGCTCGCAAACTTTCTCGCTTCCGAGAAGTTCTTCTCTTTAATCAGCGCCTGGCTGCGAAAGTAATAGACCCAGTTCACGAGGGCGTCGCGAATGCTCGACTCCGAGATCTTGTCGATTACGCTGAGCACTTTGTCCACTGGTTCGTCTTTCGAAGAGCCGGTCACAGCGAATGTCAAACCCTGATCGCGCCGCCCGACGTCGGTCAGCTTCTCGGCCGCTTCAACCTGTTCGTCAAACGACCTTGCCGGCGGGTTATCACTGGTAAGCACCTGGCTGACATTTTTTTGTGTGTTCGGCGTCAACAGGGCAAACAGCTTGTCTTTCGATTGCGCGAATGCATCGGCGAATTCCGGTAAGTCTGACTGTACCTGCTTCTCGAGGCGATTGAGCGCAAGCCACATCTGTGCGTGATCGGAGAAGCGCTGCGTCTCCTGCACCGGTGTTTCCATCGCGCCGTCGATTCGTGCGAGCAAGGCCCGAACGAACTGCCGTTGCAACGCGCGATTTGGTTCGAAGCCTTCGGGAATAACGTAGAAAGTGTAACCCGGCATCTCACCGGCGTCGCGCTTGTTCGCGAACGGATACGACGAGAGATAAAGAAACTGGTCCATCGGCGCGGCGCCGTATGCGTTTAGCGCTTCAACATAAAATTGATCCGCGAGCTGCGGGCCCGACTTGGCGAGCTGGTACAGAAAGATCGGTAACTGCATTGTGGCTGGATAACGAAAGCTCTGACGCGCGAAGTTAACGGCAGTTGGCGGATCCGACGCAGCGAGACCGTAGGCCATGGTTAACAGTTTGTCGGCAGTGCTGCGTTTTGATTGATCGCCGGTTGAGGGCTTGTCAGCGGCTTCGGAGGCGTCGTCGCGGAGCATCTGCTCGGATAACTTGCGGGCGCGTGCCGGGTCTCGTTTGGCGAATGCCGAGAGCACTACGAAGCGCTGATCGGGAACAGTGATTACGGCTGCGAACCGGCTGCTTGATGTGCGCTGGATCTGATCGCCTTTTTCTTTGAAGTTTTGGACGGCGAAATCGAAGGCTTCCATGAACGCGGCCAGCGACTTCTCCTGATCGTGTGGCCAGAGCAGATCGGCGGCGCGCAGTAGAACGGTGATACGATGGACCGGGTTGTCGAACGTGCGCGTGATGAGGATCTGTTGTTTGGTCGTGTCGATGGCGTTGTTACGCGTGCACTGTGCGTTGAGCGGAGATGCGAGACAGATAAGTATGGAGATGAGTAACGCGAGACGGGTCATCGGCTCCTCCGTTGACGGTAGTTTTAGACAGGATTTACAAGATTTTTCAAGATTTACAAATAAATCCTGTCAATCCTGAAACATCTTGTAAATCCTGTCTAACTATCTCTGAAGATCTTGTGCGATCAGTGGAACTATGCGACGCGGCACGTCGATCGCAGCTTTGATATGTCGAGCGTGCGTGAAGTGTCCGGCGACGTATACTCCACGCACGCTGGTCTCAAAAGTTTCCGGATCGTAGACCGGAACCTCGGCAATCTTTCCTGCTTCAGTTTGCACGCCGAGTTGTTTCAATAACGTCAGATCCGCATCACTGCCTACAAGCACGAACACCACATCGTTTGGAAGCGTCAGCGACTCGCCTGTCTCAGTCGTCAATATCACTTCATCTTCGCGAATCTCGTCGACGTGTTTGTAAAGCACGACTTTGAGCCGCCTCGCTTCGACCTCGGCTTCGAGCGGCGTGCGTACCCAGTGTTTCATCGCGCCCGCCTTTGGATCGCGGTTCTCCCAATCTTCGCGCCAGATGGCGAGGGTCGTGCGCGCGCCCTCTTCCGACAGAAACAAAGCCGCTTCAGCCGCGCTGTTGCCACCACCAACGACGAGCGCTTCTTTGCGAATGTATGCATACGGCTCGACGAAAAGATGATGCACCTTCGGCAACTCTTCCCCCGGCACATTCAATCGCCGTGGGTGCTCCATCGCTCCGATTGCAAACAACACACGTCGAGCCACGTACTCGCCACGGTCGGTTTTGATAACGAAACCCTCGCTTACGTTCCCGTTCACCGAAACAACTTCTTCGCCAGTGTTGATCTTGAGATCGAGATCGAGCACGAAGTGGATGTAGTGAGACAACATCTCTTCGCGCGTCGGCTTCTCGCGCACGGGCCGCAGCGTGCCCGCGTGCATCTCGACTTCGTTTGGTGTGGAGAACATCGCGCGCCCGACGGGATACTGGCGAATCGTGTTGGCGATCGTGCCTTTCTCGATCACGATGTAACTGAGACCCGCCTGCGCCGCTGCTTCTGCAGCAGACAATCCAGCCGGACCAGCGCCGATGATCATTAGATCGAGCATGTTCAGACGATCACCTCGCCGCGCGCGACGAGCACGGCTGATCCGCCGACCTTCACTTCCTCGACGTTTCCTTTTTGCCCCTTGACGTTGAGATTGATGCGGCTGGGCCGGTTGATAAAATCGCCTTGTTCAATCACAAATTTGTAGCGGCCCTCGTCGGGCTCCAAACTCAATCCACCGTGGTGAATGAGATAGCCGCCCAACGCGCCGCACGCGCTGCCGGTTGCGGGATCTTCCGGAATGTTGTCAGCCGGAGCAAAGAAGCGCGCGTGAGCACGCGAGGCGCCGACTTCGAGAGTCTCGCGCGTGAACGCATGACAGCCTGTGCCGCGATGACGAGTGTAGATGTCTGTGAGCAACGCGGCATCGACGCGAATGTCACGCAAGTCTGCAAGCGAGCGAATCGGAACTGCGAGACACGACAAACCGGTCGTGATCACTTGTATCGGCAAACTCTCGTCGAGGTCTTCGCGTGCGAGACCCAGTGCGCGTGCGACCTCGGCTTGCTCGTGCGGATCGTCGATCTCGCTGAGGACTTCGAATTTGCCCTGCGTCATGACGACCTGCACCGCTTGCCCGTCTTTAAATTCGATATCGACCGGCAGGACTCCAATCCCGACTTCGTGGAAGATCCTCTGCCAACCATTGCCGCCGTCGGGAATCGGAACCACACCGAGGCCCGCAAGCGCAGCCCACGTGCCGACGATCGGATGACCGGCAAACGGGATCTCGCGAGCGGGCGTGAAGATGCGCAGGCGTCGCAGTGCTTCGTCTGCTTCTGATTTGAGCACGAAGACGGTTTCAGAGAGATTCATCTCACGCGCGATCTTCCCCATCTGATCGTCGGGTATTCCTTCGGCGTCGGGAAAGACAGCCAGCGGGTTGCCACAGAAAGCGCGATCGGTGAATACGTCGAATTGGAGAAAGTGATAGTCAGGCATGGTGTTTTAGAGTAGAAATTAAAACATTTGATACGCCTTTGGGGGAAGCAGACATGGAATTCTCTGCGTAACCTCTGCGTCCTCTGCGTCTCTGCGGTTTATGTGCGTCTTCGTTTTCGTTTACCGCAGAGGCGCAGAGGACGCAGAGGTTAGGCAGAGAAGAATTTTCAAAATAAAACGCCATGAATATTCATATTGATTGTACGGGCCGTTTTGTGCTTTTTTGTGGCCTATGAAGTAGACCTTTCCCCCAAAGGAGTGCTTATGGATCTCGGTATCCTCAACACGATAATCGCCCTCGTAGTTATTCTGCTGGTCCTTAGTCTTCTCGTGCAGGCGATTCAAACGCTGATCAAGAAGATATTTAAGATGAAGTCGCGCCAGATCGAAGGCTCGCTGAAAGATCTGTACGAGCAGGTCGTTAGTGCGCCAAACCCCGAGCCGCAACCGCCGCTCCCGCGCTTAACTCTCATTCTCACAACTGTGAAAAGAATCCTCGGGATGAAGATCAACCTGCCCGAGACTGCCGCCGACGTCTTCAAAAACAAAGTCCTCGATCAATTCAAAAACATCGGCCGCAAGACTCTCTGGGGAAACGCAGTGCTCGACTCGCTCTCCAAAGACGATCTTTTCAAAGTGATGGGCAAGCTCGAGTCGGAAGATTTCTTTCCTGACTACGTACAAAAATTTCAGGCGCTTTGTGATCGCATCGAAGATCTGCGTCAGGCGGTCGACGCCATAACCAACGATCCGATGTTGCGTGGCTCGGCCAGCACAAAGATCGCGGAGATCCGCACGATCCTCGCGCCGATCTTCACGAATGTCAGCGCCATCCTCGACGGCACTCAGGTCAAACCGAAAGTCCTGTTTGCTGACTTGCTACGACTCGGACAGCTCGACTTTCACGGACTGCTCGACGTTCTCAACGACGCGCAGGCCGCCATTGCGAAAGAAACTGAGACCGCGAACGCTGCCGGAAACACAGGCGAAGTCGCCGCGCTTCAGAAGTTGTCAGGCGAATTTGCTGACGTAGCAAAACTGCTCGGCGACCTTAGTCAGAAGTTTGTCGACGCCACTTCACCACTACGAAACAAGATCGAGCAGGTCGAGGTTTGGTTCGACACAGTCACCCAAAGCTTTGACGAACGTTACGCACGTCACATGCGAACCGCCGCCCTCGTAATCAGCCTCTTCGTTGTGATCGTGCTGAACGCAAACTTCTTCAACGTGTACAAGAGCCTTTCGAGCAACGAGGTGCAACGCAGTCTGATCCTGGAAAAGGGACCGGAGATCCTCGAGCAATCAAAACGCGCACAAGTACAAGCCTCGCCCACACCGACACCTGCAAACGTAAAAGAAGCGCTGCAACAGTCGCGCGAGGAGATCGAGACGCTCTCCAGCACCTACCAGGGATTCGGGTTTAGTCCGCTCAGCATGCAACAGTTGCGATCGTTCTTCTGGAGCCTTGGCTTCTTTACCGCCGTTGCGCCTGACGACTCGGGCAATCACAGCGTGTGGGGCATGGCCCTCGTCGAAGGTCCGAAAAACGTTTATAAGTGGCAGAACCAAACACCCGGGCAATGGTGGCAAACCCGTAAATCCGACGTCACGACGCTGGTTGGTTGGGCCATCATGGTTATGTTATTAAGTGCCGGTGCGCCGTTCTGGCAAGACGCACTGGAATCACTCTTCGGCATCAAGAATTTGCTGCGACAAAAGACTGACACGCAGAACATCGAACAAGAAAGTGGCGCCGGCCAGCCGAAACAGTGATGTTTCGTAGGAACAATTCACTTGTTTTTAGACATACAAGTAGGGGCGTACTTTTGCTGAAGACAAGGAGCAGACAATGGCGACAGCATCTAAAGCAACCATCATAAAACTTAAGGTCAATTTTACGTTGAACACACCCAACGGACTCCGGCGAGTAATCTTTGGTCTCGAGAAAGACACAAAGGGCGACGTGGTCTCCTGGTCCATCAATTTTCAGCTATTTGAGCGCGCCAAAAAGAGTGATCCCTTTGGCGATGCAATCGTGAGCCTCGACGTGGATGTCGATAAGGCCTTGAACTCCAAGGCTGAAAAGGCGTCCAAGGGTCTCACCGCTCCCCAGGCTGCATTTGCGCTTGGACCGGGAGCGGATGACGCCAAGGCCGCCGAGAACGGCGAGATTGACGAGGCTGACGCTAAGAAGACCGTTCAAAAAACGCTGAAGAAATAACTCTCTTCTTCTCTGTGCAACCTCTTTGTTCTCTGTGTCTCGGTGGTGTAAGGGATTGATTAACCACAGAGACACAGAGAACACAGAGGTTGCACAGAGAAGAGCATTTATAAAGCGCAAAAGCTATGAACGCACAAGGTAACTGGCGCTGTGGCGCCTTTGTGGGAGCAGTCTTTCTTCTCTCCGTAATTTGTTACGGCGCCCAGCCATGTTTGGGGCAGGCAGGTCAGGCCTCTGCAAAGGTTGTTGAAACGGAGCAGTCCGTCGGTTCATGCGACGGTATCAACCTCGAGACAGCGAATTACAAGGTTCGAAGCATTCGCATCGACGATCCGTTTCTTTTTCTCCCCTGGGTTAAGGCGCGCCAAAAGCGCGCCACCGCCCAGATCACGGAGCTGATACAAGGCAAGCCGTTTACTTATAGTGACGTCTCTGACAAGGCGCTCAAAATAATCGAGGATGAAAACTTCCTGCCTGACACGAGCGACGCCCGCGTCCAATTCAGGCTTGAATTCGTGAGTGTCGAGAATTGCACGGACGGGCAAGTCGACGTCAAGTACAGGATCTACTCGACGCAGATCTTGCCCGTATTGAGCGCTCGTCCGGAAGAGCGCGTGAAGGAACGCCAGACGCCGCAAACTCCTGCCGGACAAACGACGACCCTGACGAAAGAATCCAGTCCGTTTCATTTCGTACCTACCGGCGGCTACGATTCCACTGATCTAATGTTTGGTGGCGGAAGCTTCGAGTACAAGCCGCGCAAGATGGGCATGCTGCCGTTCAACTCGGCGATGATCAAGGGCGAAGCTTCGTCACGAATGCACAACGTTTCCGCCGCGCTGGAAGGCACATATGATTCTGACGTCCAGAATCCCGGCTGGTTGGCCCACGCGGATTGGCTAGTCAACTTCTCACACTATTCGCTACCGACTGGCGCAGGCGATATCAGAGGTGGTCACGTGATGCTTCATTTCGCGGGAGTGACCAAGCCTTTGGCTGGCGGGAATTTGAGTCTTCGCTTTGGCGCTGCGCTCGACGGCGGTAATCGTCAAACTGAGGCAGGCAACTTGATACTGGCGCCGAACACAGTCCCGAATGCAGGCTTCGGCACGTTGAAACTATATGGCGGGATGGATTCGCGGTTTGCACGCAATATCTTTTCGGCGTCGTATGGTCTCGAGTTGGGTTCAGTAGGACCAGCCGCACGGGTCGACTGGCGGAAGCATATCTTCGATGCGCGACATCAATTCTGGTATTCACTCGGCAACCACCACTTGCTCGATCTCGAACAGCGCTTCACTGTGGGGAAACTTCAGATCCCGGGAAAGGTTCCGCTGCCCGAGCGGTTCTTTGGCGGCAACAACGAAGAGTTTCTGATCGCGAGTGACGATTGGCAGATTCGCGCTAACCCGGTAATTCGCGCGATCCCCGGAAATCGTTTCTTCCAAACTGCCGAAGGGTCCGGTGCGCGGAGTTTCGCCAGTTACAATCTCACGGCTGCGTACGGAATCTGGCGTCAGACGCTCGTTCCGGAAGAGCTCACGAGTGATAATGAATTCAACGACCAGCTCGAGGGCGCGATCACGAGTGTGACCAGCACGCTCGAAGTTTTTTACTACTCAAAAGATCCTCATTACTCGACCGTCGTCGCACAATTGCCCGCCGCTCAAACCGCACTCCAGGATTTAGAAACCGTCGTCAACACAGTGCAGGGAACACATACCGGTCAGGCTGAGGATCAGTTCGAGGCGTGCACAGACGCGATCAAAGCGGTTTCGAGACGAATCAGGCTTGCGATTTCGACGTCGAAGGTTCCATACGGCTCCATCGCCGATGTGCTCTCTGAAGATCCTGATGATGACCAGCTACTCAACGTGCAGCAGGCATGTGAGAAAGATCTGAATGGCGTGTTGAAGGATGCGTCGCTTACATCGGCGACAAACAAGGTCGAGACACTGCGAACACAATTAACGGCTGAGTTCAATAAGATCGATACAAAAGCGGCGGCGAAGCAAGCCAGGGATGACATGGCTTTCACGCGCCGCACTTTGAACACGCTCTTCAACGATGTGAACATCTATTCGATCAGTCCGGTATTCGTGTTTGACATGGCGCGGATCGGCCCGCGTAACGGAGCATTCGGCGGCACGCGTTACGGCCCGGGCGCAGGCATTCGCTTTGAGCTGGCCACGACGGCGCATTTCACTCTCGGTTACGCGTGGAACGTCAATCAGGGACCGGGTGAAGGCCGCGGGAATATATTCTTCGCGATCGGGGTTAGAGATCTGTTCCATTGATTTATCTTGTTAATTCTGTAAATCCTGTCATCCTGTCCACATGCTCGCTTTAAAAGGAATCCTTCTCCCTACAACAACACCATTCGATCCCGACGGCCATATTTCTGAGACGGACATCACCTCGAATATCAAGGACTGGAGCGCGCGCGGCGTGATCGGCTTTGTTGTCCTCGGTTCGACGGGTGAGCGCGTTCATCTAGACGAGCGTGAGTATCTCGAAGTGATCGAAGTCTCACGTGCGGCTACTGACTCGGTTTTGATCGCCGGCGCCGGGCAACAGAGCACCGTCAACACCATCAAGGAAATCAAGAACGCGGCGCGAGCGGGCGCGGAGGCAGTGCTCGTTATCACGCCTTATTTTTATCGTCCGGCGATCACGCAGGAGACGCTCGTCAATTACTACACGGCTGTTGCTGATGCGGCGCCGGTGCCGGTGTTGCTTTACAGCATGCCGCCGCTCACGGGAATCAAGATCGAGCCCGAAACGGTCGCGCGTCTGAGTGAACATCCAAACATCGTCGGCGTGAAAGACAGCTCGAATGATGTAGCCGGCCTTCGTCGTACGGTAGAGCTTTGCCCCGCTGACTTCGCGGTGATGACGGGGAATGGAACGGTGTTACTGGATGCATTGCGTGCGGGGGCGACTGGTGGAATCCTCGCGGTGGGATGTGTTGTGCCCGAGGTTTGTGTCGAGATATTTCGTTTGTTTGCCGCAGGGGGAGATGCGGAGCACTTACAGGAAGAGCTTACGCCGCTGGCATCGGCCGTGACGACGAAGTATGGGATCGGCGGGCTGAAGGCGGCGCTTGATTTTGCAGGGTATCGTGGTGGGGCGGTGCGTGCGCCGTTACGTGCTCCGGATGAGGCGGCTCGCGCGGAAATTAAGACGCTGTTCGACAGGATTTACAAGATTCTTCAAGATTGACAAGATACATCCTGTACATCCTGTCTAACTTTGCTCCCCGGACTCAGACCTGTAGAATAACCCCGCAGGAGCACCAACAATCTTGAGTACAGCCGAAGCCGCTTGTTATAGCACCCCCGAAGAATCAGGACTGCGCGTCGAGTCACTACCTTTTGATCTAATTCCGCATCAGTCGCGCCTCTTTCTCGAATATCTGAAAGACCCGGTTGCGCTGCGTAACTTTTATCCTTCAGCAGTTCGCTTTCATCACGAATTACAGCAACGCGTGCCGGACGTGCTTTCCGCGTATCGAGTCGATCGCGCGCGCGTGTGCGATGCGCTCGCGGCGATGAACCAACGCTGGGGAGCGGGCGAAGAGACTTTGAAGAATATCGAGTTGCTGCGCGATGAAGATTGCATCGCGGTCGTTTCCGGTCAGCAGGCAGGTTTGTTCACGGGCCCGCTCTACACGGTCTACAAAGCACTCTCGGCTGTGAAACTCGCCGGTTGCCTGCAACAGAGAAACACGAAGGCTGTCCCCGTGTTTTGGATCGCCGCCGAGGATCACGATTTTGCCGAAGTCGCGAAAGCAGAGCTCATCGGTCGTGATTGCCAGCTCAAGAGCGTCGCCGTTTCTGAAGCACTGCATCGTGAAGGACAACCAGTTGGGCAGGTGAAGCTCGACGAGTCGATCGACGCGGTCGTGGATGAGTTGTTTGAGTTGTTGCCCGCATCGGAATTCGCGGCTGACATGAAGGCGCTCGTGAAGAGTGCGTGGCAGCCTGGTCGCGGCTATGTCGAGAGCTTCGCGACGATGATGACTGCACTTCTCGGTCGTTATGGTCTGATCTTTCTCGACCCACTCGATCCCGCGCTGAAACAACTCGCCGCGCCGCTCTATTCCGAAGCCGCTCGTCGCGCGCCCGAGATCGCCACCGCCCTCGAACAACGCAGCGCCGAATTGGAGCGCGCGGGATACCACGCGCAAGTGCTTGCGACTGCGAATTCGTTTCCATTGTTTCTGCACGATGAGGAAGGCCGGCGACACGCGGTCGTGCGTGTTGAGAATGGAAAGTACAGAACGAAGGCCAGCGAGCAGGAATACACCGCCGAAGAGCTTGGCACGCTCGCCGAAGAGCAACCGGAGAGATTTAGTCCGAATGTAACCTTGCGCGCCGTGGTTCAGGATTACCTGCTGCCAACGATTGCTTACTACGGTGGCGCTGCTGAAATTGCGTACTTTGCCCAAACGGCGGAAGTCTATCGCGTGCTCGAACGGCCGCCGACGCCGATCCTGCCGCGTTCAAGTCTGACGATGATCGAGCATCACACCGGTCGCCTGCTGGAAAGATATGACCTGACACTCGCAGATTTCTTCGAAGGACTCGAGCCCGTGATCAAGCGCGTCGTCGAGGAGCATCTTGCGGCTGACAGTGCGAAGGTCTTTGCCGACGCGGAGCAGAACATGAACCACGAGCTCGATCGTTTGCGCCAGGAGCTGCAATCGATCGATCCGACGCTCGCGAATGCGCTCGAAACTGGCCGCAAGAAGATTAACTACCAGCTCGACGGTTTGAAGCAGCGCTTCGTGCGCGCCCAAATGACGCGCGATGAAGCGGCCCACCGGCAGTTGCAACGCGCGTTCGATCAGCTCTATCCAAACAAAGATCTACAGGAGCGCCACATCAACATCACGTCGCTGCTGGCCCGCCACGGCACTTACGTGATCGAGTGGATCTTCAACGCGATTAACCTCGGATCGAACGAGCACCAAATCGTTTATCTATAATGTCGAAAATCCGCGTCCTCGCAGACCACGTCGCCAATCAAATCGCCGCCGGTGAAGTTGTTGAGCGTCCGGCATCCGTCGCCAAAGAGCTGGTCGAGAATGCGATCGACGCCGGCGCCACGCGCATCACGATCGAGATCGAAGCCGGCGGACGGCGCCTTTTGAAAGTTTCCGACGACGGCGAAGGCATGGTGCGCGACGATGCGATCCTCGCTTTCGAAAGACACGCCACTTCGAAGATCCGCGAGACAGACGATCTCGCCGCGATCGGCACGCTCGGATTTCGCGGTGAGGCGCTCGCGTCGATCGCTTCGGTTGCGAAAGTCGAGCTGACCACGTGCATCGAAGGCGCAAACGCCGCCACACGGGTCACGATTGACGGTGGACGCATGCGCGACGTCAAAGACGCGGCGCATCCACGCGGCACGACGCTCATCGTTCGCGATCTCTTTTTCAACATTCCCGCGCGGCGAAAGTTTCTACGATCCGAAGCGACGGAGACCTATCACCTCACCAACCTCGTCACGCATTACGCGTTGGCTCATCCGGAGATCGCGTTCACGTTTGTAAACAACGGCAGGGAAGTGGTGCGCACCGCGCCTGCTAAGGATCTACGCGAGCGCGCTTACCAGATCTTCGGCGAAGAGTTTTTGAAAAACCTGCTCGAGGTGGATGGCGGCGAACTGCAGTTGGCGCGCGTCAGCGGATTTGTGTCAGCGCCAAGGGACCGTCGCACCTCACGCGATTCACAGTACCTTTTCGTGAATCGACGTTTCGTGCGCGATCGCATGATCAGCCGCGCGCTCACGGAAGCTTATCGATCGATTCTGCCGCACGGTGTTTACCCGGCGGCGCTGTTATTCATCGAGACGCCGCTCGAAGAAGTTGACGTGAACGTGCATCCGGCGAAAACGGAAGTGCGATTTCGAAGGCAAGCGGCTGTTGCTGACGTGGTCCGTGAGTCGGTGCGCGCAGCGCTGGCAAGTGCGAGCTATGTTCCCCCACCGGAACCGGTTCCCCAACCTATCATGACAGCCGCGGCCGTAAGCTCGATCACGCCGCAACCTCGAATCGAATTTGTCCCCCCACCGTCACCGCCTCCACCGCGACCTCCAGCGGAACCATCCGGCGAGGAGATCGCACGCGACTTGGAAGTCATGCTTCGATCCGCGTCGCAATACGTCCCGGCCGTCAAATCCGCGGCCCTTCCGCCCTTGAATTCAGCAGAGAAGATTGCACGCGAAGTAACTCCCGAGTCGCTCTCGACAAACATTCGCCCGTTGGGCCAACTCGACGAGAGCTTCATCATCGCCACGGACGATCAAGGCTTGCTATTGATCGATCAGCACGTCGCCCACGAGCGCGTACTCTTCGACAAATATCGTGCTTTGGAAGCGGAGCGACGCACCGACTCGCAGCAGATGCTCGTGCCCGAGACTTTCGATTTAACACCCGCGCAGGCGGCAGTCTTCGACGATCTCGCGCCGGAGTTGGAGAAGTACGGATTTGAGTTGATGCGATTGTCGGGACGGACTGTTGCAATTAGAGCGGTACCGGCTGACTTGCCCGGCAGTGAAGCACGCAACATGCTCTTCGAGTTGTTGGAGACCGTCGACGCCGAGAAGAAGAGCAACGCCCCTGAAACCATGCGCGACGAAATCGCCGCATCGCTCGCGTGTCACGCAGCAATCAAAGTCAACATGCCCCTCGCCCCAGAGAAGATGCGCTGGCTGATCGATCGACTCTTACAAACCTCCTCACCCACCACATGTCCCCACGGCCGCCCGGTAATCCTGCGCTTAAGCACCCGCGACATCCTCAAAGGCTTTCACCGCATATAAATCCTGTCTACAGCTTGTCTAAGGTTTCGAGCACCACCCGGATATCTGAAAGATCAGCCAATACCGCATCAGGCCCGCAAGCGACAATCTCTTCCTGCGAATAAAACCTTCCCGTTCCCACCGCGACCGCCCTTGCCCCGAAGTGCTTCGCACAATCAATATCATTTGGTGTATCGCCGATTACGATGAATTGCTCTGGGGCGAGATCCATTTGCAGGTGTTTGCGAATGCGCTCGGCCGCGCGGGCGGGAAGATCGCGACGATTGTGCGACTCTTCGCCAAATGCGCCCGGCAAGGTGAAGAATTGATCGAGACCGACCAACTCCATCTTCAGCTCCGCCATCGGCTTGATGTTGCCCGTCACGAGGGCTGATCTGTAGCGCGGGTGTGCTGCGAGTGCTTCCAATGTTTCGCGGACGCCGGGCAGCAGCTCGAAAAACTTTATGCCGTTACCCGTCACTCGTCTCGCTTCTTCCGTCAAACGCGCCACGAGCACCTCGGCCCGCGCAAGAATTTCTTCCTGACTGATACCAGCATCACTCAACGCCTCGAAAACGATCTGCAAGTCGGTCATGCCCGACACCCGCATATCGGCGAGTCGTCCCGCCGTGCCGAAGATCTCTTCGAGCACAGGAATCGTGTACACCTTGTAGCCGCCAGGCCTTGTCGACCGGATCAGCGTTCCATCAATGTCCCACAGTAGTATGCGCATTATTCAATCACGGCAAGGACATCGCCGGCGTTGACTGTGTCGCCGGGCTTCACGTTGATCGAGACCACCACACCGTCGCGTGGCGACTTCAGCTCGTTCTGCATCTTCATCGCTTCCACAACGACGACGCCCGCGCCTTTTTCAACACTCGCGCCAGCTTCCATGTGCACACGCACGACCTTGCCCGGCATCGGCGCGAGGATCTCCGCAACGCCGTGATGGTGTCGATCGGAATTCTGGCCGCTGCGCAAACGCTTCGGATCGACGATCGTCACTTCATAACTGCGACCGTGTACAGAAACATCGAAAGTATCTTTCGCGCCCGCCCGCTCACTCACCCGACACTCATGCACGTTCGTGTTCAGGAAGAAGAGATACCCGTCCGGCTCCGTCTCGCGCACGTCGAGACTGTAGACGCGATTGCCGATCTCAGCTAACACTCGCCCTTCCTCGAGTTTCAGCAGCAGATCCTCCTCACGCTCGCCGTTGCTGACTTTGAGTTTCACGATCTCCTCCCGGCCATCTTCCAGCGACTGTTTGTGTGAGTCTTAGCCGGCGCTGCTGATCGTTGTTTCCGCAGCGCGTAACTCAATCCCGCCGCGATCGCCGCCAGGTCGCTTTCAACCTGCCTTGATTCAACTTCACGGCCTGCGCGGCGCTCATTGAAACGCGCGATGAAACCGGTATCGAGTCGTGCGGAAACAAACTCCTCATCGCGCACGACTTCACGAAAGAACGGCAACGTCGTCGTGATCCCAGAAACTTCATATTCATCGAGCGCGCGCTTCAGACGATCGATCGCTTCGTCGCGTGTGCGGCCCCAGACAGCGAGCTTCGCAATCATCGGATCGTAGTGAATCGAAACTTCAGACAAGCGTGTGACGCCGCTGTCGATCCGGATTCCCGGTCCAGCGGGCTCGCGAAGGTGCGTAATCGTTCCCGGACTCGGAAAGAAGTTGTTCGCCGGATCCTCCGCATAGATGCGGCACTCGATCGCGTGACCGCGCCAATCGACATCTTCCTGCGTGAACGACAAACGCTCGCCAGTCGCAACCAGAAACTGTTCGCGCACGAGATCGCGCCCGGTCGCAAGCTCCGTCACCGGATGCTCGACCTGTAGACGCGTATTCATCTCGAGAAAGTAGAATTCGTGAGTCGCATCGGCAACAAGAAACTCGACCGTGCCTGCGCCCGTGTAGTTCACCGCGCGACCGATCTTCACGGCGGCTTTGCCCATGCGCTGCCGCAAGTCCGGATCGTCGATCGGCGACGGACACTCTTCGATCACTTTCTGATGGCGACGTTGAATCGAACACTCGCGCTCGCCGAGGTGGACCACGTTGCCAAAACCATCGCCAAAGATCTGTATCTCAATATGCCGCGGGCGCTCGACTGCTTTTTCCAGGTAGAGTGACGAGTCGCCGAAAGCCGCGGCAGCCTCGGCTCGAGCAGTCTCGAACGCAGAACGGAGGTCGGCGCTGTCAGTGACCAGTCGCATGCCTTTGCCACCGCCGCCCGCAGACGCCTTCAACATCACTGGATAACCAAACCTCTCAGCAGTCGCGCTTGCTTCGTCGAATGAAGTCAACGGCTCGACTGTTCCCGGCACGATCGGCACACCGGCTTCAACGGCCGCACGACGCGCGCTCGTCTTCGATCCCATGACCTCCATCGCCTCGGCTGATGGACCAATGAACGTCAAACCAGCAGCGCTGACGGCGCGTGCAAACTCCGCACTCTCGGCAAGAAACCCGTAACCCGGATGAATCGCTTCAGCGTTAACAGCTTTCGCCGCAGCGACGATCGCATCGATCTTCAAATAGCTCTGGGCCGACGCGGCCGGCCCAACAAGGACCGCTTCGTCCGCCATGCGCACGTGCAGGCTCTCGACATCAGGTTCCGAATAGATCGCCACCGACCTGACGCCCAGCTCGCGGCAGGTACGAATGATGCGGACGGCGATCTCGCCTCTGTTAGCGATCAGTACTTTGCGAAACATACGTTCGCTAATTAAACCACAATTGAATTGGCTGGTCGTCTGGTATCGTAACGCACGACTATCTGTCTTCCGGGGGCGTAATCGTGGGGGCGTTGTTGCTGAAGATCGCTGAGCGCCTGTGAGGACTCATACTGCACTCCCCCGATCTCATACGTGTAGTTTACCTGGAGGATGCGACCGTCGTTGTCGGAAACGGCGTCGATGATCTTTCCATCGACCATGCGGCCGGTCTTCGAGAGACGCGCAATTCGTGAGGCTTCGTCTTCAGTGCGTTTGCGGAAACGGTCGAGAAACGACATGCAGTCGCTATGGTTGCAGGACTCCTGCGGAGACAGAACGTCCGATACCGCCATTGGCGGCCTCGGACTGCTTCTGGATCATTCCGTCCTGGATGATCCAGTCGTCTTCAGTTCCGTAGAGCTTGTCCTCGCCGGGAAGTACGAGCCCGTAGTTTGTGAACGTCACACCGCCCGAGGGAGTATCGTCAACGTCCGGTGAAAACGACGCTTTGCGAATGACTGTACCACGCCGCATCCGCGTCTTCTCAGTTGCGTTGGCGGCAACATCAGCGCTCGTCGTGCGGTAGGTGTTCGGATCGATATTCAGGAGTGCGGCGGCAAGCGTGCCGTCCGGATCAGGAGTGCGATCCAGCAGCGATCTAAGATCGGTTGGATAGGTTTTGTATTTGAGTTTGTACTGTGTCAACGCCAGCTCGATAGCGTAGGCCTGTGCACGAATTCCGGCTTCTTTTGAGAGCCGGCGTTGTTCCATACGTGCCGGGACCGTAATGCCGATCAGCAGCGCGATCAGGAGCGTGACGACGGACGACGCGAGCAGACCTCGGCGCGCGTATTTGATCCCGCAGAATCGCTCGGGCTGGAGCAGTATGGACCGGTAGAGCTTGCGTCCGATCCAGAGAACCGCGAACAGGACCGGGATGGAAACCCACTTCAAGCGCCACGCTGCAGTCTCACCTGCGGCCACCCAATTCCAGAATCCCCAACCGGTTGAGCGCTGGAAGAACGCGACGAGCGTTTGTGTAACAAAGACCAGGACCACCAACGAACCGCTGACTGTCAGTACTAAAGCGCGGCCATAGGAGGGGAGTTCCTGGGCTGGTTTCGGGAGCGGCTCACCGACGGCGCGAGCGCCACATTTTTTGCAACCACTGCTCAATGCGCCGTGGAATTTGAAACCGCAGCACGGACAAGTAGTCAAGCGTTTACCTCAAAGAAAAAGAATAGGACCAATATGGCCTATAGGTCCTATGAAATCGCAACCTCCGCACGTTTAGGCCGATCATACGTTGCGTCGGCGTCAACGTTCGCTGTTTTTGCGTCTGACTTGGTCAGCTCGCGCCACGTGTGATACATGCGGTGGGCGAAGGTCCAGTAAGATCCGACTGCGAGCACCCATAAAACGGCCGGCATCCGATTGGCAAAGAAGTTCGACGAACCTGGATGAGTACTAAGCGCCCCGATAATAAAGAGTACTACCCGTTCTGGGCGCCTTAGAAAGCCCACGTCACACTTGGGAATCAGGCTCTCGGCCCGGGCGCTGGCGTAGCTTACCATAACCGAGCCCATTAGTCCGGCCCCCGCAAGAAAAACGTTAAGAGTTGAATGGGCCTCGGTGTCACGGGCGTAAAAGACCATCAGGCCCACAAAGACCACCATGTCCGACAGACGGTCCAGCGAGGAGTCGAGAAAGCCTCCAAATCTCGTGACCCGGCCCGACAAACGGGCCACCTGCCCGTCGAGCATGTCAAAAAGATTGGCGACGATCAGAGCGATGCCGGCAGCAAAGAACCAGCCCAAACCAAAAAGAAGACCGCAACCGACGTTCAAAGCAACGCCGATGACGGTCAGAATATTGGGATTGATATGACCAAGAGCCAGCCAGCGAACAATGGCATCAATGATTCGCTGCGCTGCACGTCCGATACTTGCCCCGAACATGTGTTAGGTTCGTTTCTCCTTGGCCATTTATGTGTAAAACTTTACTGTCGCGTTGTTGTTTCTTCTCTGTGCAACCTCTGTGTTCTCTGTGCCTCTGTGGTTCGGTTGCGTACAAAGAAACCACAGAGGCACAGAGAACACAGAGGTTGCACAGAGAAATCCTAGTTCCCAGCTTCCAGTTCGTCGTGTAGTGTACGCAACTGTCTGATCTCGAACGAACGTGCGCCCGCTGGCGTACGCACGGTCACCTCGTCGCCTTCCTGCTTGCCCATCAAACTCCGTCCCACGGGCGAGGTGGTAGAAATCAGCCCCTGGGCCGGGTCGCTCTCTTCCGGCGTTACGAGTCGATAGGTGACTTCTTCGTCTTTTTCACCGTCGAACAGCACGAGCGTCGAGCCGTACGATGCCTTGTCGCGTGGCACTTTGTTCGGATCGATCGAGGCTATCTCGCTGATCCGCTGTCGCAACTCGACGATGCGCGCTTTCACGACGTTCTGGCGGTCGAGCGCCGCGCGGTATTCGGCGTTCTCACGCAGGTCGCCAAATTCGAGCGCCCGCTTGATCTCTTTGGGTAAGTGAATGCGCAGTTCGGTTTCCAGCTCGTCGAGCTCGCCCTGGAGTTTCTCTTTAATTGCCTGTTGAGACATAACTATTGCTGCTTATGATAACTGGCCTCGTCAGGAGCGCCAAAGGAAATACCTGTATCACGAGCCGTGCGGACTAACTGTCCGTTAGCAGGCACAGTCTTAATTCCCGTGATGGCTTCTGTCAACGGAACCGTAACTACGTCCCCAGCCTGTAAGGCAACCATTACGCCACTCTTACTATTAGCCAGCGCCCGGACTGCACACGAGCCAAAGTTCGTCGCCAGCATCCGGTCGAAAGCATTGGGCCGGCCGCCTCGCTGAAGGTGTCCGAGCACGACGCAACGTGTTTCACGTCCGGTTATTTCTTCCAGATCGTGTTGCAGGTGTACGCCGATGCCACCGAGACGGGGTGCACGATGTACATCACCCTTGTCTTGATAAACTAAGTCGTGGCCGATCTCCAAAGCGCCTTCTGCGACGACGATGATACTAAAATTTGATCCACTCAGATCGCGTTGTCGAATCTTATTTGCGACCGCTTCGAGTGAAAAAGGAATCTCCGGGATCAGGATCACGTCAGCACCGCCCGCGATACCGGAGTGAAGCGCGATCCAGCCGGCATTCCGGCCCATCACTTCAAGGATCATGACGCGATCGTGTGACTCAGCGGTTGTGTGCAGACGATCGAGAGCTTCTGTGGCGATGTCGAGTGCGGTGACGAAGCCGAACGTTAGCTCAGTGCAGGCGAGATCGTTATCGATTGTCTTGGGAACACCGCACACCGGAACGCCGCGCTTATCAAACTCATTTGCGATCGTGAGCGTGCCTTCACCGCCCAGGACCACGAGTGCGTCGATGCCAACAATCTTCATGTTTGAGATCGCTTCCTGGTAGACGCTCTCGGCGTCGCGTTCCGAATCCCCACAAGCCTCCTCGACGAAGCGTCCACGATTGCGTGTTCCGAGAATCGTGCCGCCGCGCGGCAGTAGTCCGCGCACGTCGCCCGATGAGAGCATGCGAGTGCGGGTGGCGCCGAGCAGTCCTTCGAAGCCGTCTTCGATTCCGATCACACGCATGCCATACTCGCATGTGGCAGTTTTCACCACAGCGCGAATCACGGCGTTGAGGCCCGGAGCATCACCACCGCCAGTCAGGATTCCGATCGTTCCAAACATTGTCGCCAAGTCTATCATTGTCGATTGCGAATTGCCGATTGGGAGTTGGCAATCTGCGATGACTGGCGTAGCATAACGGCGAATGGAAATCGATGACGACGCAAAAGAGATAGTTCGCGAAATCGGCACCGCCATCAATGAATCGGTCGAGAATTCGACCAAGGTTGCCGAAGCGATTGAGCGCCTGCGTGAAGCGGGTTATGAGATGGAATTGACGCTCCGGCTCGAGATCGGGCTGCGACCTCACGCGGGCGACGATGAGAGCGCTGCAGAAGCAGCGAGCCTCGATCTTACTGAAGAAGATCTGCAAATTCTGCAGAGAATGAAGATTCGGATCGACGAAAAAGAATAAGCCGCGAATAAAAGAACAACTTAGGAAAGAACAAGTTCTTTTTTCCGCGGCTTAAGTTCTTACTCGGGGACTTCGTCGCTACCGGTTAGCTTTTGTTGTCGAAGCGCCGCGGCTCCAAGCAGGCCGCCCATTCCCATCGACTCCACCGCGCTGCTCGGCACGAGCATCAAAGCGCCCTTCTCCTTCAAGCCTTCATACAACATGTTCATCGCTCTCAGGTGCAGGGCTGTCGGGTTGTCTCGATAAGACCGGGACGCAGTCTCGAACGATTGCGCGATCTCGACTTCAGCCTGGCCGAGGATGATGCGCGCCTGTTTCTCACGCGCTGCCTGTGCCTCGCGCGACATCGCATCCTGCAGCGCCGCCGGAATGATCACGTCGCGCATCTCAACCGATTGCACGGTCACGCCCCACGGGTTGGAACGCTCGTCAATCAGTTGCTGCAACTCTCCTTCGATCCGCTCGCGACCACGCAACAGATCCGTTAACGATGTTCTACCGATGATGTCGCGTAGCGCAGTCTGTGCGGCCCAGCTAACAGCCTGCGGATAGTTCTGAACTTCAAGCGCTGCTTTCTCCGGATCGTAGACCATCCAGAACAGCACTGCGTCAACGTTGACCGGCACCGTGTCAGACGTAAGCGTCTCTTCCGCAGCAAAACTCGTCGTGATTACGCGCTGGTCCACCCACGTCGAAATCGAATCAACGAACGGGATGATCCAGAACAAGCCTGGACCACGCAAACCGACATATCGTCCTAGACGCAACACGACGGCGCGCTCCCACTGCCGCGCGACCTTCGGCGCCTGCGCAAGCAGTGCTCCCAAAATCATTCCCGCGATTACTCCCGCGGGGTTGAATGTTAACCAGGTGGCGAGCACGCCGAGTAAGAGCGGCGTCAAAAAAGCGGCCGCTGAAACGACATTGAAGCGCGGCATTTCGGTGGCGGGTACGCCACTCCGGGTTCGAATGAGACTCGTAGACATCTTAGTTAGGCTCCTTCTTGCGCCGGCTCTGAAGTTGATCCAGCAAGTCGTCGACGGAGAACCCCATCGCATTCGCTTCTTCCAGAAAGCGATCGACGAGCTCCTGCAAATGCTTTTCGTGTTCCTCGTGATGATTGCCGTCGAGATGGCGGGCGCTGACAAACGTTCCCACGCCTCTTCGTGTTTCGAGGGTTCCCGAGCGCTCCAGCTCGGCATAAACTCTTGCCACCGTATTGGCATTGACGCGCAGCTCGACTGCTAACTGGCGCACGGTCGGCAACTGTTCCCCGACCCGTAACCGTCCCGTCGCAATCGCGAAGCGAATCGCTCGCGTTAACTGCGCGTAGAGCGGCATAGGGTGCGAAGGGCTCAATGAGAAAATCTGGCTCATCTCTCGGATTGTACTACGATGGTAGTACAAGTAGGGTTTCAGGGTTTTCTGATGCAAGTAGAGAACAAGTCAGGAAGAGGGGCTTGCCCCCGCTGCTGCTTGGATTGGACGAGCGGGGGCAAGCCCCTCTTCCTGACTTGTTCTCTTTCAAGGTGTTACATTTGGCTTGAATAGTGGTGTGTGCTATCTTATCGGGCTTTTAATCCTGCCAGTTTCGTCGCCTTTATAGGTGAAAAGAGGAGTTCACAGACAGTATGTCTACGCCTAATGGAAACCTCAGCGCCGACGGACATCACGTCGGTAAAGTCGTCCAGATCATCGGCCCTGTGCTCGACGTCGAGTTTCAGACAGGCTACTTGCCGCCGATTTACCAGGCGCTGCGAGTGACCTCCGAAGGTTTCGACGTGCCCACTCCGATTGACGTGATCGCTGAAGTGCAGCAACACCTCGGCGAAGGCCGCGTGCGAACCGTTTCGATGACTCCGACCGACGGCATGGTCCGCGGCATGATGGCCATCGACACTGGCGGCCCGATCACGATGCCTGTCGGCGAGGGAACGCTTGGGCGCGTGCTCAACGTGGTCGGCGAGCCCGTCGACACGCTCGGCCCTGTGAAACACGAAAAGCGCTACCCGATTCATCGTCACGCGCCGACGTTTGAAGAACAGTCGACCGAGTTGCAGATGTTTGAAACCGGCATCAAGGTCATCGACCTGATTCAGCCGTTCCTGCGCGGTGGCAAGATCGGACTGTTCGGCGGCGCGGGCGTGGGCAAGACCGTTATCGTGATGGAATTGATCAACAACATCGCGAAAGCGCGCTCGGGCTTTTCGGTGTTTGCGGGCGTCGGCGAGCGCACGCGCGAGGGCAACGACTTGCTGCGCGAAATGGTCGAGTCGCAGGTTATCCAGTTTGGCGAGGAGTTCAATAAAAACTTCCACGACACGGGCCAGTTCGATCTGACGAAGGTCGACATGACGACGATTGGACAGTCGAAGGTGGCGCTGATTTACGGGCAGATGACTGAGCCGCCCGGAGCGCGTCTGCGTGTCGCGCTTTCAGGGCTGACGGTCGCAGAGTATTTCCGCGACCAGGGACTCGACGTGCTGCTCTTTATCGACAACATCTTCCGCTTCACCCAGGCGGGCTCGGAAGTGTCGGCGCTGCTCGGCCGCATGCCTTCCGCGGTGGGTTACCAGCCGAACCTTGCGACGGAGATGGGCGAAATGCAGGAGCGCATCACGTCGACGAAGACGGGTTCAGTCACGTCGATTCAGGCGGTCTACGTGCCGGCTGACGACTACACCGATCCGGCCCCCGCGACAACGTTCGCGCACCTCGACGCAGTCACCGCGCTTTCGCGACAGATCGTCGAGCTCGGTATCTATCCGGCGGTCGATCCACTCTCTTCATCGTCGCGCATTCTCGACCCGCGCATCATCGGTGAGGAACATTACGACACTGCTCAGGACGTGAAGCGCGTGTTGCAGCGTTACAAGGATCTTCAGGATATCATCGCGATTCTCGGTCTCGACGAGCTTTCGGACGAAGACAAGCTGGTTGTTTCGCGCGCGCGAAAGATTCAGAAGTTCTTCTCGCAGCCGTTCTTCGTGGCGGCGCAGTTCACGGGTCTCGAAGGCAAGTACGTCAAACTCGAAGACACTGTCAGAGGTTTCCGCGAGCTGGTTGACGGCAAGCATGACGATCTACCGGAGCAGGCGTTCTACATGGTCGGTACGATCGAGGAAGCAATCGAGAAAGCGAAGTCGATCGCTCAGTAACTATGGCGGACAAAATTCAACTCGAAGTTGTAACGCCGGAGCGACGAGTTCTTGCTGATCCGGTTGATATGGTGACGGTGCCCGGACTAGGTGGCGAGCTGGGAATCCTGCCGGGCCACACTCCGTTGATCTCACAACTGCAAACTGGCGTGCTGACGTACGTGGCAGAAGGGAAGAGTTCTCAGTTACACGTGTCGGGCGGGTTTGTGGAAGTGCGTGACGATCACGTCTCGGTGCTTGCGGAAGTCGCGGAGCGTCCCGAGGAGATTGACGCCGCGCGCGCAAGGCTCTCGCGAGACCAGCTCGAGAAGCAAATCAACGCCTGGAGCGGCAGCGAAGACGAGCTCGCAGTTGCCAAGACCGAGTTTGAGCGCTCGGTAGTTCGCATGCAGCTCGCGTCACGCTAGACGAGGTACAAGTAGACAGGATTGGATTTACAAGATTTTCCAGGATTGACATGTAAATCATGAAATCTTGTAAATCCTGTCTACAGTTGCCCTCGTATCGCGGCGCGCATTTCTCTCACCGCACTTTCCATCCCAACAAACACTGCTCTGGCGACGATGTTGTGGCCGATATTGAATTCGGTGATCTGCTTGATCTCTGCGACCGCGCCCACGTTCCGGTAAGTCAAACCGTGGCCCGCCGCCACATTCAATCCATACTGCATCGCGAGCTCTGCCGCCTCTCTCAACCTGCGTAACTCGTGCGCCGCGTGCGCTGCTCCTTCGCCGTGAATGCCGCGCGCACCGAGTGTCGCTTCAGCATAAGCCGCTGTACACAACTCAACCTGCTGCGCGCCCACATCGTGCGCGGCCTCGATCTGTTCCGCGTCGGGATCGATAAACAAGCTCGCGAGAATATTCCCGAGCCGCAGTTTTGAGACTGTCGCGCGCACGATCGCGATGTTTGTCTTCGCATCGAGACCACCTTCGGTCGTGATCTCGTCGGGCTTTTCGGCGACGAGCGTGACCGCATCGGGTTTGGCTTTGATTGCGATGCCGAGCATCTCTTCCGTCGCAGCCATCTCGACGTTCAGATAAGTCGTGACGGATTTGCGCAGTAACTCGATGTCGAGATCCTGGATGTGGCGGCGATCGCCGCGGAGGTGAACCGTGATGCCGTCGGCTCCGGCCTGCTCACACGCCATTGCGGCGGCGAGCACGCTCGGCTCCGGCGCGCGACGCGCCTGCCGCACGGTGGCGACGTGATCGATGTTGACGTTGAGTCTAGCTGTCATGATTCTCGATTATAGGTCCTATGGCCGTTTGAGATCATGCACAGCGCGAATGGCCGAATCGTAAACGCCTCGGCGCGCCTGCTGCCGGATCAGATTCACTTCGTTCACCATCTTGAAGCTGTCGCTGAAGAGCGTCACCTTGCTGCCTTCGTTGTGGTCCCATCGCACGGGAATCTCTTTCAGATTCAAACCGGCGCGAAAGGCGAGATACAGCAGCTCGACGTCAAAACCAAATCGATCGACCGTGGCTGCTTCGATCAGCGGGCGGCACACGCTCATGCGAAACGCCTTGAAGCCGCATTGCGTGTCCCAGAACGGCATTCCGGTCGCGAGGCGAACAACCAGATTGAAGACGCGTCCGCCCTGCTCGCGCCGCCATGATTGATGGACTCCGATCAGTTGCCGGTCGAGCGCGCGCGATCCGAACGTGACGTCATACTGGCCGTTCACGATCGGATCGATCAGTTTCGGCGCTTCGTCGATAGGTGTGGATAGATCGGCGTCGGAAAAGAGCGCCACGTCACCACGCGCAGCCTGCAGGCCCAGTCTCACGGCCCTGCCTTTTCCGAGGTTTGATTTGTAACTGATGACCGAGGTGCGTAAGTTCCCGGAATCCTGAAAAACCGTTCGTGCGAGGTCGGCGGTTTCGTCGGATGAGCCGTCGTCGACGACGATCAGCTCGCCGTCGGGAAAGTTCTGCTGCAGGTAGCCCACAACGGCCCGCAGGTTTTTCCCCAACCGGGCGACCTCATTGTATGCGGGAATAACGACCGAAAGAGATGCGGACATGCCTCATCCGCAATATAACACACGTGGCTTTTCTCTGCGGTTCTCTGCGTATCTCAGCGTCCTCTGCGTAAAATAACAAACCTTAACGCAGAGGACGCTGAGATACGCAGAGAACCGCAGAGGATTCACTGGGTTATGGTATATTTTGGCAATGGAAGTCGCCCGCGAATTAAAGAAGTCCCCTCCACCACGATACAACGAGCTCTGGATCGACAAGCGCTTCGCAATCAGCGCCGCCGCCCTGATCCTGGCGGCCGCTATATTCGGGGGGATGATTGGCAACGAAGGTCGCAGCCTTCGCAGCTTAACTTCCACTAATTCAAAGAACTCTTACCGCGTCGTCGACGAGATCGAAAAAGACTACAACGAAGCCGTCGCCACCATCACCAGCAACTATTCCGGCGACATCGATCACGAAAAAGCCACCCAGGCCGCGATTCAGGGAATGCTTTCGACGCTCGACCCGCATTCCGCTTACTTCCCGTACAGCGAGTTCAAGAAACTCAAAGAGGACCAGGACTCGCGCTTTTATGGTATCGGCGTCACCATCGTGCAGCATCACGACGGCGTCTACGTGCAATCAGTGGTTGAAAACACACCAGCCGCCAAGCATGGCCTCAAGTACGGCGATCGCATCGTCGAAGTGGACGGGAAAAGCGCCCGCGATTGGAGCAGCGAGCAGGTCTCGAAGAACGTGCGCGGCGGGCTTGGCGAACCGGTGACGATCAAAGTCGAGCGCGCGGGCTCCGAAGCGCCTTTGTATTTCACGATCGTGCGTGACGCTGTGCCGCTGCCGACGATTCGCAACTCTTACATCATCCGTCCGGGCACCGGTTATATCGGCCTGACCGGCGGTTTTCAGCGTTCGAGTGACGATGAGCTTTCGAAGTCGATTAAGCGCCTGCAAGAGCAGGGCATGCGACAGCTCATTCTCGACTTACGCGGCAATCCCGGCGGGCTTTTAGATCAAGCGATTGACGTGGCGAGCGAGTTTCTGCCGCGCGACGCAGTTGTGGTTTCAGTCAAAGGTCGCACTGAGTACAGCGATCCGATCACTTACAAATCAACCGGCTCGGATCCGACCACCGTTCCTCTCGTGGTTTTGATCAATCGCAACAGCGCCTCAGCTTCGGAAATCGTAGCGGGCGCGATCCAGGATCACGGCCGCGGCCTGATTGTCGGCGAGACGAGTTTCGGCAAAGGCCTGGTGCAACGAATATTCCAGTTGCCATTCAACACCGGACTCACGCTGACGACCGCGCGTTACTACACACCGTACGGGCGCTCGTTGCAGCGCGACTATTCGAGCGGCTCGATTTACGACTACTACACGCGACACGAGCCAACCGATAACCAGACTCCGCCCCCCGGCACGAATGGTCCACACAACATCGAAGCGCCACTCTCCCTCGCTTCGCCGACGCCGCACCCGCACACTGGACCAGCAGTACAAACAGCCGCCGGGCGCGTGTTCTACGGTGGCGGCGGCATCACTCCGGACATCGAAGTTAAAGAGCCCGCGAACACGCCGGCTCGTTTGCGTATCGCCGAAGCCGCGTTTCAATTCACACGACAGATGGCGGCCGGAATCATTCCCGGTCTCGATTCGTACCGGATCGAAAAAGTTCAGTATGGCAAGAACGCGAAGCCGACAGACTTCCCCGTAACGGATCGCGTAATCGAAGCGTTTAAGAATTTCGTCCGCACACAGCCCGTGCTTCAGGTCCAACCCGCACAGATCGACGAAGAGCTGGAGTTTTCGAAGCTGCGTTTGCGACAGGAGATCGTCACCGCTGCCTTCTCAAACGACGCCGGCGCGCGTATATTGCTCGACAGCGACGCTCAGGTTCTTCGCGCCCTCGAAGCATTACCAGACGCAAAACGCCTCGCCGATAGCACGCGCAGCACAGTCTGGCGCGGTTAAAGGTTTCCCGAAAATCTGCACGGAACCGAGCGCGGTAGCGCCGGGTCGGATTTGATATGCACGACCGCTTATCAGGTTGACCCGGCGCTACCGCGCTCGGTTCCGTGCAGTGCCTTTACAATTCTTTACGATAATGATCCTTGTGCTTTTTGGTGGCTTTATTTATATTCCGCACGTTCACCTAGCCTATTTCTGACGGCATTCGTTCTATCCCACGTAGTTTAGGCAAAACAAGTACGTTGAAAGGACACTTTCACATGAAAGAACGGTCGCGCTCCGTTTACGATCTTGGCCTGCTACTCGTAATCATTACCGCTGTGGCCATTGCCAGTATCACGGTTCATTCACAGAACCAAACAACTCAAACTCCCGCGCCTGGCCCGGCGCCCGCGCAGAGCCCAAGAGCAACTCCCAGTCCGAGTCCGACTCCAACGCCGATCAATTGGTCAACCGATCCGACGCTGAAACGCTTTGTCTTTCGCAGCATCGGACCGGCGAGCATGGGTGGACGTATTGACGATATCACCGCTGTGGAACAAAACCCGTACATTATCTACGTGGCGTTTGCGACCAACGGCGTTTGGAAGTCGACCAACAACGGCACGACCTTTCAACCAATCTTCGACACGTACGGCACGCACTCCATCGGCGACGTCGCAATCGCTCCTTCCGATCCAAACATCGTTTGGGTCGGCACGGGCGAGGCCAACAATCGCCAGAGCTCCAGCTTCGGCGACGGCATCTATAAATCCACCGACGCCGGCAAGACTTTCACGAAGATGGGTCTCGAGGATTCCCAGACGATCGCGCGCATCGTGATCGATCCGAAAGACCCAAACACCGTCTACGTCGCTGTGTTGGGCCACCTCTTCGGTCCCAACAAAGAACGTGGCGTCTACAAAACTACGGATGGCGGTAAGACGTGGCAGAACGTGAAGTTTATCGACGAAGACACCGGCTTTACTGACCTCGCGATGGACGCGTCAGACAGCAAGACACTTTACGCCGCTTCGTATCAGCGACGCCGCACGAGCTTCGGTTTCAACGGCGGTGGACCAGGCAGCGGCATCTGGAAGACGGTCGACGCCGGCAAGACCTGGAAGAAACTCGAGGGCAGCGGCCTCCCGGAAGGAATCCTCGGTCGGATCGGTATCGACGTTTCGCGTTCAAACCCGAATATTCTTTACGCGCAGATGGAAGTCGGCGCGAGTGTCGGCACCGGCGGTGAAGAGCCCACCGCTGGTGGACCGGCTCCGAGCCCGAGCCCGTCTCCGTCAGCGTCGCCGAGTCCGTCTGCTTCGCCGACACCGACTCCGCTCGATCCGAAGAAAGCCGGTGTGTGGCGTTCGGACGACAAGGGCAAGACATGGCGCATCGTCAGTAACGAAAACAATCGTCCGATGTACTACAGCCAGATCCGAGTCGATCCGAAGAACCCGGAAACGGTTTACGTCGGCGGCTTGAACTTCAGCAAATCGACCGACGGCGGCAAGACGTTCAAATCGCTACAGCAGGGCATCGCGCACAGCGACAACCACGCGATCTGGATCAATCCAAACAACAGCGACAACCTGATGGTCGGAAACGACGGCGGCTTGAACGTCAGCTACGATCAGGGCGCGTCGTGGGAGTTTGTGAATACGATTCCCGCCGCGCAGTTCTACGCGGTCGGAGTCGACATGCGTAAGCCGTACTACGTGTACGGCGGTTTGCAGGACAACGGCTCCTGGGGTGGTCCCAGCCAGACGCGCAGCTTGCAGAACGGAATCACGAACGCTGATTGGTATCGCGTCGCCGGCGGCGACGGTTTTTACACGCAGGTCGATCCGACTGACTACAACATCGTCTACGCCGAGTCGCAGGGTGGCGCGATGCAGCGTTTGGATCTGCGCACTGGCCGCAGCGTAAGTATTCGACCGCGCGGCGTGCCACGACGCGGCGGTGGTGGACCAGGCGGCGGCCGGCAAGGCGGCGCGCAACCGTCGGCAAGTCCTGGCGCCTCACCGGCTGCTTCGCCGACTCCTGACACACAAGCACAGCTCGCGGCGTTCGCGGCGGCGCAGGGATTTGGTGGCTTCGGCGGCGCGAACTTGCAGTCGAACGTTGTTCCCACGCCGCCGGCGAGTGAAGTGTTTCGTTTCTACTGGAACACGCCGATTCATCTTTCGCCGCACAATCCGCGCGTAGTTTATGCGGGCGGTAACAAGCTCTTCCGATCGCTCGATCGCGGCGACACATGGACCGCGACAATCGATCTAACCAAGTCGATCGATCGCAACACGCTTCCGATCATGGGCGTGGCGGGCAAAGATCCGATGGCTTCGAAGCACGACGGCTACACCGGCTACGGCTACATCGTGACGGTGGCTGAGTCGCCGAAACTGCCGGGCGTGATCTGGGTTGGTACTGATGACGGCAACGTCCAGGTCAGTAAGGACGGCGGCGCGACCTGGACCAACGTCGCGAAGAACGTTCCGGGTATCGGCGAGACGTATCACATCACGCGCGTCGAGCCTTCGCACTTCGACGCTGGCACTTGCTATCTCTCCGTCGACGGGCATCGTTCCGACGATCTGAAGCCGTATTTGTTCGTCACGACTGATTACGGTGCGACATGGAAATCGATCACTAACAACCTGCCGAAGTGGGGCACCGTCAACGTTGTTACCGAGGACGCAAAGAACAAGGATCTGCTGTTTGTCGGAACTGAGTATGGTCTTTTCGTCTCGCTGAATGGCGGCGGCGAGTGGAAGCCGTTCATGTCGGGCATGCCGATACTGCGCGTCGATGACATCTTGGTCCACCCGCGCGATAACGATTTGATCATCGGTACGCACGGTCGTGGCATCTACATTCTCGACGACATCAGCGCGCTTCAACTGATGACGCAGAAGGTGATGGATTCTGACGTGACGTTGTTTGAAGTGAGGCCGGGGACGATCTGGCAGAACGACCCGCGGCTCGGAAGATACTGGGGCGGCTCGAAGCTCTTCCGCGGCGCGAACCCGGCTCCGGGCACGGCGATCAGCTACTACTTGAAGAATGCTGCGTCAGGCGATGTGAAGCTCACGATCGCCGATTACACGGGGAAAGTCGTGCGGAACATTGCCGGGACGGATGAGGCTGGTCTGAACAGGATTCAGTGGAACCTCCGTGGCGATCCGCCTCCGCGTCCGGCTGGCTTTGGTGCCGGTGGCGGACCAGGTGGCGGTGGCGGTGGTGGCGGCGGTGGTGGCGGCGGTGGCGGCGGCGGTGGTTTCGGTAATATCTTCGCCCAAGGCCTGCCGCTCGAAGCCGGCACTTACAACTTGAAACTGTCCGTTGGCGGCAAGGACTACACCACGAAGATCGTGATCGAGAACGATCCGGGTCTTAATCCGTGAAATCCGTGGCTAAATTACTCTCGCAATAACGCACTTCAAATAATAGGTCTCCGGTACGCCCACCAGTACCGGATGATCGCTTGCCTGTATTCTCTTCTCGACGATCTGAACTCGCCGGTGCGCGTCGATCGCCGCCTGGGCCACGATCTCAATGAACAACTCCTCCGACACGTGATACGAACACGTGCAGGTGATCAGCACGCCGCCCGGATTCAACAACTTCAACGCCCGCAGATTGATCTCCTTATAACCTCGAATCGCAGCTTTCAGGCTCGCGCGATTCTTCGCGAAAGCCGGTGGGTCGAGCACGATCACGTCGAAACGATCGCCCGCGGCTTCCATCTCGCGCAACACGTCGAACACGTTCGCTTCGACGAAATCAACGTTTGCGATCTCGTTGAGCTGTGCGTTTCGTTCACCCGCGGCGACAGCGTCAGCAGAAATATCGATTGCGATCACATTGTCGCAGACCGAGGCGAGGTGGAGGGCAAACGCCCCGTTGAATGTGAAGCAATCGAGTGCGCGACCTCTATCAGTCGTTTGGGCAGCGGCGCGGGCGGCGAGACGGTTCTCGCGCTGGTCCAGAAACGATCCGGTCTTCTGTCCGCCGAGGGGCTCGACGACAAAGCGCAATCCGTGTTGAAGAATCTCCAGCTCGCTAGGCGCGTCTCCATAGACGGTTCTGGTGATCAGCGGCAGTCCTTCGAGCTCGCGTACGCGCACGTCGTTTCTCTCAATCACGGCGCGCGGCTTGAACTCCTCGACCAGTAACTCAGTCAACATCGACTTAACCGCATCAGTGCCTTGCGACAACGTCTGCATGACGAGCACGTCTGCGTAACGGTCGACGATCAGCGACGGCAGCAGATCACCTTCTGAATAGATCAGGCGATAAGCATTTGTCTCCGGCGAGATGTGACGTCTGCCGCCCGCTTCAGCGATCCTGCGCCGCCACCAGTCACGATCGATCTCTTCGTTGCTCTGCGTCAGGAACCTCAGCGCAATCTGCGAACTGTCACTGAACAGCGCCTGCCCGACAAAGTTGCCGCGCTCGTCTTTTACGGTCACGACCGAACCGCCTTCAGCGTCGACCGCGACCACGTCGCTGCGGTATATCCACAAGTGCCCCTGCCGCACTCGATCCGCGCCTTTTTTGTTAACTCTCGCCGTATTCATCGCCGATACTCTGCCGAAAAGGCACAAAAAGCACAAATTGCGCTATGCTAGGCCGTGAAAATGGAAACGAAAACCGAGCCGCCGGTAGACTTCAACCCCTACAACACGCGCGAGATCGAATACGAAAAAGATCTCGGCGCGCCGGGCGAGTTTCCTTACACGCGCGGCATTTACCCGAACATGTATCGTGGGCGACTCTGGACCATGCGCCAGTACGCCGGCTACGCCACCGCTGAGGAGTCAAACGCTCGTTACAAATATCTCCTCGCGCAGGGCACGACCGGGCTTTCTGTAGCTTTCGATCTGCCGACGCAGATAGGTCTCGACTCGGACGATCCGCTCGCGCACGGTGAAGTCGGGAAAGTCGGCGTCGCGATCGACTCGCTCGAAGACATGGAGCGACTCTTCGACGGCATTCCGCTCGCTGAAGTCTCGACGTCGATGACGATCAACGCGACGGCTGCGATCCTTCTGTCGTTGTATCTCGCGGTCGCGCGCAAACAGGGGGTGCCGTTCGGTAAAGTTCGCGGCACTTTGCAGAACGACATACTCAAGGAATACATCGCGCGCGGCACTTACATTTATCCGCCCGGGCCGTCGCTGCGTCTGGTCACGGACATCTTCGGGTTCTGTGCGCGCGAAGTGCCAAACTGGAACACGATCTCGATCAGCGGTTATCACATTCGCGAAGCAGGCTCGACTGCGGTGCAGGAAGTTGCGTTCACGCTTGCGGATGGAATTACGTATGTCGAGGCGGCGCTTAAAACTGGTCTCGCGATCGACGATTTCGCGCCGCGTCTCTCGTTCTTCTTCAACGCGCACAACAACCTGCTCGAGGAGATTGCGAAGTTTCGTGCGGCGCGACGTTTGTGGGCGCGCATCATGCGCGATCGTTTCAAAGCGCGCGATCCGCGTTCGTTGATGTTGCGGTTTCACACGCAGACGGCGGGCTCGTCGCTGACCGCGCAACAACCGGAAGTGAATATTGTTCGCACGACGATCCAGGCGCTTGCCGCAGTGCTTGGTGGAACGCAGTCGCTGCACACGAATTCGATGGACGAAGCGCTCGCTTTGCCGACTGAGTCAACAGCGCGTGTAGCGTTGAGAACTCAGCAGGTGATTGCTTACGAATCGGGCGTGGTTGAGACGGCGGATCCGCTTGGCGGCTCTTATGCGATCGAACATCTGACGGATGAGATCGAAGAGGGCGCGGTCGAGTATCTGAAAAAGATCGAAGCGATGGGAGGGATGCTGCGTGCAATTGAAGTTGGTTACGTGCAGCGTGAGATCCAGGAGGCGGCGTATCGTTATCAGAAGGCTGTCGAAGCACAGGAACAGGTGGTGGTTGGTGTAAATCGCTTCCAACTTGAAGAAGAGCCACCGGTGAACGTGTTGCGGATCGATCCCGCTTTGGAAGAGGCGCAGGTCGGGCGCGTGCGAGCACTGCGCGAGCGACGTGATACGCAGCTTGTAACTGCCGCGCTGGCTAAACTCAAGCAGGCGGCGACGACCGATGAAAACCTCTTGCCGCGGATCCTCGAATGCGTAGAGTCGTATGCGACTGTTGGCGAGATTAGTAATGCGCTGCGGGAGATCTGGGGTGAGTATCGAGAGACGTCGACCATTTAGTGACAGGATTTACAAGATATTTCAAGATTGACATGTCCATCCTGAAAAATCTTGTAAATCCTGTCTAAAAACTATCTATGAACAGACTAGTTTTATTGCTTTTGATCATCGCCGTGAGTATCACTCAGGCGCAGGAACCCTCTAATCGGTCGTGGAGTTTTCGGTATTGCTACCAACGCTCCCGGCGATGACGACGACCAAGGCGCTTCGCCACAGTGATCACGAACGTCAGACGCAACGGCAGTTGGAAACCTCCCTGGACGGTGTGCTCTACACGATCGATGTTTATCAGAACCCTAACCCGCGGCAGTCGTTGGACGAGTTTATCGCTGCAATGAGCGCAGACCTCAAATACGATCCTGCGAGTGAACGGGCCTTCACCGCCGATGGTTTTTCCGGTAAAGAGTACTCCGCAAATAATTTCATAGTGCGATTTGTTGCTACTGAAACACGGCTGTACCGCTTTATGGTGAGAGGACCGGGAGTCGAAAAACCTGCCGCGAAAGAATTTCTTTCTTCGATAAAGCTGGGCAAGAATACAGACGGCATTAAAGTCTCCGATGGGCCGGGAGCTTCTCTAGTCGATGTGGATGCAATTGGAGTATGCGATGCCGCCATCGTATTAGCTAATCCATGAAGAGAGTTTTATTCCTGTTTTGTACATTAGCTCTGGTCGCTGTTGACTTAGTGGCGCAGTCTCCAACCCAGCCGTTGCCATGGAAGCGATACACGATCAGGCGTGAAGAGTTTTCAGTGATGTTGCCGGCGCCTCCGGCTATGGCCGGCAGAAAAGTGATGGTGATGCAGCTTGCGAAGGAGCGGCAACAACATACGCTCGGCGCTTATGCCGATGGCCTCGCGTTTACAGTTTTGTGTGTAGAGAACTCGAGCCCGCACGAATCGCTCGAGGATTATCTCGAAAGGGAAATCTTCACACACGCCGGTTGGGAGCGTTCGAGTCAGAAAGAACTAGCGCTTAATGGCTTCAAGGGCATGCAGTACATTACGCCGAATAAGATCCCGGGCACGATGCAGATCTTCGCGACTCGTAACCACATATGTCGCTTTCACGCGTTTGGCGCCACGATGGAGGATGCTCGAATCCAACAGTTTTTTTCATCCGTGACATTGGGCGATAAGAATGCAGGGATCGAAGTCAAAGAGGGGAGCGGCTCTTCATACAAAGCCGCAACTCAGGACAACGCGAATGCATTCACAGTGAAAGAAGTTGACCGGCGACCTTTCATCGCCTTTAAGCCGGAACCGAGTTATACGGAAGAGGCGCGTCAAAACGCTGTCACCGGCTCTGTGCTCTTGAAAGCGATATTTACGGCTGACGGCTCCGTCACCAACATCAAGGTGGCGTCAGGCCTGCCTTACGGGCTCGAAGAGAATGCGATCGAGGCCACGAAGAAGATAAAGTTTATCCCCGCCATGAAAGACGGCAAGCTTGTCTCGACGTGGATGCAACTCGAGTACAACTTTAATCTCTACTGACGACCGATGGCCCACCTGCATAGAATTCTGTTGTTGTGTTGCGCGTTATTGCTCGTAACGTTCGAAGCGGTGGCACAGACGGCGTCGTCGCCTTCTGAGTGGCGAAGGTATACAGTCAGAGACGAAGAGTTTTCAATCATCCTGCCGACCGTGCCGGCAATGACAACGTACAAGCAAACCAGGAGTCCGTATCAAAACGAGCAAACACGGCGAGAGTTGGGCGTTTATGCCGATGGTGTGGTCTACGCAATTTTCACTGACGATGACGACCCGCAGGGCGCGCTCAAGAATGCCGATAAGCGAATGAAGTCTCGTCTGCCGGTCAGTGAAATGGGAGTAAGTTGTGATGGCTTCACCGGTAAGCTATACACCTTTACAGATCAGCCCGGCGGATTGACAGAAGTCTTCGCTACTAAGAAACACTTCTATGAGATTGCGGCGTTCGGGGCGAGCCCAGACGATCCCAGATTGAAACAGTTTTTCACATCGTTGAGGTTCCGCAAGGAGAATGAAGGGATTGAATTGACTGATGGCCCGGGAACACCTTTTGAACCCGTCGATGGCTCGATCAAGGTTCCTGCTGAAAGTGTGGTCAGCGGTAAGGACGTTGACCGGAAGATCAAGCTCGTCATGAAGCCAGAGCCGAGTTATACAGAGGCGGCGCGACAAAGCCAGGTCACCGGGACCGTAATATTAAAGGTGGTCTTCTCAGCCAATGGCAGCGTGGTCAATATCGAGGTCAAACAAAGTTTACGTCAGGGACTAACGGAGCAGTCCATCGAAGCCGCAAAGAGGATAAAGTTTATTCCCGCCGTTAAAGACGGCAAGTTTGTGCCGATGTCGATGCAACTCGAATATAATTTCAATCTCTACTGACGACCGATGGCCCACCTGGGGGCGAACTTTGACCGTATGGCCGTATAATACTAACCCCACCCTTCTGGAGGACGATGTTGATAAAGTCCATACGATTTCAGAACTTCAAGGCACTGCGAGATACGACATTATCGTTGGGGCCATTTACTTTGATTGTTGGTCCAAACGGCAGTGGTAAGAGCACAGTCATGCAGGCACTCCGCTTCGCCTCAATTCCCGGTGGTGGTGAATTTGAAATCAATAAGCTACTAACGGCAGGCCTTCCTCGCACCGTTGATACCGAGGTCAAGGTAACAATTGATTGGATACTAGATGGCTTTGAAGTAAGCACTGAATCCGGTGTAACCGGGGCTCGAGCTTATGGGAACCCTTCTCTGCAAACAGCAGTTGCGGGCATAGATACCCAAGCGGTGTGGAGAGCGCTCAAGAGTTTCAGGGTTTTTTCTTTTGATGCAAAGGCAATAGCATCAGCCGTTGATACCGCGCCAAATCCACGGCTTGGAGAAGATGGCTCCAATTTAGCCGCAGTTCTTGACGCGCTGAGAGATACGCACCCCGAGAAGTTTGAAGACCTGAATAAAGAATTCCACCGCTGGCTGCCAGAATTCGACAGGATCTTGTTTGATATACCTGACCGAGGCAAAAAGACTTTTCTGGTACGCACGTCCAGCGGTCACTATCGCTTGCCAGCCCGAGATCTCTCGCAGGGAGTCCTTTTTGCACTGGCATTCCTGGCTCTGGCTTATCTGCCCGAGCCACCTGCTATCGTTGGTTTTGAAGAGCCAGATCGAGGAATTCATCCCCGATTGCTGATGAATATTCGTGATGCAATGTACCGCTTGGCCTTTCCGGAAAACTACGGTGAAAAGCGGAAATCGGTGCAGGTAATCGCAACCACCCATTCTCCTCTCTTGCTTGATCTCTACAAAGAACATCCTGAGCAGATCGTGATTGCTCAAAAGGATCAACAAGGAGTGCATTTTGAGCGGTTGTCGGACAAGCCTCACGTGAACGAGATCTTGGAAGATGCAGGCGCACCGCTGGGTGATATTTGGCTGACCGGTATTCTTGGAGGGGTTCCCGCGGCTCCATGAAAATCGCAGTCGTGAGCGAATCACCGGCCGATGAAGCCGCCATCAAGATTTTGGTAGACGCCATACTTGCTCATGAAACAGAGCTAGTGTCTGCTCCTCGACTGCGCCCCGGTGGTTGGCCACAAGTCTTGCAATTGCTTCCCACTATTTTCAAGGCTCTGCACTACTCCACTGAGGCCGAGGCGATTGCCGTTGTAGTCGATTCTGACAACTCTTCAGTTCACCGGCTTGACCATCCGCTGGATCAAGAGTGTCATTCAGAATGTCGCGTCTGTTTGCTTCGCAGTTGCTTAAGAACTTCATTGCTAAGAGTCTCACCAGTCTCAAATCGCACTACAATCAGAACCGCCGTGGGCGTGGCAGTGCCTGCGATAGAAGCCTGGTATCGCTGCGGCGTCGATACTCACGTGAATGAAGCAAGATGGATTGGCAAGCTTTCAGGAGAACCGATCAATTACACTAAGCGATCATTAAAGATAGATGTCTACGGTTCAGACCAGCCAGGACTTCACGCGGAGACAATAGCGGCTGTTGAGGCCGCAAATCGTCTAGCAAACAATATCGACCAATTGAGACAACTGTTTCCCAGAGGATTTGGATGTCTCGTGACTGATGTTCGAAACTGGCTTTAATAACACGATGCATTTGCTCGAAGTTCGAAATCTCCAGACACACTTTCCGACACGCGCGGGGCTCGTGCGTGCAGTTGATGGGGTGAGTTTTCATCTCGATCGAGGTGAGCTGCTGGGGCTCGTTGGTGAGTCGGGGTGTGGGAAGTCGATGACGGCGCTTTCCGTCATGCGACTCATTGCGCCGCCCGGCAAGATCGTAAACGGCGAGATACTTTTCGACGGCAAGGACCTACTCAAGCTTTCCGACTCCGAAATGCGCGAGATGCGCGGCGACGACATCGCCATGATCTTTCAGGATCCAATGACGTCGCTCAATCCGGTTTTTACGGTCGGCGAACAGATTGCCGAAGCGCTGCGACTACACCGCAAGCTTTCGCGCAAAGAAGCGCGACAGGCGACTGTGGAGGCGATGCGGGAAGTCGCGATTCCGGATCCTGCTCGTCGCGTCGACGATTATCCACATCAACTTTCCGGCGGCATGCGACAGCGCGTGATGATCGCAATGGCGCTGGCCTGCAATCCGAAACTTCTGATCGCCGACGAGCCGACAACCGCTCTTGACGTCACGATCCAGGCGCAGATACTCGAGTTGCTCGACGATTTACGAAAGCAGCGCGAGCTGGCGGTGCTTTTGATCACTCACGATCTCGGAGTTGTGGCTGAAGTCGCCGATCGCGTCGCAGTGATGTACACAGGAAGAATCGTGGAAGAGTCGCCCGTCGACGAGTTATTCGCACGGCCAAAGCATCCATACACGGAAGGCCTGCTGCGTTCTGTTCCAAAGCTTACCGGTACGCAGGTCGTACAGAAGGAACGGCTCGAGACGATCGAAGGCGTCGTGCCGCGACCGACGGATCTGCCGCCCGGTTGTCACTTCGCGCCGCGCTGCCCGCATCGCATGCCTCGTTGTACGGCGGAAGAGATTCCGCTGTATCAGCTCGAGGGCAACGTAGAAGTGCGTTGCGTGCTTTACGATCTTGCGGCAGCAATTGCGGCCGATCACACGGAGGTTCATGGGCGCCCGAGTTGAAATAGATCAAGCTAATGTTTCAGTACCGGCGGCGGAAACACACGAGACGCTCGTCAGCGTAAGCGGCCTCGTCAAACACTTTCCGGTCGAAGGCTCGACAGACGTGGTGCGCGCGGTTGATGGTGTGTCGTTTGAGATCTTTGCCGGAGAGACCTTGGGCCTCGTCGGTGAATCGGGCTGCGGCAAGTCGACAGTCGGACGTTGCCTGCTTCGTTTGATCGAGCCGACTGCCGGTCACATCTATTTCGAAGGACGCGACATTCTCGCGCTCAACCGGAAAGAGCTTCGTGAGATTCGTCGCGAGATGCAGATCATTTTTCAGGATCCTTACGCGTCGCTAAATCCGCGCATGAAAGTTGGCGACATCGTCGGCGAGCCGCTCGTCATTCACAACCAGGGCACGAAGGCTGAGCGACGCGATCGCGTCGCCGCACTACTGCGCCGAGTCGGGCTCGATCCTGATTACATGAATCGTTACGCGCACGAGTTCTCGGGCGGGCAGCGACAGCGCATCGGCGTCGCGCGAGCCCTCGCGCTGAATCCGAAGCTGATGGTTGCTGATGAGCCGGTGTCGGCGCTGGACGTTTCGGTGCAGGCGCAAGTCGTGAACCTGCTGCAGGAGTTGCAGGAAGAGTTTAAGCTGACTTACTTGTTCATCTCGCACGGGCTGGCGGTGGTCGAACACATCTCGACGCGCGTGGCGGTGATGTACCTTGGCCGCATCGTTGAGATAGCTGATGCGGCGGAGTTGTATGCGCAGCCGCTACACCCGTACACGCAGGCGCTGCTGTCGGCGATTCCGATTCCCGATCCGAAGCAGAAGCGAAAGCGAATCGTGTTGCAAGGTGATGTGCCGACGCCGATCAATCCGCCGTCGGGTTGTCGATTTCGGACGCGTTGTCCGCTCGCGATTGAGGAGTGTGCGCGTATCGATCCGGAGTTGAGGGAGGTCTCGCCGGGCCATCACGTCGCGTGCATTCGCGTTCCCGGTTGGGATCAAGCGCCGTAACAGAATTTTTATCCATAGATTGCGCAGATTGTTTGATAACTTTATCGGTGTAATCTGC
>DASYFE010000010.1:0-21902 GCA_036498585.1 Pyrinomonadaceae bacterium | reverse complement strand
GCATGAAAGTCAACGCCGATATATATTCTTGGCATAGCGCCTCCTTTCAGTCTCATATCAAGAAGCTGAACGTGAGTCTAACAACTCACGACCGGAGGCGCTGCTTCATAACATCAGGGTTCGAGGAACGAGAACCCTGGGTGAGATTCCCATAGATGGACCAAACCCTGAAAGGGTTCCGCGGTTGGCAAACCCTTTCAGGGTTGTTCATTTTCATTATCGGATCCCAGGGTTGTCGCTGGCGCTCCAACCCTGGGCTGAGATTAGCGAACGCCTTCGGCGTTATCTTAAGCCCTTTTTGTGGCCTACTTAGGTTCGCCCTGGAGGACGAAGCCGGCCCAGTAGTATGGCGCGGACCAACGGCCCTCGCGCCAGATCGCGATTTGCGCGGCTCTGAGGGCTGCCGCGGTCGAAGCTCGTTTGGGACCAAGGAGCCCACGATAAAAATCCGACATTAGCCTCGCGGTGGCCTGGTCCTGTACGTCCCAAAGACTCACGAGCACGCGCTTCGAACCCGCGTACATGAAGCCACGCGTCATCCCGTAAACACCTTCACCCTTCACCTGTTTGCCGAGCCCCGTACGACAGCCACTCAACACCACGAGCTCCGCCCCCAACCTGAGATTGAAGATCTCATGCGCGCGCAGGAAACCATTCTGAGATTTCCCCTGACGGTCCAACATCGAAAGCGCGATGCCGGAAAGCTCCGGATGCGTGCTGTCAAGAATGCTGTGGGTGGCAAAATGGATGATGCGATACTTGATCAAGTCTTCGCTCATCGCCGCCGCACGATTGGCTTCAAAGCCGAGCGCCGCCTTTCGACCTGTCGCAGGCGCGAGAGCGAGGATCGCCTCTGCTTCTTGTCGCGTATAAGGAAGCCGCGTTAAAGCCATGACCTCATCCGTTGCCGGCGCTCCGTGATGCCCGCCCGCGATACGGCTCACGTTTCCATTAACTCTTTCATCAGACTTGTCGAACACCGGGTCGGCAAACACAGCAACGACTTTCTCAGCCGGCGTACGCCCTTTGAGCTCCTGCCTGAGTACTGCGAGTGTTGACGCCGACGGAATGCTCGTCACTTCGTACTGAACCATGAGCGGTTCGAATTTACCCGGGGCTTGGTTTGGAATCGTAAGTGCCGCAAAGGGCAAATACTCCAATGCGCCATCAGGAACAACCAGCAATCGCTTTCGCCCTAACTGTGCAGCGACTGGTCCAAGCAGCATATCGCTCAAAGCCGCAGCCGCATTCGGATACTCGGCGTCAGCCTTTCGGACGCGCTCGCGCTTCTCATCCGCTGTTTCAAACTTCACGTACAGGTTACGGGCAGTTAGGAGATCGTAGCAGCGTCGAGCCGCCGCCTCGATCGCAGCGCGTGACGGCAGCTCATAGGTCACAAACGAATTCTTTGTCACTGCCCAGAGATAACTACGCTCCTCGCCCAAAGAGTATTCCAGCAACAACGTCTCATCGTCTGCTACTGCGGTTTGGATCTCCGTTAGACCAAGCGGCGCGGGTTGTGTCAACGCCGAATAGCGTGGGCTAGTGGCTTTCAACTCCGCCTCAATCACATCGAGCTGCGTCAACAACTCCTCTATCTTGCGCCGACTGCCGAATGAGCGCATCTGCCGGTCCGCTTCGGCATTGAGCATCTGTTGCAACGAACGTTCGCGCGCACGCAGCGCGGGATCGACGCCCTGGCGTATATCGGCGCTCGCTTCGGCCAACATGTCGATCAAGCTTCGCGCACGCGCCTGCTCGTAAGTCTTCAGCGCCGCCACATCAAAGCCGGCAGTCGGTTCGCGTCGATGCAGCCGCATTAGCAGATCGATGCGCAGCTTGAATAAATCCTGAACTGAGGCGAAGTACGAAGCACGCAGATCCGGGCTGGTTACCCTCGTGCGCAGTGTATTGATGATCGGAAGCGCTGATTCGGTTAGTTGATTCGCACGTTGAAGATCACCGCGATCGGATTCGGCGCGCGCCATCCCGTAAAGCGCCGCGACTTCCCCGTTGCCATCGCCAACAGCGCGCCAGATGACCAGGGCCTTGCCATAATATTCGAGCGCCTTCTCCTGATCCTTCGCCACGGCGTAGGCGCGTCCAAGGTGATTGAGCGTTATCGCCTCGCCCGGACGGTCACTCACAGCGACTCTCAGTTGGAGCGCACGCTCCAGATATTCGATTGCCTTATCCTTATCTCCCGAAACGCTGTAAGCCGTTCCCATATGCGTGAGCACCGCAGCCTCGGTCCTGCGATCGCTACGCTCGCGCGCTATCGCAAGCGCAGGATTGAGATATTCAAGCGCCTTTTGCGGATCGCCAGAAAGGGTGTGAAGGATTCCCATGTTGGTGAGCGTCGCGGTCTCAACCCGGCGATCACCTGTCGCACGCACCAGCGGTAGCACTTGCTCGAAGTAATAAAACGCCTTCGGTGAATCACCCAAAAGGCTATAGACCGTCCCCAGGTTGTTGAGAATTGTCCCTTCATTTCGGCGGTCACCGACGGCGCGAACCAAAGGCAGCGCTTGAGCGTAATGATCGAGCGCCTTTTGCGGCTCGCCTATCAATCTGTAAACCGTGCCCATCTGTGTGAAGGTGGCGGCCTCGCCGCTCTGATCTCCAACTGTGCGCATAACCGGAAGCGCGAGGCTGCAAGACTCGAGCGCCTTCTGTGGTTCGCCGAGCGCGTAGTAAACCCTGCCGTTGATCGTATTTGTGATGGCTTCTAAATGACGGTCCCCAATAGCACGCCAGACGGTGAGTGCCTGGTTAAGGTTCTCCAGCGCCTTTTGTGGCTCGCCAAGAAAGCTGTAGATCGAGCCGATGTTGGTGAGCGTCATGGCTTCGCCACGCTGGTCACGGGCTTCTCGCATCAGGCGCAACGCTTCGTCGTATTGCTCGATTGCTTTACGGCTGGCATCGCCTGTCCTTTGATCCTGGAGTTTGGCGCCCGCGACGTAGGAACGCTCAGCGGCGACGCGTGTGCGGTCTGCGTCGGTCGCAGTCCGCAGATCATCGATCCGAATCTCGTAACGTCCTGCCGACGCATCTTTCTCCAGCGAACGCACATTCAACTGATAGACACCGCTGGCGTCAGCCACGAGGGAAACCACTTCCATACCTCGCGTGCCGCTCAGGTTGTTATCGACTTCAAGGACTGGTTTTCCATCCGCCCCTGACAACGCCAACACGACGTCGATGCCCTTCTGCTCCGCTATAACGCGCACGTACTGACCGGCATTTAGTTTTACTTGATACGTGTGCTGTTCGCCGCCTCGCATTTCGCGCGCGACTGGCTGGGTAGTGAGTTCTTGTTGTGCATTCGCGGACGCGCTTAGCAGCAGGAGGCAAGCTACGACGGCGCATCGCAGAGTCCATCTCGAACCGGAGGATTTATAAGACTCGATCATTTCGTCATGCGGGGATCGAGATTCTATTACTGTGGCTAAAGACTGTAAATCCTCACCCGCGGCTCCGAATCGGAACCGCGGGTGAGGCCAGTTAACCAGGGCATTTGGGAGGAGACTGGTAGATCGAGATGCCGACCAACTTGATGCGATTACTCGGCGACTCCGACTGCGGCCTGCTTTAACGATCCTTTTGGTCCAGGCCTGTGGCGCGCCCATCGCTCCTCCTCGGTGATCGGCGCGGGGATGCAGAAGGTACCGGGAGCGCAGGGTCCCCACGGTGAGTTGACGGAGCTCAGCGTGACCGGTGCGCAGGTACTCGCGGCAGTGGTAGCCGCCATGTTAGCGCTTAGTCTTGAATCGCTGATCGTCGCGACGGGACACGGCGCCGGTAATGGCGCTGGTTCGATCACGACAACGCTATCTTCCATATCTGCGGCTGAGTCAGTCGCCGCCAGACCGGCTGACGGACCGGTGAGACCCGAACCGCCAGTGTCGTACACTTTTGTCAGTCCGTCTGATACGCGCGTGAAAGTGAATTTCGGCCAGACCTTCAGCGTTGAGTCAAACGTACTGAAATTTATTGTCATCGTCCCGCCGGAAGCCGTGTAGTCTGACAGACCTACCTTGACGTTCCATTGCTCTGTCGTGTTGTTGCTGTAAGTGACGGTGATCGGGCCCGTGCCTTTTAGAGAAAGCGCGGTCATCGCGATCGGCGTACTGCCGCCCGGCCCCGCAACAGCCTGGGTCCGTTGAATGATCGTGTCAACATCGCTCCCTGGCGCTAGAGGCACGCCTTGCAGGATCACTTGCCCGCCGTACGCAAGGGAGCCTGTTCCGAAGAAGTTCGCTGGTATGGGTGAGCCCGCGAAGTTGTGAAATGTTGAGCCGTCGCCGGCGGTCTCGAATTCGTCGTTCCCTGCCGCGACTGGAAACGAGTTCGCCGCCGCGGTGCTCTTCGACGTGACGAACAAGCCGACTACCAGTGCGATTCCCATCAGGAACGCCATGCCGAGCATGACTGGTTTTGTGTAAAGCCTCCGTGTGATCTCTTTCATCGATCTTTTTCCTCCTCACGAAATACTTTGTCCGAACGTGTCTTTCGGTGCGAGGAATTTCAACACGCCTTCGAGTCTTTTACTTGTTCAATCTTGCGGAAGATCGCACCACGAGTCAGGATCTGAATCTTGTTAATTCTGTAAATCTTGCAATCCTGTCTAAAAATGCCACGCCGATTTTTGCGCGCGAGGGCCATACTGTTTTCTGCACTCCCAATACAGATGATTGGACAGGCGGCTGTTTCCCGACCTCTGTCGCCGGATTTTCCTCTCCGCCAATCGTCGAGCCCAGATCCCGACAACCTGAACACTCGTGTGCGGAGCGTTCGACTCCGAACGTCAGTAGTGTGCCGGTAAGTGGTTCTGCTCGGATAAACGAAAAATGCAGGTGCGTGCGGATAAAATTTCGTTACTCGGGCAAGCGCGTCGACGCTTCCTGGGTCTTTCACCGGCTGAAGCAAGCTTTGCTCAGCGTGGCTTCCGCGCGAGCGACGACGAGGCTCGCCGCCGCCTCGAGCAGATCGGCATCATTTTTCTGAGTGGCTATCATGCGGCGCTCGAGGAATCGGAGTTCGTTTCCATAGCGAGACGGCTTGCGAACGTCGATGCAGAGCTGCGCGGCTTTGCTTTCGAAGGCGCTGCGATGGGATTGGCGCTACTCGACTGCTTCACGCCCTGGCGAAAAGATCGCTGGCGCACTTTCACCGAGCGCGTGGGCCAACCTCACGTCTACATGATGCACGTTGGATTGGGATGGGCGCTCGCTCGTTTGCGGCGAGGCGTCACATCACACCTGGCCCAACTCGATCCTCTGCTGGGTTGGCTCGTCGTCGATGGCTACGGTTTTCATGAAGGCTATTTCAATTGGCCTCACTACGTAGAAGGACGGGCGCTGCCCACTCGTCTGAACGGTTACGCGCTACACGTCTTCGATCAAGGTCTCGGTCGCAGCATGTGGTTTGTAAAAGGCGCGGACGTCGCTGCGGTCGTGAACGCGATCAACGCCTTTCCTTCCATGCGACGGAATGATCTGTGGAGCGGTGTAGGTCTGGCGTGTGCTTACGCGGGCGGCTGCGATCGCGTCGCAATCGAATCGTTACGGACCGCCGCCCGCGGACACCTGCCTGCGCTTGCTCAAGGTGTGGCCTTTGCCGCCAAGACGCGCCAACGCGCAGCGAATCTCAACCTTCACACAAAAAACATCTGCCGTTTGATCTGCGGCCACTCTGCCGAAGAAACCGCCGCAATCACCGATGCGGCGCTGGAAGACTTGCGTGAAGAAGGCGGGTTGCCGGCTTACGAAGTATGGCGTCGCCGCATACAAGAAAAATTTTGGTGATGTTTGAATTTGAACCCTTTCTGCGGCCCTCAGCGTATCTCTGCGCCCTCTGCGTTGAGTTGCCGTTTTAACGCACAGAACGCTGGGATACGCCGAGGACGCAGAGAAATCAATGGGAGTCACAAGAACATGATGAGCACATTCAGGCGCCAGGCCGCAAAGCTCGCGGCGATCCTTCTCGTTCTCGCAGTCTACGGTTTCGCGCGCATTCCCGAGGTCTCGAAGTCCGAGCTAGCAAAGCTCGCGGAAGGATTTCATTTCAGCGCGGCGCCACTGCCGACGTTGAGCGGAGAAACACAAAAGACGATTCGCGACGTCAATCCATCGTTGCGCCGCGTCGACGCCTGGATCTCCAGTGTCGGAGCCGCAGTAGCGCTAAACGATCTGGACGGTGACGGACTGCCGAACGACGCATGTTACGTCGACACGAGGATCGATAAAGTCATCGTCACCCCCGTGCCGGGAACGCCCGCACGCTATCAGCCATTCGCTCTCGACCCGATCAATCTCCCTTACGACAAGGCGACCACCGCACCGATGGGTTGTCTGCCCGGAGACTTTAACGAAGACGGTCTCCAGGACGTGCTTGCTTATTACTGGGGCCGGACTCCGATCGCCTTTATCAAACGTGACCGCAACTCACTCAACGCCGGCAGCTACACGCAGAGCGAAGTCGTTCCCGGCGGCGCTCGCTGGTACACAAACGCGGCGACACTCGCAGATATCGACGGCGACGGTCACACGGACTTGATCATCGGCAACTTCTTCCCCGATGGAGCACGCATTCTTGACGCACGGTCCAACGTCGCCGACCAGATGCAGGACTCGATGTCGAAAGCCCAAAACGGTGGAAAGAAACATCTGCTTCTTTGGAAATCACAGGGGCAATTCGAGGAAGCGAACGGCGCACTCGATCAGCAGAGCGCTCAAGGTTGGGCGCTTGCAATCGGCGCCGCCGATCTCGATGGCGACTTGCTCCCCGAGATCTATTTCGCCAACGACTTCGGTCCCGATCGCCTGTTGCACAACCTCTCGACGCCCGGTCACCTGCGCTTCGAGTTGTTGGAAGGACGGCGATCGCTTACGACGACGAAGTCGAAGGTGCTTGGCCACGACTCGTACAAAGGCATGGGTGTCGACTTCGGCGACTTGAACGGCGACGGATTGCCCGACATCTACGTCAGCAACATCACGCAGGAGTACGGCCTCGAAGAAAGTAATTTCGTCTTCCTCAGTACAGGACACACCGAGCTCATGAAGAAAGGCGTCGCGCCCTACGTCGATCGCAGCGAGTCGCTGGGTCTTTCGCGCAGCGGTTGGGGATGGGACACACGCTTGGGCGACTTCAACAACGACGGCGTACTCGAGGCGTTGCAAGCGACGGGCTTCCTCAAAGGGAACGTCAATCGTTGGCCCGAGCTGCACGAGGTTGTGATGGGCAACGACCAGCGTCTTCACGACCCGCGTAGTTGGCCGGGGCTTCAAGCCGGCGATGACATCAGCGGCAACGGTCACAATTTCTTCTTCGTGCGCGCGCCGGATGGGCGTTATCACGACATCGCCGCACAGCTTTCACTGGATCAGCCGTTGCTCACACGCGGAATCGCGACGGCGGACGTTGATGGTGATGGACGTCTCGACTACGCAGTCGCGAACCAGTGGGGAACTTCATACTTCTACCGCAACGAGAGCACCAATGCGGGCGCGTTTCTCGGGCTCAGACTTCGTCTGCCTGTCGGAGACAGCGTGTCGAAGACGCGTGTGTGCCGTGACGGAGCCGCAATTTTTTCGCGTCCGGCAATCGGAGCGGAGGCGCGTGTGTTCGTGGCTGGACGCGCGCCGCTCGTGCAGCAGGTTGACGGCGGTAACGGGCATTCAGGCAAACGCAGTCCTGACTTGCAGTTCGGGTTGGGCCATCTCGCGGGAAACGATCTCGTCGCTGTCGAGTTGCGCTGGCGCGACGGCCGTGGTGTTCAACAGGAAACGATTCAACTGGCGCCGGGCGGCTGGTACACAGTGGTGCTCGGTAGTGAGAAGGGAGTCAGCAATGAGTGCAAATGAGATGAACAATCGAGCGGACCGTCTCGGAGGACTGCGGCGCTTCGCGATCGCCATCACCGTCCTCAACATCCTGGGCCATGCATTCTTTGGCTTCGAACAGTCTTTTGCCCAGCCACTCGTGGCGCTGGCTTCTGCTTACAGCGCCGAGTTGTTACTCGAGTTCATCGACGCGCGGTGCAATCGTCGCCCGCTGAGGTTTCTGGGTGGCGGCCCGCGCAAGTTTGTCGAGTTTCTGCTCTCGGCGCACATCACCGGGCTTGCTTGCGCGATGCTCCTTTACGCAAACGAGAGACTCGGACCAGTCATGTTTGCGTCGGTCGTGGCGATCTGCTCGAAGTGCATCTTGCGCGCACCAGCCGAACGTGGCACGCGTCACTTCTTCAACCCTTCCAACTTTGGCATTACGGCGACGCTACTCGCCTTCTCGTGGGTCAGCGTCGCGCCGCCTTATCAGTTCACAGAGAACATGACGGGTGCCGGCGACTGGATCCTGCCCGGACTGATCGTCTGCACAGGGACGTTCTTGAACGCGCGCTTCACGCACCGGCTGCCGCTGATTGCTGCATGGCTCAGCGGCTTTGTCGCACAAGCTTTTTTGAGGAGCCTGTTATTTGACACGCCTTTTGGCGCGGGTTTGATACCGATGACGGGTGTCGCGTTTATCCTCTACACGTTCTACATGGTGACTGACCCGGCTACAACACCGAGCGGGCGTCGCGATCAGATCGGGTTCGGTCTCAGTGTGGCCGCAGTCTACGGTCTGCTGATGATGATGCATGTGGTCTTCGGACTCTTCTTTGCACTGACAATCGTCTGCGCGGTTCGAGGACTTTGCGCGTTTGCCGTGCGATGGATCCGTGGCAGTGCCCATGAAGAGATGGAAACTGTCGCCGTCACGGCTCCCGCGCTCGTGAGGGAGGCGTGAGATGACACACGCAATTGCCATCGTCGGCATGGCGTGTCGCTACCCGGATGCGCGTTCGCCTGGCGAGCTCTGGGAAAATGCGCTGGCACAACGCCGCGCTTTCAGACGCATCCCGGCTGAGCGACTCAATCTCAACGACTATCTGTCGTCCGATCGACAAAGTCCCGATCAAACATATTCGACGGAAGGCGCTTTCATCGAAGGTTACGAGTTTGATCGTGCGCGCTTCCGCGTGCCCGGTGCCACCTATCGCGCCGCCGATCCAGCGCACTGGTTGACTCTGGATGTCGCCGCTGCGGCCCTCGAAGACGCAGGCTTTCCGGAAGGTGACGGATTGCCGCGTGAAGCGACCGGCGTGTTTGTCGGCAACACGCTCACTGGCGAGTTTTCGCGTGCGAATACGATGCGACTGCGCTGGCCGTACGTGCGGCGTGTCGTACGGAAGATTCTTGAAGATGAGGCGTGCGCGCCCGAGCGCCAGCGTGAACTCCTCGCGCAGATGGAGGACCTTTACAAAAAACCTTTCCCGCCGGTTGGGGCGGAGACGCTTGCGGGTGGACTCTCCAACACCATCGCCGGGCGCGTCTGTAATCACTTCGATCTCAAGGGTGGCGGTTACACAGTCGATGGAGCATGTGCTTCCTCGCTTCTGGCGGTCATAAACGCCTGCTCGTCACTCGTGGTCGGCGATCTCGAGGTCGCGATTGCCGGCGGTGTTGACCTGAGTACCGATCCGTTTGAGCTCGTAGGATTTGCTAAGACCGGCGCGCTCGCCGTAGACATGATGCGCGTCTATGACACCCGCTCGGCGGGCTTCTGGCCCGGCGAGGGTTGTGGCGTCGTCGTCCTCATGCGTCATGAGGATGCTCTTCGGAGAGGGCTAAGAGTCTACGCGGTGATACGTGGTTGGGGTGTGTCGTCGGATGGTAGCGGTGGCATCACTCGTCCGGAGGTTGAGGGCCAGCTCATCGCGTTGCGACGTGCTTACGCGCGCGCGGGATACGGCCCTGAAACAGTCGCATACTTCGAAGGACACGGAACGGGCACAGCGGTCGGTGATGCTACTGAGCTTCAAACGCTGGCGCGCGCACGATGCGAGGCGAATGGAACGCCCGCCGTTGTGAGCTCAGTCAAAGCGATCATTGGTCACACAAAGGCAGCGGCGGGCGTCGCGGGGTTGATCAAAGCGACGATGGCGCTCGGCGCGCAGATCATACCGCCGACGGTTGGTTGTGATGATCCGCACGAAGAACTGAAGCGAGATGGATCTGCGCTACGCGCTCTCAAACAGGGCGAGCTGTTCTCCACCGAGGTGAACTTACGGGCAGGCGTTAGCGCGATGGGTTTCGGTGGCATCAACACGCACGTCACGCTGGAAGCGACACACGATGATCGCCGGCAATCTCTTACTTCAAAAGAGCGGGCATTACTCACGTCTGCACAGGATGCTGAGTTGTTTCTTTTCAGTGGCCGGGACGTCGATCAACTTGAGAATGAAATCGAGCGCGTGCTCGCGTATGCCGGACGCCTTTCGCGCAGTGAGTTGACGGATCTGGCTGTGCGCCTGTCGGAGACGCTTCGTCCTCTTCCGGTCCGTGCAGCAGTTGTCGCATCAAGTGCGGCAGAACTGTCGAGCAGACTTGAAGCGTTACGATCACACGCGCGCAGCGATGCGCCGCAGCTGATCGATTCACATGGCGGCGTCTTTTTCAGCAGTGGTCAATCGCCGGCACGCATCGGCTTTCTCTTCCCCGGCCAGGGTTCGCCTTCATATAAGGACGGTGGGCCGTGGGCGCGTCGGTTTAGTTTCCTCGAAGATCTTTACGCCTACACGCAGCAGAATTGGCGCGGCGACGGCGTCTCGACTGACGTGGCGCAGCCCGCAATCATTGCATCGTCAGTCGCGGCCCTGCGCGTTCTCTCACGGTTAGGAATCAACGCGGCTGTCGCTGTGGGTCACAGTCTCGGCGAGCTCACGGCGCTGAATTGGGCGGGATCTCTCGACGAGCGTTCGCTGCTCCGCATAGCACGCGCGCGTGGACGCGCGATGGCGGAAGTTGATGGCCCCAACGGCGCAATGCTGAGTGTGGCGGCAGACCGGCAGGCGGTCGAAGAGATTTTGAACGGCGAGAAAGTTGTTATAGCAGGTTTGAATTCGCCGTTGCAGACAGTCCTTTCGGGCGAAGCGCTTGAAATCAGCAAGGTAGCGCGCCGCGCCGAGGCGCACGGGCTGCGCACTACGTTGTTACGCGTCTCTCACGCATTCCATTCACCACTGGTCGCGCCCGCCGGGACTCATTTATACGCGCATCTGGAGCGCGAAGAGTTCGGACCATTGCAGCGCCAAGTGTTTTCAACCGTAACGGGTCAGCACCTAAACGGCGATTCCGATTTACGATCGTTGCTCCGCGACCAGGTAACCTCGCCAGTCCGCTTTATGGACGCGGTCAATGAAACCGGTGTCGCTGGCGTTGATCTATGGATCGAGGTTGGCCCCGGTCAGACTCTTTGCGGTCTGATCAGTCAGTTTCGTAATGAACCCGCCGTGGCGCTCGATGCCGGCGGGACTTCGCTTCGTGGCCTGCTGAATACCGTTGGCGCATGCTTCTCTCTTGGCGTACGCGTCGCTCACGACGAGTTGTTCGCCGATCGCTTCGCGCGCCCGTTCGACCTCGACTGGCGCCCGCGCTTCTTTGCCAATCCGTGCGAGCTTGCGCCGGCTGACGATGCAGCAGCAGACAGTCTTACAGAAGAGCCGCATGCGACAGACGAGGTCTCAATCGGATCAGAAACAGACACCGCGCTGGAAGTTGTTAGACGACTCGTAGCAGAGCGGCTGGAACTTCCGATTGACACGATCGAGAACAGAAGCAGGCTGCTCGACGACCTGCACTTGAACTCGATCAGCGTGGCTCAACTCGTCGCCGAAGCTGCTCGCCATCTAAAACTTCAACCTCCAACAGCCCCGACTAACTACGCAAACGCAACCGTCTCTGAAATCGCCAACGCACTAGAGGCGGCCGCACACGCGGGAAGCGCGGACGACGACTCTGACGCTGACACAACCTTCACCGGCGTTGACGAGTGGGTCAGAGAGTTTTCCGTCGAATTCGTCGAACGCGCTTTGCCCCGGCGAGAGGGTCTGCACGACGCAGGAGACTGGCGCATACTAGCGACGCCCGATCATCCACTCAAAGTCGCTGTCGAAAGATCTTTCGCGCACGCGGGCGCAGGCCGCGGCGTTGTCGTTCTCCTGCCGCCCAACCCGGACGAAACTCACGTCGGGCTCCTGCTGGACGGCGCGCGCGAGGCGATGAAAGGTGGTGATGATTTCCGCTTCGTGCTTGTGGGCGGTGCGGCGAGTTTCGCACGCACGCTGCACCTTGAAGCGAAGAGTCTCAACACGTGCGTGGTCCAGGTACCTCCGGCACATCCGAACGCAGCGGCGTGGGTGCTCGCAGAGGCGCTCGCCACACGCGGCTACGCAGAAGCGCGCTACAGTTCGGACGGCACACGATCTGAACCGGTTCTGCGCCCGCTCGAGTTTGAAGCGGATGAATGTGAACTCCCGCTCACGAAGAACGACGTGTTAGTGGTCACCGGCGGCGCGCGCGGGATCACGGCGGAGTGCGCGCTTCGACTTGCGAGCGAGTCCGGCGCACGTCTCGCCATCTTCGGTCTTTCTCAGCTAGCAGCCGACGACGACGAGATCATCACAAACCTTGAAAGAATGAAGGCGGCCGGCGTTGACTTCCGTTACTACAGCGTTGACGTGACAAACGCCGCCGCGACGCGCGACGCACTCCGTAACGTGGAGAAGGATCTTGGACAAATCACAGCCATCCTGCATGGCGCGGCGCGAAACGTTCCGTGTCTGATTGAGAACCTCACTTCAAAAGCAATTTCTGAGACGTTAGCTCCTAAGATTCGAGGCGTACAGAACCTACTCGCAGCGATCGATCCCGATCGTCTGCGTCTCTTTATCACCTTCTCCTCCATCATCGCGCGGACGGGGCTGCCGGGCGAAGCACACTACGGTCTCGCTAACGAATGGCTCACACGTTTGACCGAGCAATGGAGGATTATGCATCCCCACTGCCGTTGCCTCGCGATCGAATGGTCCGTCTGGTCGGGCGTCGGCATGGGCGCGCGACTAGGCGCCGTCGATGAGTTGTCGCGAAAAGGCATCACCCCGATTCCGGTCGAGAAGGGTCTCGACTCGTTGCGCAAACTTCTCTGCCGCAAGTCCGAGAACGTCGCTGCGGTGGTTATGGGCCGTTTACGCGATATGCCAACGCTCAAAGTCGAGCGGCCCGAGCTCCCGTTTCTGCGTTTCCTTGAGAAGCCGCGCATCTACTATCCGGGGATCGAGCTCGTCGTCGACGCAGAATTATCCACAGCGACCGATCCTTATCTCGACGATCATGTCTTCCGCGGCGAACGACTGCTGCCGGCAGTGATAGGTATGGAGGCGATGGCCCAGGCCTTCATGGCGCTCACGGAAACGAACGAGCCGCCGGCATTCGAGCAGGTAAAGTTCGAGCGGCCCGTCGTCATTAGTGAGGGAGCAAGCCATACGATTCGTGTCGCCGCGCTCGTGCGTGCCGTAGGGAGTGTGGAGGTTGTTCTGCGCAGCTCCGAGACGGGTTTTCAGGTCGATCATTTCCGTGCGGTGTGTCGTGTGGCGAGCGCTCCGTTAGACCAGGCTGCACGGACCGTTGACTCGAGAGCGATCGGACTCGACCCCCATCATGACCTCTACGGCAAAGTGCTATTTCACACCGGGCGCTTTCAACGTCTGCGTGAGTATAGAACGCTTAAGGCCACAGAGTGCGCGGCCGAGATCATGCCTGACGGCACGACGACTTGGTTCGGTCGTTACTTACCGGGAGGCCTGGTGCTCGGAGATCCGGGAGCCCGTGACGCCGCCATCCACGCCGTCCAAGCGTGCGTACCGCAGATCACGCTCCTGCCGGTCGGCGTCGAGAAGATAACGGGGAGCCTGAATGGACAACCCGGCGGATTATTCGTGCACGCACATGAACGTTCGCGCTTCGCTAACGGCTTCATTTACGACGTGGAGCTTACGGATACCGAAGGTCATGTGCAAGAACGCTGGGAGCGACTACACCTGCGCGCCATTAACGGAACTGACTTCAAAGGTCCATGGCCGGAAGGGTTGCTAACGCCATACGTCGAACGATGTCTGCTTGCGTTGGTTCCTGAAGCAAACGTTTCGATCACGTTCGAGCGCAACGGAACCTTGGATCGTCGCGATCGCAGCACACGCGCCATTGAGAATGTTCTCGGCGCGGGCTGTGTAATCAGACGCGCAGACGGGAAACCTACGAGTTGCGACGGACGCAACGTGTCTGCTTCGCACTGCGGCGATCTCACGATGGCTATCGCCGGACACGCCCCAGTCGGCTGCGATCTCGAACTCATCACGACGCGACCATCTACGACCTGGTCCGACATGCTCGGCCCTGAGCGATTCAAACTTGCTGAGCTCATCAGCCATGAAACCCAAGAGACGCTGGACATCGCAGCGACGCGCGTCTGGACGTCAGTCGAGTGTCTGAAGAAAGCAGGCGCCGGAATGACTGCGCCTCTCATCTTCGTGAGCGCGTCGCCTAATGGTTGGGTCTTGCTCGCATCAGGTGAGTTGAAAATCGCCTCGGGCGTGATCAAGACGGACTCTCAGAAAGATGATCTGGCAGTAGCGTTGTTAACGGGAGGCGGAGATGCGCGCGTATGAATACCGGCACGTCGTCGGATTTGAAGAGACGAACTTGATCGGAAACGTCTACTACGCGAACCACGTGCGCTGGCAGGGACGCTGTCGCGAGATGTTCCTGCGTGACCGAGCCCCCGAGGTGATCGAAGCGCTCAAGCACGGTCTCGTGCTCGTGACCACGCGCGTGTCGTGTGAATTCATGGCGGAGCTCTTCGCGTTTGACGAGATCGCCTTACGCATGCGTCTCGGTGAGTTGGCGCAGAACCGCATCACGATGAGATTCGAGTACTGGCGCGGCGAAGAGCTGGTTGCGCGCGGCGAGCAACAGGTCGCATGCATGCAGCGCGAGGGCAAGCAGGTGGTCGCTGTGCCCGTGCCCATTCAGCTGCGAGAAGCGTTGAGGGAATATGCAAGAGATTGAAGCCACAAGAAGCGAATACCGTGAAGATACTATTGCGTCACACCGCCGCGCGGTCGAGCGCGTGATCACGTCTGCGCGTGAGCGCCTGTGTGAACCCATCTCGTTGCGAGACATGTCGCGCGTGGCTTATCTCAGCGAGTTCCATTTCAATCGCGTGTTTCATCAGATCACGGGGCTGCCGCCCGCCAAGTTCATCTCAGCGATGCGACTGGATGAAGCGAAGCGGCTGCTCCTGAATACTGACCGCAGCATTACCGACATCTCCTTCGAGGTGGGCTACAACAGTCTCAGCACTTTCACGAGACGTTTCACGCAACGCGTCGGACTTGGGCCACGTGAATTTCGATATCTTGCTGAACGGATCACTCCGACGTCGGTGGAGTCGCTTTGCGCGCACTACGCTGAGCTGACCGGGCGTGCGACGCTCCATTCGGTGGAAGGTTTCGTTGACTTGCCCAAAGCTGACGAGCGACCGATCTTTGTCGGGCTCTTTCACGCTCATATACCGCAGAGCCGTCCTGTCGGTGGCGCTCTCCTTACGTCGCCCGGCGCGTTCTGTATCGGGCCCGTGCCCGACGGTATTTATCATCTACTCGCCGCAGCCCTGCCACGCCTTACGGATACGCGTGGCTACTTGTTACCTGACAGCGCGAATCTTTTAGTGGGAGCGGGTAATGGGCCAGTCATCGTGCGACAGGGCCGGGCCAGTGGTCTATTCAATATCTCTCTACGCCCGATGGCTTTGACCGACCCACCACTCCTCGTGTCCTTACCTTTCCTGCTCGCTGACACACAGAACCGAGCGCGGTAGCGCCGGGTCAACTTCATCAACGCGCTTGATCGCAGAAGTTGACCCGGCGCTACCGCGCTCGGTACTGTGCGGCTTCCAGAGCTTGAGCAGGCTGGGGATGAGCAGCAACGTGCTGACCGCGCAGGTCAGAAGACAGAGACAGATCATGACGCCGAGCTGCACGTTGGGAGCAATTTCAGACAACATCAACACCGAAAAACCCGCCGTGATCGAAGCGGCGCTGACGCACACCGCCGGGCCGGTGAGCTCGAGCGTGCTCCGCAGAGCTTCGCCCGCAGGCATGCCTTGACGAAGCCTTTGCCGGTAGGCCGTCGTCAAATGAATCGCAAAATCCAACCCGATGCCGAGCGCGATGCCTGCGAACATCGAGTTGGCGATTCCGAGCGGCGTGCCTGCGAGCGCCAGCGCGGCGAGCACCAATAGCAGACTGAATGCGACCGGAAGAATTGCGATGAGCCCCATCCGAACGGAGCCAAGCAGTATCGTGATGAGAATCAGATCGGTGACAAGCGCCAACGCAATCGACGACACCTGTCCTTGGACCAGCAGTCGCACCGTCAGGTAGCTGATCCACCCATCGCCGAACGGCACGATTTTGTGGCCAAACCCCTGTGCTGATGTTTCGCGCTCGGCGGCTCGCAGCACGTTGTCGATGCGGCTGTAGTCAGCATCGCGGATGAAGATCGTAACGCGGGCCCAGCGATGATCATCGTCAACTCGCTCGCGGAGCGGAGCCTGCGTCGCATGCGAGAGCGCCTTTAATGCAGCGTCGGCATCCCCCTGCCTGAGAGGAAAGCGTCCAGTCTGCAGCGCTGCCCGGTAAGCGTTGTAGCTTAAGCCGTCGACGATTGACGAGTTGGCTCTCACCACGTCGTTGAAGAGACAGTTGACAGCGCCGACATGCGGAACCCTGGCGAGAACCCATTCCAGCGAGCCGAGCGAATCGAGTCCTGCCTTGCTGTTGAACCATCCTCCGTGTGTTGCATCTATCATCAGCTCGAGCGCGGTCGTCCCCGCCATCTTTTCGTTGAAGAACCTGTCGCCTCGCACGATGTCGCTCTGAGTTGGCAGGTTTCGGATCCAACTATCGTCGACGCGGAGACGCGTGACCACGAGACCGGCGCACACCGCGACGAGGAGAGCGCAGACAGCCACGCGTCGTGGGCTCGCTCCGCCAGTCAGGAACCGCAGCGCCGACGTTGCAGGACGTCCGCCGAGAGTCGGCTCCCCTTTCCAACGGACGTTCGGCTTCATGAGCGCGAGCATTGCCGGCACGAATGTGAACGTGAACAACGTCGAGAAGACGATCGCTGCCGAGCCGAACACGCCGAAGACGCGCAGCGGATTCAGACTCACGGCCGCCATCGACAGCAGTCCGACGACGGTTGAGACGGCCGTTGTGGCGACGGGACGAGCGGCACTACTGAATGCCGCCATGATCGTCTCCTCGGTCGTCGAATGCTCAGCGCGTTCGGCTTCGTTGAAGTAATGCCCGAGCGCGTACACGTCATCAGACACACCGACGCAGATGAGGACCACGGGCAGCACTAACGTCGTGACGAACACTGGTTGACCGGTCAGGCCCATCAGGCCCGACATCCAGATAAGACTCACTCCAATTTCCATGAGCGACAGAAGCGCCGGCACGGGATGGCGAAACGACAGAAACAGCATCACGCCCAGGACGGCGATGACAGCCGGAATCAAGCGGGCGAGATCGCGAGCAGTCGCCTGGCCCAGGACGGCTTGCGCAAGGGCCGACCCACTCAGATAGACGGAGTCTTTGCCGGATGACTCGCTCGCGATCAACGAGCGCGTCTCTTCAAGCAAGCGATACCGGTCGGCTCCCGGCTGCACCTTCGCGATGATGGCCGCTCCCTTCGCGTCACGCGAGACCAGCAGGCCGGTGTCGTAAGCGCGCCTGCCCACGTCGCGGCGCAGTTGTTGAATGGCCTCCGTGTTTAATTCATCTTCCGGCCGGTACAGCGGGCTTGTGTCGACCTTGCCGTCAACGAGAGAGATGCGCGGCACGGTGGAGAGGCTGACGACGGAGTCCGGCACAACTCCCTCAACCCGAGAAAGCCCATCACTCAAGCGGGCGATGCGCCGGAGTGTCTCAGGCGTGTAAATGCCTTTCTCATTGCCAACTCCGATCAACACAAGGTCGCGCAATTCGAAACGCGCCGCCGCCTGGTCGCCTTCGGCAAATTGCGGTAGTCCGGAAGGGATTAAGGAGCGACCGTCAAGTCGCAATTGGATTCGTGGGATGAAGACGAGCGCGCAAACAGTGACAGCGCCGGCGAGCGTAACGACGAGGCGCGGGTGTCTGACGGAAAATCTCAGCAGGTGCGTGATCAGAAACACAGAGCGACCTACGTCTGGATGGATTCGGCGCCTTGGCTCGGCGCCGCTCAGGCGAGGCTACTGTGTAACTCGGCATTTTTCTTGTTCAATCTTGCTAAATCCTTGAGCGGCTTTGCCCGAAAAGTCGTCATACATGTCCTTCTCTGTGCAACCTCTGTGTCCTCTGTGTCTCTGTGGTTGTTTTTCCTAAGCAATCGTCAACCACACAGACACAGAGGTTGCACAGATAAATCAGCTTTTGAGCTATTACGCAGCGCAGCGGAGATTAGACCGCAACATGTAATTCTTTATTTCCCTTCTGATGCGAAACACCCGCAGTCGCAACGCATTCGGTCCGATGCCAATTTGTTCGGCCAGGGCGCGTCGATGACTGATCTTATTGTGTCCTGTGCCGGTGTAATACCCCAGAATGAGTTCACGATCGGAGCTGGGGATTGTGGCGAGGGCTTCGTCCAGTTGTTTGAGGCGGTCCTCCAGATCGTGATCGTCCGTTTGGGCCGGTGGCGAGAATTCAGAACGCAAGCGAGCGGCGGCGGTGATTGCCTGCTGGTGTTCGAGATAAATTTTCTTGGCGACGCCGAAGAAATATCGAGCAGGGTCGCCGGTGAATCTGGTGCTGAGAACATCGAGCTTTCGCGCCACACGCTCGATCGTTACGTCGGCGAGATCCTCGGCAAAAACACATCGCCTCGCCCTGAACATCGTTATCAACCGGTGGCGGATCGACTCGTATTTTCGGCCGGCAGCTTCCGGATCAGGACCCAGCCAGCACAGGAACTGTTCGAAGGCCTCCACGTTAAGCCGATTGCTGGAGACAACATTCTGGCGCTGCGATGGCTGTCGACGGTTCAGCCGGGGCCGCCGGTAACGCGTAATACGAAGGTGAACCTTCGGACCGCTTAAGGAAAGTGAAGTGCTGTATTGTTTATTCATATAGCCTCCATTCTGTTTTGCACACACGTGTCCCAATTCAGGCAGTCAGCCCTCTAGCGAGATGACCATTTAATTGCGGCTAATGATCTTTAGAGCAACATCGATATTGCGACCCAATCCGGGATCCCTGGTGAACTCTCGATTGTCATGTGCTCCGGCAGTGGCGGGCGTTGATGCGGACGGACCTAAGGCAGCCGCGACGTTCTTTAACTTCTCTTCCAAGCCCTCCCTTTTTTGCAATGCCTGCTCCTTTGCGTATTGCGCAGCATCGGCCTTTTGACTCTGGCGGCCGATCTCTTCCTTGAGCGTGTGCTCGTTTTGTAGACCGGGGAGACGGCCGAAGTAGTAACCAATAATCGCGAAGATGATTGGTTCGAGCCTCACTACCATCTTGTCGTCAGCTAATGGTTTCAACCAGCCAACCAGCGCGGCGCCGTACAGCAGTATGAAAATCAATGTGAGCACCACCATCACCCACCCTTTGAGAGCATCTGCAATATTCATCATGTGCTGTGTAGCTTGACCGAGTCTCATTGACACTGGCTTGACCCTTTATTGAGTGAGTCTTCAAATTACTTGCAAAATCGGCGGGCCGCGCTATATAAAAGGCACGTATGTACGCGGCTTGTCGGGCGTGAGAACCACCTTTTTGAGGTGGGTTTCTATTGCACCGACGTCCTCTTCACTTGTAACGAACCAGATCGGGCCCAGAGCTATCATCGGATTTGCAGTCTGTCCGGTCTCCCTATCGCCCTTCCGATTTTTGAGATTTTCCCAACGATTCATGGATAGTTCCCCCACTTCCGAAATTACCGGCCTACTTATCGATTGGAGCAACGGCGACAAGAGCGCCCTCGAGAAGTTGCTGCCGCTCGTCGAACGAGAGCTGCGTCGTCTCGCGCACAGCTACATGCGGCGGGAGAAGCCGGACCATACTCTGCAAACGACTGCCCTCGTGAATGAGGCTTACCTCAGGCTCATCGATCAAACAAAAACACGCTGGCAGAATCGCGCACACTTTTTTGGTATCTCGGCCCAAATAATGCGTCGCATTCTGCTGAACTATGCTCGCGATCAGCATCGTGAGAAGCGTGGTGGCAATGCGGTTCAGGTCTCGCTTTCGCAGGCGGCGATAGTGTCTGCCGAAAAGTCTTCAGAATTACTTGTGCTCGACATAGCGCTACAGCGTCTCGCTGAAGTCGATGAGCGAAAGAGTCGTGTAGTGGAGTTACGTTATTTCGGCGGTTTGAATGTTGAGGAAACTGCCGAGATCCTAAAGGTGTCCGAGATTACCGTGATGCGAGATTGGAAGTTTGCAAAAGCCTGGCTCGCACGAGAGATGGAAAATGCCGGATAAAAACCTGGCCCACGTTGAGGAGGTGTTTCACGCGGTGATCGATTTGCCTGTCGATCAGCGTGCGGCCTATCTCGAACAACTGAACGACCGATCGCTCTGCGCTGAAGTCGAGTCGCTCATCTCCGCCCTCGAGAACAGCAATGGTCTAATGGAAGAGCCCGCGTTTGATTTGGGTTTGGATGTTCTCTCGCGCACGTCCGCGCCATCAATGGTAGGAAAGACTGCCGGTTCGTATCGCATCATTTCGCAACTGGGTAAGGGCGGAATGGGCGAAGTCTACCTTGCCGAAGACATGCGTTTGGGACGGAAAGTGGCTTTGAAGTTCCTCTCGAGCGAGTTAATCGGCGATGAGTGGGCCAAACGACAACTTATCAAAGAAGCACAGGCGGTAGCGATACTCGATCACCCAAACATCTGCCCCGTGTATGGGATCGAGGAGTTTCAAGAACTCACGTTCATTGTCATGCAGTACGTCGAAGGGCAAACGCTTTCCGAGCTGATTGCGGAAAAGTCGATGCCTTTCGATCGAATCGTTCCGCTGGCAAGACAGATCGTTGGCGCGCTCGCAGAAGCTCACGCTCACGGGATCATTCATCGCGACATCAAGCCGCGCAATATCATGGTGACACCGAGTGGCCAGTTAAAGGTTTTGGACTTTGGTCTGGCCAAGTCAGTACATCCTCGGAAACCAGTCGAATCGTTTGATGATAGCGTCAGCAACCTGACGGGTGGTCTTGTCCCCGGGACCGTCGCTTACATGTCACCCGAACAGCTTCGCAGTGAAAAGCTCGACTTTCGCAGTGATATTTTCAGCGTGGGAACTGTTCTTTACGAGATCGCAAGTGGAATAAATCCATATGCGCGCGAGAACTATGCTGAAACCATCTCCTCAATCCTTACCTATACCGCGCCGCCGTTGGCCCAATCGAATTCTCAAAAAGGCGTCGCTGCCATCATTCAACGCTGTCTCATAAAAGACCGCGAAGAAAGATATCAATCGGCGAGCGAACTGCTTCTGGATTTCGACAATGTCGAACATAAGAATCGCACCGATCCTTTATGGAATACATATCTCAACTTACGCGCCGGAACCGCACTGGCGATCTTCCTTCTGGTTATTGTTGTTGCAGCATTCTTGTATACGAGATGGGTTCCAAAGAAGCACAGCATTGCTGTGCTTCCGATAAACTGCGAAGGAATCTCGGTTGACGTCTGTCCCGGCTCGTCAATACGCGAGGCCATAACCGCTCGACTATCCCGGCGCTCCGACTTCAAACTCATAACTGACGACGCTCAATTCTCTTCGTTAGGCTCCCTGGCCAATCCACAGGCGATTGGAAGCAAACTGGGCGTCGAAGCAGTGCTGACTGGAAGAATATTCAAAAGAGGCGATGCGACCATCCTACAGACGAGGCTTGAAAGCGCCACCTCAGCCTCGCGATTGACGGAATCGGAATACGTTCTTCCATCTCCGGCGGTGCCATTC
>DASYFE010000009.1:0-34860 GCA_036498585.1 Pyrinomonadaceae bacterium | reverse complement strand
CTCGCCACGCGCGATCGATTCTTTCTCGCGATTGAAGCGAATGATGCGAAGTTTAATCATGCCGAGGTGGTGGATTTGTTGAAGAGCTTGAATGCGGTTGCAGTCAACGATGTCGACGTTTAAGGAAATCAGATCCCGCAGAGGCAAAACAGAACCGAGCGCGGTAGCGCCGGGTCAGTCTCGGTATTTTAGATTTACCCGGCGCTACCGCGCTCGGTTCTGTTTTGCCTTGATCGCGTTACTTGCTGTGACCGCTTGTCGCCGCGACATGCAGGATCAGCCGAAGGTAAAACCGCTTCGCGGATCGACATTCTTCGCCGACGGGCTCGGGAGCAGACAGCCGATCGAAGGCACGATTCCGCGGGGTTTCCTGCGCGATGACAATCCCGAGTTCTACACCGGAAAGAAAATAGGCGCAGCAACCGCATCCGCTACGCCAGCTCAACAACAAACCGCGGGCGCGCAAAACAGCCCACAACAAAACACCTTTCCGGATGACGTCGTGGACTTTCCGATTCCCGTCACGAAAGAGGTCGTGGAGCGTGGCCAGTCTCGCTACGCGATCTTCTGCTCGGCCTGTCATGGTTTGACCGGAAACGGCGACGGCATGATCGTCCGCCGCGGTTTCCGTCGCGCCGCTTCATTTAACGACGAGCGTCTGCGACAAGCTCCCGTCGGACACTTCTTCGACGCGATCACCAACGGCTGGGGCGCGATGCCGTCCTACGCACCGCAGATTCCGGTGCAGGACCGTTGGGCCATCATCGCTTACGTCCGCGCGTTGCAGGTTAGTCAACAGAACACCGCCGCCGCTACGGCGAGCCCAGCGCCGTCAACTTCACCTTCACCCACACCCGCAGCCGGAGGACACCAATGATTCAATCATTCAATCCTCCGAATATGTCTGACTTTCTAAAGCGCGCACTGATCACCGGCATCGTGTTTTTGGTCGTGCTCGCCGCAGGAGCTTTCATTAATGCCGGGCAGTTTTTCCAGGCTTATCTGATCGGTTGGACCTTTTGGACCGGAATCGCCGTTGGGTCGCTTGCCCTCCTGATGTTGCAGCACCTGACGGGCGGTGGCTGGGGCCTCGTGATCCGCCGCTCACTTGAAGCTGCAACGCGAACGCTGCCCCTCATGGCCGTGTTGTTTATCCCGGTTCTGATCGGCGCGCACTCGATCTATCACGAGTGGATGGATCCCGCAGAGGTCGCAAAACATCCGGCCGTGCAGTCTAAGGCGTCGTATTTGAACCTGCCCTTTTTCACGGTGCGCTTTGTGATCTATTTCGGCGTTTGGATCGCGCTCGCGTATTTCCTGAACAAGTGGTCGCTCGCACAGGATCGCACTGCCGACAATCGTTACACGAAGAACATGCGCGTTTTGAGTGGCGGGGGAATGGTCGCGCTGATCTTCAGTGTCACTTTTGCATCAATCGACTGGTACATGTCGATCGAGCCTGACTGGTTCTCGACGATCTACGGATTTATTTTCGTCGCCGCGTGGAGCTTGAGCGCGCTCGCGTTTGTGATTGCCGTGATGGCGCGACTTGTGCGCGAAGAGCCGATGCGACGAATCGTTGCGCCGCTGCACTTTCACGATCTCGGAAAGCTACTGCTCGCGCTCGTGATGCTCTGGGCTTACTTTGCGTTCTCGCAATTTCTGATTATCTGGTCCGGCAATCTTCCGGAAGAGATCACGTGGTACATCCGTCGCATTTACGGTGGCTGGGGCGTATTGATCATCACGATCGGGGTACTGCATTTCTTCGCGCCGTTTTTGTTCCTGCTGTCGCGCGGGATCAAACGAAACGCCGGCAAGCTGGTTTTGGTCGCCGTGCTGGTGCTCGTGATGCGGTCCGTGGATCTTTTGTGGATGCTGGCGCCTGCGTTTCAGCATCGCATGTGGATCCTCATGGACATCGTGGCGCTCATTGGTTTTGGGGGTTTGTGGCTCGCGTTCTTTGCGTGGCAATTAGGCAAGCGACCGTTGATTCCGATTAACGATCCGCAGTTTGAATCGACGCTCGAACAGATGCATGCTGGTGGACATTAGTAATGGCTGAAAAGACTAAAGGCGACGGGCATAAGACAGAGACGCCGGACGTTTCGCACATTCGCAACGTCGAGGTCGAGCACGAAACCAGCGACATCAACCTGCGCGCGGTGGTGACATTCGCGGTTGTGCTCGCGATCTCGATCGCCGTTGTAGCTTTTGGTTTGAGATTTTTGTTTAACTTCTTCTATGCGCAAGAAGCTAAGCGGACACCCAAGCCCGGGCCGATGGCGTTGGCGCAGAAAGATCGTCTGCCTCCTGAGCCGCGTCTTCAGTCAGCGCCGGGGTTTCAGGTCAAGCTGGAGAACGGACAGACAGTCCATCTCGAAAAGTCAGCTCCCCAATCTGAATACCGCGTTTTGCGGAGCCAATGGGAAGAAAATCTCAAAACGGGACTGAAAGATCAGTCAGGCAACGTCGTCGGCATGCCGATCGACGCTGCGATGGACAAAATCGTCTCTGAAGGATTGGGATCAAAAGCGAAACAGCCGAATGGCAAGCTGAACGACTACGCGATCAAGATGCCGACAGCTTCAAGCTCAGGCAGGGAAACAGAAAAGCGGTTGCAATGAAATCGATCTGTATTTATCTGTGTAATCTGTGGCTGGTTTTACTTCTGGCGGCCTCGTCTGCATTCGCGCAGAGACCGCCGGGACCGAGCTCGCCGCTGTATGGCGCGCGAACTGAAACCGGAAGTCCGTCAACCGGCCTGCCGACTGCACTGCGCGACGTTCGTATCGAACAGAAACTCGATCAGCAGTTGCCGCTCGATCTCGTCTTCCGTGACGAAAGCGGGCAACAAGTGAAACTCGGCCAGTACTTCGGACACAAGCCCGTCGTCCTGGCGTTCGTGTATTACGACTGCCCGATGCTTTGCACGCAGATACTCAACGGTATGGTCACATCGTTTCGTGTGCTCCCGTTTGAGATCGGGAAAGAGTTTGACGTCGTCACAGTCAGCTTCGACCCGCGTGAGACAAGCGAGCTCGCAACGAAGAAGAAAAAAGTTTACATCGATTACCTGCCGGAGAAGATGCGCGCGGACGCCGCAAACGGCTGGCACTTTTTGACAGGCGACGCAGAAAACATCGCGAAGCTGACTGACGCCGCCGGCTTTCGCTATCACTGGGACGAAGCGACCAAACAGTTTGCGCACGCCAGCGGCATCATGGTGACAACGCCCACCGGAAAACTCTCACGCTACTTCTACGGCGTCGAGTATGCGGCGCGCGATCTGCGTCTCGGGCTGATCGAGTCGTCAGCAAACAAGATCGGATCCCCTGTGGACCAACTGCTGCTCTATTGCTACCACTACGATCCGTCTACCGGTACGTACGGCGCGGCAGTGATGAAGATCATGCGAATCGCGGGTGTGCTTACCGTGCTGGCGATTGTGACAATGCTCTTGACGCTCAAAAGACGCAACCCGAAATTTATAGACGCGAAGACTGGAGGCGTCGCTCAGTAATGCAGCAAGGTTGGATTCCATTGGTGCCTGATAGTGCTTCGACCTTATCGTGGAAGGTTGACGCGCTGTATTTCTATCTTTCGGGCGTCACGCTTTTCTTTACGCTGCTGATCTCCACAGTCCTGATCTTCTTCATCATTCGTTATCGCCGCCGCACGCCTTACGAGATCCCGCGCCCGATCGCGGGCTCGCATAAGCTCGAAACACTCTGGACGGTGATTCCCTTTCTCATTGCGATGACGATGTTTGGCTGGGGCGCGAGAGTCTATTTCGACCAGTACAAACCGCCTGAGAATGCGATTGAGGTCTACGTCGTCGGCAAGCAGTGGATGTGGAAACTACAACACGCCACCGGCCAGCGCGAGATCAATGAATTGCACGTTCCCGTTGGCCGCAAGGTCAAGTTGATCATGACTACGGAAGACGTGATTCACGACTTCTACGTGCCCGCATTTCGCACGAAAGCCGACGTCATTCCCGGCCGCTATACGACCCTCTGGTTTGAAGCGACGAAGACTGGGAAGTATCACCTGTTCTGCGCTGAATACTGCGGTATGAATCACTCGGGCATGACGGGATCGGTGATCGTGATGGAGCAGCGTGAGTTTGACGACTGGTTGAGTGGAAACACCGGCAGCACGACGCCCGCGACGGCAGGTCAGCAGTTGTATCAAACCCTGGGCTGCGCGTCGTGCCACGGCGCGAATGGCGAAGGCGGACGCGGTCCAACTCTCACGGGCATTTTCGGGAAACAGCAACAGCTTCAGAGCGGCCAGGCAGTTAATGTTGACGAGGCTTACATACGCGAATCGATCACAAACCCGCAGGCGAAGCTGGTCGCGGGCTTCGGACCGATCATGCCGACGTTCCAGGGACAGGTAAGTGAAGATCAGCTCGTGCAGTTGATTGCGTATATCAAGTCGTTGCACGCCAGCGGCGAGACGACGCCAACTCAGGCCGCGAGTCCGGCCACAACGACAGCACGTCCCGGCGCGTCGCCGACGAGGAATATTAGATGAGCTGCAAGAAGGCTCAAAAATCTCTCTGCGGCTCTCTGCGTATCTCAGCGTTCTCTGCGTTAGAGGCGCAGTTTAACGCAGAGAGCGCTGAGATACGCAGAGAGCCGCAGAGATAGGCTTTTATGAAACCGATAGAGTCATTCGAAGTACCACCGCCACCGAAGGTCAACTACATCAACGCCAAGTACGGGTTGAAGTCGTGGTTGTTGACCAAGGATCACAAGCGGATAGCTCTGCTTTACCTGGGTTCAATCACGTTCTTCTTCTTCATCGGCGGCATCTACGCCATGATGATTCGCCTCGAGCTGCTTACACCGCAAGGCGATTTTCTGGAGTCGACGACTTACAACAAGGTCTTTACCCAGCACGGCATCATAATGATCTTTTTCTTTCTGATACCGTCCATACCGGCCACGCTGGGCAACTTCCTGATCCCGATGATGATCGGGGCCAAGGATCTCGCTTTTCCAAGAATTAATTTGTTGAGTTGGTACATTTACCTGCTGGGCGGCGTGATCACGATTTATGCGCTGCTGGCGGGCGGTGTAGACACCGGCTGGACTTTCTACACGCCGTTCAGCACGACGTTCTCAAACTCATACGTCGTCGCCGCCGGCCTCGGAATTTTCATCAACGGCTTCTCTTCAATCCTGACCGGATTGAATTTCATCGTTACGATTCACACGATGCGGGCTCCTGGCATGACGTGGATGCGCATGCCTCTGTTTCTGTGGTCACACTACGCCACGAGCCTGATCATGGTCCTGGGCACGCCCGTGATCGCCATCACGATTTTGCTACTGGCATTCGAGCGGGTCGCACGCGTCGGTATCTTCGACCCGGCGCTGGGCGGCGATCCGGTCTTGTTTCAACACCTGTTCTGGTTTTACTCGCACCCGGCCGTATACATCATGATCTTGCCGTCGATGGGCGTCGTCAGCGAGTTGATTGCAAACTTTTCACGCAAAAACATCTTCGGCTACAGCTTCGTCGCTTTTTCGAGTATCGCGATTGCCGTGTTCGGATTTCTGGTTTGGGGACACCACCTGTTTGTCACGAGCCAGTCAGTCTACGCGGGCATGATCTTTTCGTTCCTGAGCTTCGCAGTCGCGATTCCGTCGGCCATCAAGGTTTTCAACTGGACGGCGACGCTCTACAAATCGTCGATCTCCTACGACACGCCGATGCTTTACGCGCTCGGGTTTATCGGGCTGTTCACTGTCGGCGGAATGACGGGTTTGTTCCTGGCTTCGCTCGCGGTTGACGTTCACGTGAGCGATACGTATTTCGTCGTCGCACACTTCCACTACATCATGGTCGGCGGCGCTTTGATGGGTTATCTCGGCGGCCTGCATTACTGGTGGCCCAAGATCAGCGGGCGCATGTATCCGGAAGGCTGGGGACGCTTCAGCGCGCTCGTGATCTTCGTCGGTTTCAACCTGACGTTCCTGCCGCAGTTTGTGGCCGGCTATCTCGGCATGCCACGGCGGTATCACGCATACCCGCCGGAGTTTCAGGTTTTCAACGTGCTCTCGAGCGCGGGGGCATCGATTCTCGGCTTCGGAATGCTGATACCAGCAATCTACTTTGTCTGGTCGATGCGTTACGGACGTCATGCGGAGGCGAACCCGTGGAACTTGCCGGGGCTCGAATGGCGCACGTCTTCGCCGCCACCGACCGAGAACTTTGAAGTGACGCCGATTGTTACCTGGGATGCTTATGAATTCGCACCGCGCGAAGAAACTGAAGTGGTCGGTAAATTCCGGCCTGAGTTAGAGCGTATTTGACGATGGCTAGCCACGCGACCACAGCACCTGAAACCCACGGCCACCCGGCGCTGCAGCACCATTTTGAAAACATGGAGCAGCAGCGTGAGGCGGGCACGCTCGGCATGTGGGTCTTCCTCGTGACCGAAATCATGTTCTTCGGCGGGATGTTTCTCGCTTACACGCTTTACCGGTCGTTGTACCCGGCGTCCTTTGCTTCCGCCAGTAACCACCTCGACATCACGCTCGGCACAGTCAACACCATCGTGCTGATTTTTAGTAGTTTCACGATGGCGATGGCGGTCTATTTCACGCAGACCGATAAACATCGGCCTCAGGTGCTTTGTCTGATAATGACTCTCGTTCTGGGCCTGACATTTCTGGGCATCAAGGCGAAGGAGTACAGCGACAAGTATCATGATCACCTGGTTCCGGGGCGTTTACTTCCGGGTAATCCGTTCGGGCCAGCGGTAGCAGAGCACGGTGACACTGATCCGCACAAACTGCACTTGATTGAAGGCGCGACCGTGAAACAGGTCGAGATGTTCTACTGGATCTATTTCGCGATGACCGGCATGCACGCACTGCACATGATCATCGGCGCCGGGTTGTTGACGTACCTGATCATATTTTCGCTCAGGCTACGTTTTGATCCTGAGTACCACAGTCCGGTTGAAGTGATCGGGCTTTACTGGCACTTCGTCGATATCGTGTGGATATTTCTGTTCCCATTACTGTATTTACTTGGACGCCACTTGGAGCATGGATAAATCATGCAAATCCTGTAAATCATGAAATCTTGTAAGAGACTCTGTTTCCCCACTAAGCTTTTACAAAGATTTCAGGATTTACAGAATTAACAAGATTATGAGCGAGCATATAGTTCCCGTCAGAATCTACATCACGATCTTCGCAGTGTTGCTGGTCGGCACTCTCCTAACAGTGTGGGCGGCGTTTCAGGATTTTCCATGGCAACTCAACACAATCGTCGCCCTGACGATCGCTATCACGAAGGCGACGTTCGTAGTGCTCTATTTCATGCACGTGCGCTACAGCATGCGACTGATATGGGTGATTCTAACTTCCGCGTTGTTCTGGATGGGAATTATGTTTGCCCTGACGTTCAGCGACTACTGGACGCGCGATTGGATTAAGGTTGGCTACTGACCTTACTCGCCCGGCTGCAACGTTGTTTCCCGCACCTCGATCAAGCGCTTACACGAAGGGCAGTTCAAGCGAATGGTCGCGTCTGAAGTCTTGATGGGCGCGCCACAGTACGGGCAAGCGCCGTCAACTACGTTGTGCTGGAAGAGATCGCGCATCATGAAGACGGGCAACACGAGGCCCGCGATGAGCAGCGGAATGCCGAAGATGAGGCCGATGGTCGCTCCCTGACCAAGAGTCAGGCTGATGACGAGGCCGGCAATGAAAAGCACGAGGCCGATACCGACGCTGAAAGAGAAGCTGTAAGCGCTATCAAACGTGCGGCCTGATTTCGCGACTTCTGGTCGATTGGCGTCCATCTAAAACCTCCTGAATGCGTGGGATTGGTCTGGGGAGATCGCTTTCGAGCCCGGTAAATGACTTTTACTCCCGCTGGGAAGCGTTGTCAATATGGGACAATCCATCTTGTAGAACTTTATGACGACACCTTTTGAAGACTTTCTAAAACAACACGACGAGGAATCGTGGTCGGCGACACTGACCACGTTGCTCCGTTCGATTCATGAAGTAGATCGCAACGCTACGCAGATCTGGTTTTCGTTTTATCCGCTGTCGCTTTTTCAGGCTCTCGAGCGATCAGACGATCGTGAAACGCTCGGGCAGCGTCTGCTGATGCAGGGCAAGTTTTACCTGAAAGACCAGATCGACTCGTCGCACACGTTTCTTTACGGCCATCGTTACTGGCCTGAAGTTAAGAGCGCCGTGCAGAAACATGCGCGCGCGTTTTCTGCTGGTGATAGTCGATTGCTGGCTGATCAGATTTTGGCGGTTGCCGGAGCAGTGAAGGCCGATGTTGCGCTCGTGATCGGGATTACAGCAGTCGCTTTCATGACGATCCGGCAGGCGGGCTTGGCCGCGTTCGAGGCAGCGCCGGGACAGATGCTCATCGACAAGAAACACGCGCGCAAGTCGCCCAGCGACGTCTTGCGGGAACGCGCAGTTGACGACAGCCAGGGGTTCTTCAGTTTTCTCAAAACTATCGATAAGAAGTGGACCGTCACTTACGACGAGAACGACGACCGCGCGAAGTATCGTTTGAACCACCTGCAGGACCTTGCGTGGGGCGCGGCTGACGATCGTTCACGCAACTGGCGCGAGCTGGATCCGCGACGGGTCGAGGGACCGATTCCGGTTGAGTGTCGCTCGGCGTCGTGTGGAACGTGTTGGGTTGGCGTGCTTGGCGGCGCTGAGAAACTCACGGATGTCGCGGCGCGTGAAGGTAAAAAGATCAAGGAGTTTGGCTACATCGAAACGGCCGAAGCGAAGCCGTTGATTCGTCTCGCATGTCAGGCGCAGGCGCAGGGCGCCGTCTCAATCGTTATCCCTCCCTGGAACGGAGTATTCGGAAAATACTTGAAAAGTCGGGTGGTCTCTTAATTGAAGGAGTTTCTCTGCGGTTCTCGGCGTATCTCAGCGTTCTCTGCGTTAAATGGCGGCTTAACGCAGAGGACGCTGAGATACGCCGAGAACCGCAGAGAAGATTTAGACACGACCCAAAAACCGCGCTAAATTCGTGAAGACCCGTGGCTCACCTTTGCTGTTCGTCTTTGCTGCAGCATTCCTCTGGAGCACAGGCGGGCTGTTCATTAAGTGGAACACACTAACCGGACTGGAGCTCTCGTTTTGTCGCTCGCTCTTCGCGATGATCACCGTCGCGATTCTTACGAGGCGTGAAGGGTTCGGTCTGAACAGTATCTCGGCGATCGCATCAGTGCTTTACGCCGTGTTACTCGTGCTCTTTGTTCTCTCAACCAAAGCCACGACCGCAGCTAACGCGATCTTTCTGCAATACACCGCCCCGGTGTACGTGATGATCTTTGAGCCTCTGATCTACAAAGAAAAGTTTCGTTTCCGTGATCTCGTAACGGTGCTGGTGTGTCTTGGTGGCATGGCCTTGTTCTTCATTGGCCAGCTCCGTCCTCAGGACATCGAAGGAAACGTCATGGCGCTGGCGTCCGGGCTCTGCTTCGCGTTCTATTTTCTCCTGCTGCGTCACCCGCGGGCGCGTGAAGTCAACCGAGCGTCCTCAGTGATTTATGGAAACTTGCTGGCGGTGATTGCTCTTGCAGCGTGGGGATTGCCCGCCTTATTGAACCTGAATTTTCATAACGCCTTCAGTGTCACCTATCTCGGCGTGGTCCAACTCGGAATCTCGTATGCGCTTTTTACAGCCGGCATGGCGCGCGGTGTGAGGTCACTAGATGCGGGCATCATCTGTTACATCGAACCCGTATTAAATCCCGTCTGGGTCTTCCTCGTGCTCGGAGAAAAACCCTCCCGCTGGGCCCTCCTCGGAGGCACCATCATCGTCGCCGCCGTCATCGTCCACATGCTGCTGGATGCGCGAGGAAAAAGAAGAGCGAGCGACGACGCTATTGCAACCGCCCACGACTAATCGTCAAACACGTCGCCAACCTTCACTTCAAATCCCGGCAGAACGAAAGATCTCAGAAGATCCGTACTCTCCAGGACCACACTGGGACCGAATTGATCACCCCGTAACAGCCGTACCTCGATCATCATGGTCATCTCATCTATTAGCCATAATTCCTTGACACCTAGCGCAGCATAAGTATCCGCTTTGGTGTTGCGATCGTAGATTGCGGAACCGGGTGAAATCACTTCAATGACAAGGTCAGCCGTGGTCCTGTAATTAGGATCAAGTTTGGCTTTGGTTTCGGCGGACACATAAAACAAATCAGGTTCAAGCCAGCTGTTGGGTTTTCTCATAATACCGGAGCGAGGAATGTAAAGTTGACCTCTATCACCGGTCGCTGTCATATAGTCCGACAGCATACGAATTAGTTTGCTACACGCGTTTTCGTGCTGATACCCAGGAGGGGGTGTCATATAGAGGACTCCTGCGATTAATTCAAGTTTCGAACGATCTGGCGGATCGGGAAGCTCCCAAAATTCCTCGAGCGTATATTTCTTGACTAAAGGTGATGTGCTTACCCAGGCCATAAGTTACTCCGATGAGGATTTAGTTGAAGCGGATTGTAACACAGGTCTACATCATCCACGTTGAGCGGTTATCGTAGTAAGCAGGTGAGCGATTGGGGTAGCGCTTTTTGTAGTCACGGAAGCGCGTGAGGAGTTTTTCGTAGCGTCGGTCAGAGGAGTGGATTGGGTTGTGAGGCATTTCGCGGAGGTGGTTTTCGATCTTTGTCATCTTGCGTGGTGAGAAGCGCCAGTCGTAGTTGCCCAAGTCATAGAGATTAGTGACGCCGTAGCCTTTAAGCCGCCCAGTGAAATCGACGAACGGATCGAAATAACTCAACGCCAACGCTCGCAACGATCGATAGACCGCTTTACGACCATGCAGCCCGCGGTCGCGTGAACGCGCAACCGAGCCCCAGTTTCCGTTTTCCTTGAACACAAAGATCACGTGGTCCAGCAGATCCTGTGACTCCAAATCCAGCAGCAACGGTGGGTATCCATGCTGCTCGAGAATCACCGCCGCCGCGACCGCAGCTTCGAGACAGTGCGCTCGCCCTCGTTTGACGACCTCGCGAAACGATCGAACAGTGCCACCCTCTTTCTCCCAGTTGTACGGGAGCGAACTGAAGAAGCGTTGTACTCTAAGAGGTGTGTTGAGCTGCTGAATGAGCTTCCACTCGGCGGTTGTGAAGGATTTTGCGTCAGGAATCATGCGTAAATCGTTGACTTTGTTTGTCTAGACGACAAAAGCTCGAAGCACCACTTGCCTGAATCAACCGCAAATGTCAGACTTACAGTCCCGCTCACAACCGTGCGGCATCTCAAAAGAATTGAGTTTAGCGTAAATACTTTTTATTTCCGTCGAAATTATCCAGCATGAACCAGCAGGCTATAGCTTCCCAAAAAACTCGCGCAGAACAAGAGACTGAAAATGAGGCAAACCGCCTCCGAGACCAAGTTGACGCCGCACTCGCGGCCGTCATCTCTCGTTCACCTGACGAGGTCGAGTCGTTGCAAACCGCAGCCGATCGCATCGAGCGGGCCGCGCGTGACCTGGCCGACGCCGTGCGTGAGCTCGCACGACAGCGCAAGAACCCGGAAATCTAGTTAGCAACGTCGATCTCAGCTTATCGCTCTTTGGACCTTCTTTGTCTTTGAATGGAGACTGCTTAATGGCATCGATTCGAACCGCCAGCGTTACCGAACATCTGGGTCGAAAAAATACTTCGTACGAATTGGACAACTACGGCATAAAGGATCCGGCGCGTGTTTACTGGAACCTCAACACGCCGGAGCTTTACGAAGAGATCGCGCGCCGCAATGAAGGCATGTACTCAAACCACGGCGCGATCATCGTCGACACAGGTGAACACACAGGCCGCGCGGCGAAAGACAAAGCTATTGTGCGCGAGCCGGGCAGCGAAGACAAAGTTTTCTGGGGCGATGTAAACAAAGACTTTTCGCAGGAAAAGTTCAACGCACTGAAAGAGCGCATGATGGCCCACGCGAAAGGCCGCGAGCTCTTCGTGCAGGACACGTTTGTCGGAGCCGATCCGAATTATCGCCTGCCGGTGCGAGTCATAAATGAGCTGGCGTGGCACTCGCTGTTCGCGCGCACGATGTTCATCAGCGATAGCAGTGCAACTGAGCCAAGCAAGCCTGAATTCACAATCATCAACTTTCCGAGCTTTCAGGCAGACCCACAACGCGACGGCACTCGCTCTCCCACGTTCATACTGATGGACTTCAGCCAGCGTCTGGTCCTGATCGGTGGAACGTCTTACGCCGGCGAAACGAAGAAGAGCGCGTTCACGATCATGAATTACCTGCTGCCGCAGCGCGACGTGATGAGCATGCACTGCTCCGCGAATGTGGGCGCTAAAGGAGACGTCGCGATCTTTTTCGGTCTTTCAGGAACAGGCAAAACCACTCTCTCCGCCGATCCCGAGCGTCGCTTGATTGGCGACGACGAGCACGGTTGGTCCGATGATGGCGTGTTCAATATCGAAGGCGGCTGCTATGCGAAGGTGATTAAGCTGTCTGAAGAGGCCGAGCCCGACATCTATCGCACGACGAAGATGTTTGGGACGATCCTCGAAAACGTTGTTTACGATCCGACGTCGCGCCAGATCGATCTCGACGATGCACGCAAGACTGAAAACACACGCGCGTCGTACCCGCTCACGAGCATCAGCAATATCGTTCCCGAGGGACGCGCGGGGCACCCGCGTAACATCATTATGCTGACGGCTGATGCGTTTGGCGTGTTGCCGCCGGTCGCACGATTGTCGCCCGAGCAGGCGATGTATCACTTCCTTTCCGGTTACACGGCGAAAGTGGCTGGCACCGAAAGAGGCATCACGGAGCCGCAAGCGACTTTCTCGACGTGCTTCGGTGCGCCGTTCATGGTGCTGCATCCGGGTGTTTATGCTGATCTGCTCGGCAAGCACATGGCGCAACACAATGCGACCTGCTGGCTAGTCAACACCGGTTGGAGCGGTGGACCATACGGCGTCGGGCAGCGCATGAAGATCAAGTACACGCGTGCGATGATTCGCGCGATACTCAACGGATCGCTGGCGCAAACCGAGACGACACCCGATTCGATCTTCGGAGTTAATGTTCCTGTTTCTTGTCCGGACGTTCCCAGTGAAGTGCTGCAACCACGGAACACGTGGGAAGACAAAGACGCCTACGATCGCCAGGCCGCCGACCTCGCACGGAGATTCAAGGAGAATTTCAAGAAGTATGAGGCCGGCGTTTCGGAAGCAGTGAGGGCCGTCGCGCCAAAGGCTTAGTAAGTTGTTGGACAGGATTTACAAGATTAAGCAGGATTAACATGTCAATCCTGAAAAATCTTGTAAATCCTGTCTAACCTGGCGGCCAGTTCATCGGGCGTCCACCGAGAACGTGAACGTGAACGTGAAACACTGACTGACCTGCGCCAGCTCCGGTATTAATCACTGTTCGGTATCCTGACTCTCCATGTCCTGAATCATTCGCGACACGCGCGCCCACACGCAGCAAGTGTCCCAGCAGTGCCTCATCCTTCTGCGAAGCATCATCAAGCGACTCGATATGATCGCGCGGAATCACGAGTACGTGCATCGGCGCCTGCGGATTGATATCGCGAATCACGACGCAAAAATCATCCTTGTGTACGAACTCCCCCGGAATTTTCCCGTCAACAATTTTACAAAACAAGCAGTTCTCTTCTGACATTGTGTTCCCTTCTTGATACTTAAACCGTCTCCAACAGTTGCGCCGTAACCACCGGCGCGATGATTCGTTCGATGTCAGCGCCGACGGCGCGCAGCTTTGCTTCGATCTTCTCGTAACCACGATCGATGTGGTAAACGCGATCGATCAGCGTCTCGCCGTTTGCTATCAAACCCGCCAGCACCAGCGACGCGGACGCGCGCAGGTCAGACGCGATCACGCGCGCTCCATTCAATGTCGTTGGGCCAGTCACGATCGCCGAACGCCCGTCAATGTGAATCTGCGCGCCCATGCGCTGTAGCTCCGACGCGTGCATAAAGCGGTTCTCGAAAACAGTCTCGACAATCTCCGATCTTCCCTGCGCCTGCGTCATCAGGACCATGTATTGCGCCTGCATGTCAGTCGGAAACTCAGGATAAGGCGCAGTGCCGACATCAACCGCTTTGAGCCCGTCCGGACACGTGACTTCCAAGGTTGTGGGATTGAGTACTTTTATGACGACGCCGGCGTTTCGCAGTTGTGAGATCACGCTCTCGAGATGATCGGGACGGCAATCTTTGATCTCGAGTTTTCCCTGCGTCAGCGCGGCCGCGACGATGAACGTTCCCGTCTCGATTCGATCAGGAATGATCGTATGTTCCGCGCCGCCGAGTGATGCGACGCCCTCGATCTGGATCGTTTCCGATCCCGCGCCGTTCACCCGCGCGCCCATCTTGTTCAGCAGATCCGCGAGATCGACGATTTCCGGCTCGCGAGCGGCGTTGTGAATTGTCGTCGTTCCGCGTGCAAGCGTTGCCGCCATCATCACGTTTTCAGTTCCCGTGACGGTGACTTTGTTGAAGTGAATGTCAGCCGCGCGCAAACGCCCATCACTCGGCGCTCGCGCCACGACGTTACCCGCTTCGAGTTTCACTTCTGCGCCAAACGCCTCAAATCCCGCCAGGTGCAAATCTATTGGCCGCGTGCCAATGGCGCAGCCACCGGGCAGCGAGACTTTCGCTTTGCCGAAACGCGCGAGCAGTGGTCCCAGCGCAAGCACCGACGCGCGCATCGTCTTCACGAGCTCGTACGGCGCTTCGAAAAGCTCGACGTGCGCCGCGGTGATCTTGTGCGTTCTAAGCTCGGGAGTCAGGACTGTCGCGCCGATATCTTCAAGCAGACGACGCTGCGTGATGATGTCGCGAACGTACGGAATGTTATGAAGTGTAACGGTGTCGGGCGTGAGCAGCGCCGCCGCCATGCATGGCAGCGCTGAATTTTTAGCGCCACTGATGGAGACTCTGCCGTGAAGTGGGCGGCCACCTGAGATACGAAACTTGTCCACGATGCGGGACAGAGTAAAGGAAGCCGCGAAGAAGCGCAAAGAGAATTTCAGCCACGAAAAGGCACAAAAGTCACAAAACAGGATTTCTTTGAGACGACCCGCTTGAATTATTTATCTTTTGTGCCTTTTGTGCCTCTTTGCGGCCTTATTCGTTGTTTGTGAGCTTTTTGAGGTGAACGCCGCCGTTGGTCGTCATGGCTCGAACGGTCGCGCCGCCTGAGCCGAGGTTGAGCGCGAGTTGTTTAGTCACTTCACCCTTTACAGTCACAGGAAATTCAGTATTCACACCACCATTTACCGTTCCTGTTTCGATGTGAGCCGAGTAATTCTCCGGTACTGACATGATCACGCCGCCATTGGTCGTGCTACGTCCATCGACTCGCCGTCCCAACGATCGCCAGCGAGCTCGATCACGAGGCCGCCATTCGTCGTCGAGCCGCGCACTGCGCCACCAACGCGCTTCAAAACCACGCCGCCGTTCAACGCGGTGAAATCGATCTTGCCGTTGACGTCCGCGATAGCGATACCGCCGTTGTGTGTCTCGAGCGAAAGATCTGCACGGCGTGGAACGAAGACCTCATAGCTCACGTCCCAGTTATAATCGCGTTTACGTTCCGGTCCAGTCGCATGAATCTTCGCGCCACTGGTTTCAATACGTACCTGTTTCCCCAGCGCTTCTGCTTCAGCGGCTGTCGGTGCGCCGGCTTGCACGCGTGCCCGCACCAAAACCTGGTTCTGGTCCCAACCTTTTACGGAAATGCCTCCGTTTTGCCTGCCGTCGATCGAGATCGCACCGCCGCTCGGGGCCAGTGTTTGCTCTCTGATCTCGCAATTGCTGACAAGCCTGTCGTTGTAATAGTTGTTCTCACGACAAGTCAGCGAGCGATCTTTGTCTCTTTGGGCAAACGCAGTGACGCCTGTGAACGTCACTAACGCAGCAATCAACACGCTTCGGCCTAAAGATTTGTACATAACAATCGGTCTCCTTTGAACGCTAAACACCATGGGCATTAGCGATGTGGCAGGTATTTGGAGACAGGATTTACAAGATTCTTCAGGATTAACATGTAAATCCTGAAACATCTTGTAAATCCTGTCTAAAGCTTTCGCAAAACTACGATGCGCGGAATGCATTGGAGATCCGGACGGACTTCCAGCAGAGACCACACAGATTCGTCGATCAGATTCCTGACCTTCTCGCCCTGGTCGAATCCGATCTCCATCAGCAGGTAGCCGTTTGGCTTCAGAAAAGCAGGAGCATCGGTAAGTAATCGACGAATGATGCTCAGCCCATCGGAACCGGGAGACAAAGCAACGAGTGGTTCATGATCGCGTACTTCGCGTTGCAACCCAGCCAGCGCCGACTCAGACACGTACGGCGGATTTGAGACGATGAGATCAAACTGATGTTCATTACGGTCGAGCGCGTCAAAACAATCAGACACGACAAACACAGCCCGATCAGCAACAGATAGCTTGCTCGCATTGAACTTCGCAATCTCGAGCGCCGCCGCAGACTTGTCCACCGCAACCGCACGAGCACCAGACCTCTCACACAACAGCGTCAACGCAATGCACCCAGATCCCGTTCCGACGTCGCAGATAAACTCACCATCACTCACTTCCAGCGCAGCTTCGATGAGTAACTCTGTTTCCGGCCGCGGGATCAAAACATTAGGCGTGACCCGAAACTCGCGCCCATAAAAATCCTGCACGCCGGTGATGTACTGCAACGGCTCTCCCGCCGCGCGTCGCTCCACAAATTCGCGCAGCCGGTCCAAAGAATCGTCGTCCACCGGATCTTCAGCATGACTGATCAGAAACGTACGATCCTTACCGAGCACAAACGACAGCAGTGAGCTCGCATCACGACGCGCCTCCGGCACACCACTGCCTTCCAGCATGCGTGAAGCCTCTCGAAGAATTTGTGCGATCGAATTCATACAGAACCGAGCGCGGTAGCGCCGGGTAATTGCATTCTATTGCGCGCCCATGCTTCGGTCGACCCGGCGCTACCGCGCTCGGTTCTGTGGAACCCTCACAGGATTCACCCTTTCTACTCAACATAAGAACGAGTCTCGTTCCTCCCGTGGCGCAGGAACCCTCGGAGCTGCCAAGCTTCGAGGGTTCTCGCGTAAACGGCCGGAGTTCAACAACGTTTGGCGAGCGAGGTGCCCGTGGATAAGCTTTCGAAAAGCTGTCTTCTTTTTACTCTCAATTGGCTCGACGCGCAGTTAACTGTCCTCTGGATTCGTCTCGGCGTCGCGACCGAAGGCAATGCCCTCATGGCCCGTATCCTGCAACACGGCGACCTTGCTTTCATCGGCGCAAAACTCGCCATCGGGGCCTTCGCTGCCTACATTCTTTACCGTTGCGCCCATCTACCAATCGCAAAACGTGGTCTCAATTTCGCGCTCGGCCTTTACGTCGTACTGATGCTCGTACACGTCGCGACCGGCTGTGTAGCCCTGGGCTGGCAGACGCCCATCGTCGTTCTTAGTTACCTCGGAAGCCTGACCAACTAAGATTTATCGTCCACAGATTACACAGATTTGCTCTTAATTAATCTGCGTAATCTGCGGATGAAACTCGCCGCCGCCGTCCTACGTTGATACAATCGCTCGCAACGGCGCTCGTTCTGAGAGCATCCTAAAAGCGATGTTAGCCACCTCTTGCCCAATTTTAGAAATCTAGAGAGGCACGACTCTTATGTACAAAATTTCCGCACGCCAGATTTTAATGATTGCTCTTATCTCGGGAATATTTGCGGCCGGAGCAGTTGTGATTTTAGACCGCATTAACAATCGCTTTCAGCCGTCGCAGGCTGCGTTTAGCGAAACACCGCCGGCGGGCATCAGCGATCCGGCGACTTCGACTGACGAACAAAACAATATCGAGGTTTACCGCACACTCAGTCCCGGCGTCGTCTTCATTCACTCAACGTCATACGCGCGCGACTTCTTCGGCTTCGTTGAGCCGCAGGAAGGCTCCGGTTCCGGATCGATCCTGGACCAGCAGGGAAATATCCTGACGAATTATCACGTGATCGAAGGCGCGCAAAAACTTTCAGTCAGTATGGGCGGAAAGAAAGACTACCCGGCCGTAGTCGTCGGCGGCGATCCTGACACCGATCTCGCGGTGATTCGCCTGACTGAGAAACCGGCTGGTCAGCTTACGGTGGTGCCGATGGGCGATTCAGACAGGCTGGTCGTCGGCCAGAAAGTGCTCGCGATTGGAAATCCGTTTGGTCTGGATCGCACGCTTACAACCGGCGTGATCAGTGGACTACAACGACCACTCCGCGCGCGCAACAATCGACTGATTGAAGGCGCGATTCAAACCGATGCGTCGATCAATCCCGGTAACTCCGGTGGACCACTGCTCGACTCGCACGGCCGGATGATCGGCATCAACTCGCAGATTCTTTCGCCATCCGGTAGCTCAGCCGGCGTTGGGTTTGCAGTGCCGGTGAGTATTGCCAAGCGCATCGTACCGCAGCTCGTGCAAAACGGCCGGGTGCGGCGTCCAAAGCTTGGTATCAACACGCGTGACATCGCCTCACTGCGAAACCAGATCGACTTGCCTGTCGATGATGGTGTGTTGATTTACCAGGTCGCGCGCGGTGGTGGTGCAGCCACGGCGGGTTTGCGCGGCGTTCAGCAAACCGAGACGGGCGACGTCGAGCTGGGTGATATCATCGTCGGCATCGACAACGACAAGGTGACGAATTCAGACGATCTCTTCCGAGTACTCGACAAGCATCAGATCGGCGATACGGTTCAGGTGCAAATCTGGCGCGACGGCAGGCGGATGTCTGTGCCGGTGCGTTTGATGGAATCACCTGACTCGAGGCGCTGATCGCATGTAAAATGCGGCTCTATGCACCAGACGACCCACTTCTTCAATTTGGGTTATGGCTGGCTCTGTAAACATTGCAGCGCGGAGGCCGCGGAGCGCAAACATCACGGTCACGGGCACGGCGCTCAAAGTCCGCAAGGCCCGGCGCTGGCGAAGTGGGTTGACGAAGAACACTGGCGGGGGCTCGTATGCCCCCGCTGCGGCATTTCAGAAAAACTAGCTTAGCCACAAAAAGCACAAAAGAAAAAACCAGAGATGATTGAGACTTCTTTTGTGCTTTTTGTGCCTTTTTGTGGCTAAGATCCGTATTCGTTTTCGTAATCGCGTAAGCTTCTTGTAATCACATCCTGCGCTTCGGTGCGGTCGTAAACATCCACGATCTCGACCTTCTTCTCTTTCTCACTCGGAAGCTGCTTGTAACTCAGGAAGTAGTGCTTCAAACGATCGATCAATCCCTGCGGCACGTCGCGGATCTCGGAAATTTTTCCGTAAGCCAGATCTGCCTCGAGTACGGCGACGATCTTGTCGTCGGCCTCGTTTCCGTCGATCATCCTCAATCCACCGATCGGACGTGCATGCAGGAAAAAGCTCCCGTGCGTAAACGACTTCTCGGAAAGAACGCAGATGTCCATCGGATCTTTGTCGCCTTCAATCCCCGTGCGGCCGGTGCGTGTCGCACATAACTCTGCCACCTCGCGGCCGCAGAATGTTTGCGGTATGAAACCATATAGTGTCGGCGACATCGATGAAAAGCGTTGCGGACGATCGACCCGCAAGTGCCCCGACCACTTATCAAGCTCATATTTGACCGCGTCAGTCGGAACGATTTCGATATAAGCGTTGACGAGTTCGGGCGTTCGCGGCCCCGGTGTTACGCCGTGCCATGGATGCGCCTGGAAGAGTTGTTTGTTCATCTCGACACGATGATAAAATGACGCACGTCCAAACGAAAGCCTGTATATGGCTGCCACCGCTGAAATCATCACCAAGCCGGTTGCGAGCGCGATATCTTTGCGCTGGATTATCAGTGCGCGCGACGACGCGATCTGGTTTATCGGGTCAGTCGTCTCGAGTTATGTGCTGCTGATTCTTTATGTGAGCGGGCTCGTTCCTCTCGTTCCGATGGTCGCTGCGTGGGCGATACTGATCGACGCACCACACGTTTTTGGCACCTTCTCTCGCACCTACTTCGATCGTACGGAAAGAAAGAATCGCGCGCGGCTGCTCTGGGGCTCGCTGCTCTTTTTCGCGATTGGACCAGTTCTGGTGCTGGCCGGTGCGGGGTTTGTCTTCTTTTTTGTTGCAGCGCTGTGGGCTTACTACCATCTCGTCAAACAGCACTACGGCTTCATGGTGCTTTACAAGAAAAAGAATAGCGATCTCGCGCGTGTCGATAACGTTCTCGATCGCGGGTTGCTGCTGTTTGCGTTCAACTATCCGTTCGTCGAGTTTATCGCACGCGATCCGCAGGCGATGGTGCGGGTGCCGTCGTTGCTGCGCGGCGGCGTGAGTGGTTTTTCGAAGCTGCTGCTCGCGGGGACGATACTCTTCTTTGTTGTTTGGATTGGGAGGCAGGTGCAGCGCGCGATCGTAGGTGAGCCGTTGAATGTGCCGAAGTATCTGTTGTTAGCGGCGGCGATTCCGATGCACTGGATCGTCTTGCTGACGCCGATGCCGAACAAGCCGATCGCGATTGTGGCCATACTCACGATCTATCACAACTTTCAGTATCACCGGCTGATCTGGTTTCACAATCAGAAATACAAATCGCGTGAGCAGTACGGGGCCGCGGAGCTGATCAGCAGGAGAGTGCTTTTCTACATCGCGTTCGGGATCGTGTTTGGGATCATCTACCAGGGACCGCGGCAAATCCTCGGCTATCTTGGCCTACAGGGAACGCAAGCGTTGGCCGTCCAACTCGGGATCTCGTTTCTCTGGGGATACGCGTTTATTCATTACTATCTGGATTCGAAGATTTGGCGCGTAAGAAGAGATCCGACGGTGGGCAAAGCGCTCAATATGTAGACAGTTGCAGACAGGATTTACAAGATGTTTCAAGATTTACATGTCAATCCTGAAAAATCTTGTTCATCCTGTCTAACTAGTCTTCACCGTGCTCATCCCCGTTGAAATGGAGCACGGTCGATTCGTCATCAATCACAGTCTCTAAATGCACGGGCCGGCCCCAGAGAGTGTAGACGTGTTCGAGGGCTTTGCGGGCGTAGCGCATGTCGAGTTCGGTGCCCTCGTAGTTGTGTTTCATGTAGAGCTCGCGGTTGCCGTTGTAGTCTCCATCCTCAACCTGCAAATACGGAAAACCGAAATTCGTCATGTTTGAAACAAGCTGATCGCGCACCGTCTCCCAGCGCTTCTCCGTAATCGTCCACTCCTCTTCCTCAACCAGCTCAAACACAAACAAGTCGAGCTCTTCGCATAGTTCCTCAGTCAGATAGTTGCGCAGGAACGAAACATCGTTATCAAGCTCGCGCACTTCGAAGATCTTCTCGCGCCCTTCATTACCTATTCGACCAAACTTTTCACGCTCTTCTTTCGAAGGCTCGTTCCAACGGCGCTCGATGTCTTCATAGATTTTGAAGCCGAGGTAGTACGGATTGAGCTGACCTTTCTGTGGCGAGACCACGCCCGAGTGAAGATTCGCAAACTCGATGTGATCGCTGTCGCTGAGATCGAGCTCGCGCATGATGCGCGCGTGCCAGATACTGGCCCAACCTTCATTCATGATCTTCGTCTGCATCTGCGGGACGAAGTACTCCATCTCCTCGTGTACCATCGCGATCGCATCGCGTTGCCAGGGCGCGAGCGACGGCGAGTTTTTCATGAGGTAATAGAGCAGATCTTTTTCCGGCAAACGCTCGCGCGGTTTGTCATCGTCAGGAGATTCAGGTATTTTCGCGGCCCGCGCACTCTTGTCGAGCAGCCAGAGATCGTCGTATGGCCCGTCTTTCACGGGATGCTCGGCGCGTCGCTTTTCTTCAGCGACCGAGATCTCGCGTTTGATAAAGAAATACGGATCGATGTGCTCCTCGATCGCCAGCACCGCGTCGAGAAACCGCTCAACTGTCTTGCGTCCGTGCTTGAACTCATACTCCATCATTCGCTGCGCATGCGTCGAGACACTCTCCACCATGCGGCGGTTCGTTTTTGAGAAGTAAGAGTTGTTTTTGAAGAAATCGACGTGACCGAGCACGTGCGCGATCACCATCTTGTTCTGAATCGGACTGTTCGTCTCGAGCAGAAACCCGTAAGCCGGATTCGTGTTGATGACGACTTCGTAGATCTTCGAGAGTCCGAAGTCGTACATCGTCTTCATGCGATGGTAGGTTTTGCCGAACGTCCAGTGAGAATAACGACCCGGTAATGCATACGAGCCAACCTCATACATCACCGTTGCGGGCACGATCTCGAAGTTCGTCGGATACGGATCGAGCCCAAACCCACGAGCGACCTCCCAGATCTGCTCCACCGCGTTCTCTAGATCTTTTATTTCCTTGTCTTCCATAAACCCATCACGCGGGCGTCTCGACGTTTCTCTTGCCAAAGAACTGTTTCAACGCCGGATATACATCTTCTTTGTCGTCGATCCGCACACCAACAAAACGATCCTTGTGCAGTAGTCGATCGCTGAAGATCGACAGCAACGCTCCGGAAGAACGCCTGTAACTCGACGATCCCTCCTCACCAATCTCGCCATATCCAAACAGGTTGCACGTCGCGATCAGCTCGTCAGCAAGCCGCACTGCTTCTTCGTTATCGGAGTAATAGTTGTCGCCGTCCGAAAAGTGAAACGGATAGATGTTCCAATCCGACGGACGATAACGCTGCTTGATGATGTCGAGCGCGAGTTGGTACGCGGAAGAAACGACCGTGCCGCCCGATTCGCCCTGCGTAAAGAACTGCTCCTCCGTCACCTCTTTCGCTTCCGTGTGATGCGAGATGAAAACGATCTCGACGTTGTCATACTTCGTTCTCAAGAACCGAACCATCCAGAAGTAAAAACTACGCGCGATGTATTTCTTAAACTCGCCCATCGAACCTGAAACGTCGATCATCGCGATGACGACCGCGTTCGACTCGTAGCGCATCACTTCTTCCCACGTCTTGAATCTCAGATCCTCTTTCTTGATGTCGCCGAACCGCGCCTTGCCCTCGCGCGCGTTGCGACGAATGTTCTCGAGGATCATGCGACGCTTGTCGAGATTCGCGATCACCCCCGTGCGACGAATCTCGTTGAACTGCGTCTTGCGCGACTGCACTGCCTTCTTCGCTTTCTCTTCGAGATACGGCAGATGAAGATCTTCGAAGATGAGCGCGGCGAGCTCGTCGATGTTCACTTCGGCTTCGTAGTAATCAGCGCCGGCGTCCTGCCCTGCCTGGCCTGAGCCCTGACCGGTGCCCGGTCGACTCTCGCGTCCAATTACATCGCCAACGCGCGTCTTGCCGTCGCCCTGGCCCACGTGTTTGCCTTTTTGATAGTTGAAGCGAAACTTGTATTCGTCGAGCGCTTTGATCGGAACTTTGACGGTGCGCTTGCCGTCGGAGAGGATGATGGCTTCGTTGGAAACGATCGAGCCGAGATTTTTGCGGATGGCTTCCTTTACACGATCCTTGTGGCGCTCCTGATCGATGATGCCTTTGCGTTGTAGCGACCAGTCGTTGCGTTGGATAGACATAAAACCTCCATCCGCGATTACACAGAAATGAAAGAACCCGGCGCTACCGCGCTCGGTTCTGTGCCGGCTTTACAAAAATCGTTCACGACATTGGTAAAGGCTTCCGGATATTCCTCGTGCGGGAGGTGCCCGCACTTCAAAAAAACGATCAAACGCGAACCGGGAATCTCCGCGTGGAGACGCTCGCCGTCTGCAAGTGGAATCTCGCGATCGTTTTCGCCCCAAAGCAGGAGAGTGGGTTGCGTGATTAGATGCGCGTCTCTGGAGATGCGTTCAGCATCCCAGCGACGCACGGTGTTGATGATCGCACGATGTGTTCTCGCGGCGCGCAAAGGTAGATGGCGCGCATCGACGCGTCGCTCATCCATCACCCACGCGTGTCGATCGTAAACTCGCTTCATACGCTGCCGCAGCAAGCGACGCGAACCGAGCAAAAGCGGTGACACAATGTCGCCTACCACAGGTGAGCCAAAGAAGCGCATCAACTTAAATTCGCAAGGCCTGTTATTGTTTACCGCGCCAACGAGTATCAACTTCTCAACTCGCTCCGGATAATCGAGCGCGCACGTCGCCGCGACCGCACCACCGTAAGAGCAACCGACAAAAATCGCACGTGGTATCCCAAGAGCATCGAGCAAACGCATTAACAGTTTCGCCTGTCCTGCGATCGTGTACTCGCCGTTCTTTGGTTTCGCGGAGTAGCCGTAACCAAGCATGTCGAGTGCAATCACGCGATAGCCCGCCGCTGCGAATGGCAAAAACACTTTGCTCCACACGAGCGTCGACGAGGCAAAGCCGTGAATCAAGACGAGCGCAGGCGCTTCGGGATCGCCCGCTTCCTGGTAATGGACGCGAATCCCGTCGACGTCTATGAAACAGGAATGCTCGGAATGAAAAACCACTTCACGGCACTTGTGCCAATCAGCATCCCGCGGCCGCGTCAAAAGTTTGCCTGCAATGGCGAGTGTCGCCGCACCTGCGATCCAGTAACGTTTCTTCATCCGCGCTTATTATAACGCCCGCGCACCGAAGGGGCGCGGGCGTTTATCCGTGTAATCTATGGCCAACTTTACCGCGACAACAGCGTGCCTACATAGGTCAGTAGCTCGTTCGCACAAACCGGACAATACCCGTGCTCCTTCACGAGCCGATCGATGACCTCGTTGATCCTTCTCAACTGATCCGGATCAGGCGTCTTCGTTGACGTCGTAATCTTCACCACGTCCTTCAAGTCAGCGAAGATTTTCTTCTCGATCGCTTCCTTCAGACGCTCGTGCGAGTTGTACTCAAACGCCTTGCCCTTGCGCGCGTGCGACGAGATACGAATCAGGATCTCCTGCCGGAAAGTGTTCTTCGCGTTTTCCGAGATCCCAATCTGCTCCTCAATCGAACGCATCAACTGCTCGTCCGGCTCCATCTCTTCTTCGGTAATCGGATCCTTGATGCGCTCCTTGTTGCAGAACGCTTCGACGTTATCGAGATAGTTGTTGCACATCGTGCGCGCCATCTCTTCAAACGAGTAAACAAACGCGCGCTGCACTTCGATCTTCGCGAGCTCGTCGTACTCCTTGCGCGCCTGCGAGATGTGATTCAAATAACGTTCACGCTGCTCGCTGCTGATGCCGGTGTGTTGTTCGAACCCGTCTTTGATCGCTCGCAATGCGTCGATCGGATTGATACACGTAACGCCGTCGCGAACGAGCGCGCTCGAAAGTCGATTGATGATGTAACGCGGCGAGATACCATCCATACCTTCGCGAATCGTCTCTTCCTTGAGCTCACGTACGTCTTTCGACTTGTAGCCCTCGACGTCTTCGCCGTCGTAAAGCTTCATCTTCTTCACGATATCGACGTTCTGGCGCTTCGGTTCTTCGAGACGCGTCATGACCGCAAACATCGCCGCGACTCTCAACGTGTTCGGCGCGAGGTGAACATTGCGCAAGGCTTCCGACTGGTGCAGCAGCTTGTCGTAAATCCGCTCTTCCTGCGAGACGCGCAGGTTGTACGGCACCTTCACGAGGATGATGCGATCCTGCAGCGCTTCGGATTTACGATTGCCGGCAAACGCGATGTACTCGTTCTCGTTGGTGTGTGAAAGGATCACTTCGTCGGCATAGATCATCGCGAAGCGGCCGGTCTTGATGCTCTGTTCCTGCGAGAGCGTCAGCAGGCTGTAGAGAAACTTCTCGTCAACCTTCAGCATCTCGACGAATTCCATCAAGCCGCGGTTGGCGATATTCAACTCGCCGTCGAAACGATAAGCACGTGGATCCGACTCGACACCGACATCACCGATCGTTGACAGATCGATCGAGCCGGTGAGCTCAGTGATGTCCTGCGACTTCGGATCGCTTGGTGAGAAAGTGCCAATGCCGACGCGCTCCTTTTCCGAGAACCCGACGCGATGCACTTTCACGTCCTCATGACGCCCGCCATACGTGTGTTCCAACGCATAGCGACACTGCGGACACAGATCACCTTCAATATAGATGCCGTAATGTTTCTCGACTTCAGCACGCAGTTGATGTGGGATGAGATGCAGCGGCTCCTCGTGCATCGGACAGTCTTTGATCGCGTAAACCGCACCGGCCTCAATCCTGGTCCAATCTTCAAGGCCGCGCTTCAGCATGTTGACGATCGTCGACTTGCCTCCGCCTACAGGTCCCATGAGCAGCAGGATGCGCTTGCGCACTTCGAGTCGCTGCGCCGCCGATTTGAAATACTCGACAATCCTGGCGATGGGTTCTTCAATGCCAAAGAGCTCGTTGGCAAAGAATTTGTAGGAGAGAATTTCGTGCTGAGTGCCTTCGTTCAGCCGCTCGATGCCGGCGGCATGAACCATGTCGTTGATGCGAGCGTGTGAAAGCTGGGCGACGCGCGGATTCTGGGCGACTAACTCGAAGTAGTCACGAAAAGTCCCTTCCCAGCGCAGCGCTTCGTGCTCACGGCGCAGATCTTCCAAACGTTCGCTGATGTTGAATTGTTTTTTGCCATCCTGCTCTTGCATAGCCTTTGAAACCTCTTCGGCCTTCGCGCATTGGACAGCGCGTGGGGAGAGACCACGCCATTTACGTACACCGCAACACTCGTCGGGGAAACTGCGGTTGGTTTGATCTGTGCTTCGTGATACGCCTCACGCGCGCGTAAGCGTGAGCTACGTCCTCGAGGTCACTTCTTCTCAATGATCGATTTCAAACGGGAAGTCCGGTGGGAACTGGAAGCGAACCGCACGCGCGCTTCCTTGCGGGAAAGTATAGCACAAGGGTCAATGCTTATTTCTTCTCTGTGCAATCTCTGTGTTCTCTGTGTCTCTGTGGTTAGTGATCCGCGGGTAAAAACAACCACAGAGACACAGAGACACAGAGATTGCACAGAGAAATCCTTATCAATCACCCTTTGCTAATACGACCTGTGGATGCACGCTTCGCGCACTCGCATTATATCGGCCGATGGCGATCAGCTCCTCACCGGCGTTGTATATCCTCACGCTCTCTCCGTCGGCCCAGTCTCGTTCAAGCGCTTTGATTTCTCTTCCGTGGTTGGTCCGCCGAACGTCTTCGCCGCTTAGATGCAGGGAAGGCAGCCATGAGAGCGCCGCGCCCGGAGGCAGCAGGACTTCCCCGATCGACTCTTCGGCAAAATGGATCTTCAACTCATCGAGCGTGATCGCCTGCTCGACACGCAGGTCGCCGACACGCGTTCGTCTCAGCTCGGCCAAATGCGCGCCAACGTACAAACGCTTACCGAAATCTTCCGCCAGCGTCCTGACATAAGTACCGGACGAACACGACACGTGCGCGTGAAAGTCGAAGGTGCCGTCAAGGTTGTCCTTGATGAGTTGACCTTCAGGTCTGATGGCGGCGAACTCGTGAATGCAAACGCGCACGGGCTTTCGTTCCACGGTTTCACCGCGACGCGCAAGTTCGTAAAGCTTCCTGCCCTCAACTTTCTTCGCTGAATACATTGGTGGTACCTGGTCTATGTTTCCACGAAGACTTTGTAACGCTGATTCGATTTCTGGTTCAGTCCAGTTGCGTACTTCTGTTGATGGACCAGGAATCGGGTTGCCGGTGCGGTCGCCGGTGTCGGTTGAGTATCCGAGACGAATGATCGCTTCGTATTCTTTATCAACTCCGGTCATGAACTGCGAGAGACGTGTCGCCTTGCCGAGCAAGACGACGAGCACGCCGGTGGCAAACGGATCCAACGTTCCGGTGTGGCCGATGCGACGCTCGTGAAGAATGCGACGCGTTTGCGCGACCACGTCGTGGGAAGTCATACCCGCAGGCTTGTCGATTACTAATACGCCGTCCATGGCTACACATTTTAGATCAGCGACCAATCCGCGTTAATCTGTGTTCAATTATCGTGACTGATTTGCGACGTAAAACATTTGAGCGCGCCATAAAACTACTCGCGGCAAAGCCTCACTCTGTCGCCGAGCTGCGAGAGCGTTTGCAGCAAGGCAAGAACACAGACGAAGAAGTGGTGGAGACAGTTATCGCGCGCTTGCGCGAGTATGGCTATCTCAATGACGAGCGCTTTGCGTTTAGTTATGCGTCTTACAAAGTGAAGCAGAAACCGGTGGGACGGAGGCGTTTGGAACGCGATCTCAAGTTCAAAAAGGTCGACAGCAGCGTCGCTAATGAAGCCCTCGATATGGTCTTTTGCGAGACTCCCGAAGAACAACTAATCGACGAGGCGATCGCGAAACGTCTGCGCACACGCGGCAAGCCGAAGAACCGATTGGAAGCGAAGAGTTTGTTCGATCACCTGCTGCGGCAGGGATTTGACTTCGAGTTGGTTCGTGAAAAGATCCTGTCATTAACCACGGATGACATTGATGAGGTAAACTCGAACGGATGATGACTGGTAATGAAATTCGCGAAGCTTTTTTGAGATATTTTGAGGAGCATGGGCACACGCGTGTGCGCTCGTCGCCGCTCCTGCCCGCCAACGATCCGACCTTGCTCTTCACGAACGCGGGCATGAATCAGTTTAAAGACACCTTTTTGGGTGCGGAGAAGCGCGAGTATGTGCGCGCCGCGTCGTCGCAGAAGTGTATTCGCGCCGGTGGCAAGCACAACGACCTCGATGAAGTTGGAAAGACTGCGCGGCATCACACGTTCTTCGAGATGCTGGGCAATTTTTCGTTTGGCGATTACTTCAAGGAAGACGCCGTTAAGTTTGCCTGGGAGCTGCTGGTTGATGAGCTGAAACTCGATCCGAAGCGGCTCTGGTTCACGGTTTATGAAGGCGACTCGGAAGTGCCGCCTGACGAAAACGCTGAGCGGTTCTGGGAGCAGGTCGGTGCGCCGCGCGAGCGGATACTGCGCTTTGGTCGCAAAGATAATTTCTGGCAGATGGGTGAGACGGGCCCGTGTGGACCATGCAGCGAGGTCCACTACTACATGGGCGACAGTCCGGACGATCCGGAAAACTCAGCCGCGAACGTCAATGGTCCGGGCGACACGATCATGGAAATCTGGAACCTCGTCTTCATGCAGTTTGATCGCAGTGAAGTTGGGCCAGGTCAATACAAACTTGATTTGTTACCGAAGCCTTCAGTTGATACGGGCGCGGGGCTCGAGCGTCTCGCGGTTGTCTTACAGGGCGTGAAGTCAAACTACGATACGGATCTGATTCGTCCGATCGTCGAATTCGGCGCGAAGCTCGCCGATCGCCATTACGAACCGGAAACGCAGGAAGGGTTTGCGATGCGCGTCATTGCGGACCACGCGCGCGCGACTGCCTTCGCGATTGCCGACGGAATTTTGCCGGGCAACGAAGGTCGCAATTACGTGCTGCGCAAGATCATGCGACGCGCGATCTACCAGGGCCATCACACGCTGCGATTCGAAGAGTCTTTTTTCAATGAGGTTACGAATTTCGTTGTCGACTTCATGAAGGACACGTATCCGGAGCTCGAGACGCATCGTGAGTTTGTGCAGAAAATGGTGCGGCTGGAGGAAGATCGTTTCCGATCGACGTTGACGGTTGGGTTGAACAAGCTCGATGAAGTTTTCGCCGCGAGTAAAGGCGCGATGCCGGAGTACAAAACGCTTGCGCGACTCTACGACACGTTCGGAACGCCGCGAGATCTGATTCGCGTAGGATTGGAAGAGCGGGGGTTTGCGATCGATGAAGACCAGTTCAACGCTGCGTTCGACGCGGCGCTTCAAGAGCTTCAGCAGACAGCGACGTCTGACAAAGGCGAGACGAAAGCGAAGGCTAATCCCGTTTATGCAAACCTCGCCGGCCGGTTGTCGAGATCGCTCTTCAAGGGTTATGAAACGACGAACGTCACCGATGCGAAGGTCGTTGCTGTTATCCACAGTGATGAGGTTGAGTCGCTGAACGAGGGTGAAGAAGGCGAGATCGTGCTCGACCACACGCCCTTCTACGCCGAGAGTGGCGGGCAGGTCGGAGACGTTGGTGTCATCGTTGGTCCAACGAATGAGCTGGCGACTGTTCTCGATACTTATTCGCCGGCGCAGGGTTTGATCGTACACAAGATCAAAGTCGAGCAAGGTAGTTTTAAGGTTGGTGATACGGTCTCGGCTGACGTCGACGTCGAGAAACGTGATGCGACGAGACGCAATCACACTGCGACACACTTGATGCACGCTGCGCTGCGCGAGGTATTGGGAACACACGTGAAGCAAGCCGGATCTGTGGTTGCGCCGGCTTACTTGCGTTTCGACTTCACGCACTACCAGCCGCTCACGGCCGCTGAAAAAGAAGAGATCGAGCGGCTCGTCAACTATCACATCCTGCGCAACGAGCCCGTGCAGACGGACGAGATGGCGATCGAGGAGGCGATGCGCTCAGGCGCGATGGCGCTGTTTGGTGAGAAGTACGGAGGGCGTGTGCGCGTGCTTTCGATCGACGGCGTCGAGGGCATCTTCTCGAAAGAGCTCTGCGGCGGCACACACGTGCGTGCGACCGGCGACATCGGGTTGTTCAAGATCACGAGTGATGAGTCGATCGCGTCGGGAGTGCGACGCATTCGCGCGATCACTGGTATGGATGCTTACGAGCGGTTCCGTGAAGCTGAGGTTTTAGTCGATGGATTGAGCAGCGGGTTAAGAACGTCGCGGAACGATTTGCCGATGACCGTGACGCGCTTGCAGGAAGAGTTGAGAAAGGCGCGCCGCGAAACGGAAGAGTTGAAGCTGAAGATCGCGAGTGGCGCAGCCGGAGCTTCGTCGAATGGTGACGAATCGCGGGAAGTGGCAGGCGTCAAAGTTTTGGCCCGTGAGGCGAGCGGACTCGATGCTGCGGCGATGCGACAGCTTTCAGATACGCTCCTCGCGCGGATCAAGTCGGGGGTGGTCGTGCTTGGGAGAAGCAGTGATGGAAAGGTTTCGTTGATCGTACGGACGTCTGCTGACCTGACCGGGAAGGTTCCGGCCGGACAGGTGATTAAAGAGCTCGCTCCGATCGTCGGTGGCCGCGGTGGCGGCAAGGCTGACATGGCTGAAGGTGGTGGGAACCAGCCTGAAAATCTTTCAGCAGCGCTCCAGAAAAGCTATGAGGTCGTAGAGCGGCTGCTCAATTGATGAACAGGATTTACAAGATTTTACAAGATGTACAAGACGAATCTTGTAAACCCTGCTCAATCCTGTAAATCCTGTCTAACTAGCCGCTAAACAATCAGCGTTCACATGGTTTTCTGTTTCTCCGTGAGTGTGATGTTCATCTTCTCAAGCGTGATCTTATTGAGCGTGCCAGTCACCTTGAGCCCCTCCGCCTGCTGATACTTCCGCAGTCCTTCACGCGTCGCATCATCAAGCTTGCCGAGTTGCTCGCCGGCGTAAAAGCCCCGGTCCTTCAGTATCGCCTGAGCCTGGTTGATCTGTTCCTTGGTAGCGCGAAAGATTGGGCCGCGTTTGGCGCCCTGCTTCGTCGCTGACTTGGTTGAGGTTGAGGTTGTGTTCTGGGCCTGCACTCCCGCGGTGAAGACACAGAGCAGCAGTAGAGTAAGTGTAAGGATTTTCTTCATGTTGTTCTTCCTTTTGTGAGGCGCGCAGAAGCGCGCGGGTTTATGGTTTAACCGTGAGGGCTGTCGGTCCGAAAAATCGCCGCTATGATACCGCGTCTGTCAAGACCCCTTCGGCCAACGATGTTGGCAACGGTTTAACCACTGTGGTAGGATGCGAGAGTGCGAAGAACGCTCTACATTCTCGCCATTTTCGCTTTGGCAACCGGACCCGCGGCGGCGCAGTATCAGGTCGATAATTTCGATTTCCCCAACGCGGTCAAGATTCAAACCCCTCAGAAACCCGCAACGAAACGCCTGATACAGCTCACCAGCATGCCGATGAACTCATCGCTGGGCGGCTTCACGACCGGGAATTCCGACGTCGACAACTACATCGTCGAATCCGGCAAGCGCAACTCAGTCGACCCATTGCTGCTCTACTCGATCATGCACCAGGAATCGAGTTTCAAGCCCCGCGCCATGTCCAACAAGGGCGCGCGCGGGTTGATGCAACTCATACCCTCCACTGCGAGCCGTTTTGGCGTGACGAATATCTGGGACCCGAAGCAGAACATCGAGGGTGGCGCGCGCTACATGCGGTTCCTGCTCAACCTTTTTAATGGCGATGTCCGGCTAGCACTCGCGGGCTACAATGCCGGCGAAGGCGCGGTAATGAAGTATGGCTACCAGGTCCCACCCTACAGCGAGACGCGCGAGTACGTGCGCCGCATCGGCAATCGCTACAGCTTGATTCGCGACTCACAAGCTCTCGCACAAGCAAGCAGCTTACCTGCCGAGCAAAAAGATCCAACTCCACTCAATGTCTACGAGCGCAGCGTCTTCATGACGCGACTGCCGGACGGCCGCCTGCAATTAGTCAGTCAATAACCACAGATAACACCGATTGGATACGGATTGATCAGATCCTTATCAATCTGCGTATATCTGTGGCATGATTACCGCCATGACCTGTTCGAGTTGCGGAGCATATGTACCCCCAAGTGTCCGTTTCTGTTCGAACTGCGGCGCACCAGCCTCTGACCCGGAGGCGACGCGAATCGCCCGCCTGCAATCGCGCTCGCTCGAGATGAGCGGCGACCAGGATCTCGAGCACACAGTCTTCACTGTTCGACCGACGATGATGTTCATCAAGGCTGGTTATGCGCTGGCCGTCATCGCTGGTATTGCACTCGTGTTCCTGCTGGCCTCGCTGAGCGTGTCCGCGTCAATCTCGATTCCGATCGCGCTCGCGCTGCTACTGATTCCGGCTTACTACCACATCCGCCGCAACATGGTTCGCTACACAGTCACCGATTCGAAGCTCCAGATCGACACCGGCCTGATCGCTCGCACCACGAAAAACATCCCTCTAAGCAAGGTTCAGGACGTTACCGTCTCAGCCACGATTCCGCAGCGGATAATGGGCTTTGGCGACATCATCATCGACAACGCGAGTGAGCTTGGGGGCTCGATCGTGATGCACAACATCAGCAAGCCGCGCCACTACGCCGACCTTCTTTTGCGCGAACTCAGACGCTGGCATTAAACTGGCCACGTGCTGCCCAACCGCTCCACGGAACATCAAAGCCCCAGCGGTTTCTAAACTTCGAGTTTTCTATTCGGGCGGCATGAGGAGTCGTATTGCGCTTCATATTTCTACTAGGTCTTTTGCTGGCTTTTGCGAGCTCTGCGTTCGCGGACCCTACCGCTGAACCCAGACCGCTGCCCACCACTATCGGCAACTTCCGGCAGGTCAAAACCAACCCTCCACTGTCGACAGAACACGATGAGGGCGGCACTGTAGAGCGACTCGCCTACCAGTTATCCGAGTATGCGGGAAACAAGGGAGATCGGGTGTCAGTGGAGATCGTGCGTCTGCGGCATGAGGCCCAGGCGTATCAAGAGCTCAGCCTGGCCGCAGCGACGGCCCGCGCTAACAACTCCAGAGTCGAGATAGTTCAAAACATCGGCGGCGGCACGGCCGGTTTTGCCACCGCGGACGAGCTCGTCTTCTTCAAGGGGCAGCACGTGGTGAGGATTAAGAGTCTGAAGGGCAACCCAGGCAACATCAATGAAGTGGCCCAAAACCTCAGCACCACGCTCGATAAAGGCGAGGGCGATATTCCGGTTCTGATCAAGCATCTGCCGCAACTGGAACAAACACAAAAGAACGCGATTTTCCTGAACAGTTTCACGGATCTCAGTTCGTCGCATTTGGAACAGCCAGTTTTGAACGCGGTTCAGGGCGGAGGCAATGCTGACGCGGCTTTGGCGACTTACGGCCCGAGCAAGATTCTCCTCGTCGAGTTCAACACGCCGCAACTCGCGACAGAAAACGATAAGCGCATCATCGCCCGCATACAGGAGCTCTGGCGTTTGGGCCAGCCGGCTCCATCTGCATATCGTCGCGTCGGAAACTATTCCGTGTTCGTCTTTGACGCACCAGACGAGCAGACAGCGAAACAGCTGATCGACCAGGTGAAGTACGAGCAGGTTGTGCAGTGGCTCGGCGACAATCCAAACATTCTCAGGGAAGCCGAGAAGCGTTACGTCAACACAACGCTCGGTGTCCTCGTCGCTGTTTTGAAAGCATCCGGTTATGCTGCACTTCTATGTGTGGGCGTGGGCGGTTTGATCGGAGGGTTGCTATTCACTTACCGGCGCTCACAGCAGAAAGCGGCGACTGCGTATTCAGACGCCGGCGGAATGCTCCGGCTCAATCTGGATGAGCTGAGTGCCGAGACAAACCCTTCACGTCTTCTGCGAGATCGAAACTAAAAAAATTTAGCCGCCGATTTTCGCGATAAACTTTGAAGTTCATCTGCGGAAATCCGCGGCTAAAGATCGGGCCAAAAAAATTGCGGGCTGCTGATTTTCCTGGGAGGCTCCCCCAAGCCTCGTCAAGACGTCAATCAGCAGCTCCGCTATTATTGCTCTTCAACTGCGTCACAAGCGCTACTCCGTTCCCCCAAAAGAGTCAAACACTTGCTTATAAAATCTGTGAGAGGATGCCTCCCCCAAAGCCTCCACTCACCGCAGTTTCAAAGCCTGACCCGATTTACCCTTATCTACCCTTCTTGTTCTGTTTTCCTCTTTGGCAACGACCGTGCCAACAGGGAGATATGGCGCACTTCAAATCCAATAATGGAGCTTTTGCTCGGATTTCTTTGTGATCCGATGATGAGTAGATTGTGCGCGAACGGACACAAGCATAGCGGATTTGCATGACTATCGGACAACTCCTACTGTACCAGCGACCGATAATCGCTCGGTCTATGGCAGAGCTTTGACGAAAGCTTCGACTTCCGCAGG
>DASYFE010000008.1:0-14956 GCA_036498585.1 Pyrinomonadaceae bacterium | reverse complement strand
CCGTTCTTTATTCGCCGGTGACGGCAATAATACTTTCACCTGTGTGACGCTGCTCAGCTCCCCGAGGGCATCTAATCTGCTCGTATCTGCGTCTTTACTGTTATTTCGGAGGAATCTGTGAAGCAAGTTTTCTGGTTCTTGTGCGCCATCATCGTGCCTGTGGCTTTAGGTGGCTCGCTTGCCTCAGTTTCGGCTCAATCGACAAGTCCGACACCGGACCCGTTCACCGTTCAGCTCACTTCATCTCCGACATCAGCTTTTAGTTCGAACGTGAGCGATATAAGTGCAAACGGCCGCTTCGTCGTTTTCACTTCGAATGGTGACGTAGCCACTGTAAATCCGAACAACGCCGACGGCAATCGCGAGATCTTTTTGGCCGACTACGCGCAACGTCGCATCTTCCAGATCACCAACACGAAGAACGTTGCGATCGTGACACCGTCGCCGAGTCCGACGCCAACGCCGAGTCCAACTCCGACACCGAGCCCGACTGCGTCACCGTCGCCAACTCCGACTCCACAACCTACACCGGCTGACCGGTCGAAGGTGAAGATTGAGATCGACAATCGTACGCCGATGATCTCTCTGGCTCCGACCCTCGTCGGTGGCGTGCGCAGTTACATCATTGTCTTCAGCTCGAATGCGCCGGATCCGAAATTCTTCGATGGCTCTGATAACGATACTCTCGACGCTGATGCAAACTCGGAGATCTGGATCTATCGAGTTCCGGCAGTTGCGGACGTCGATCTAACTCTCGGCGCCGATCTGCCATTTCAGGATCTCTCGACAGGGGCATTTGAGCCAGTTACGAAAGATACGAAGGCCAGCCGGGCGCCGACGCCCGGATCGGCCACCAACACGCCATTCTTCGCCGACGATAATCGCGAGCCGACGATCTCTGACAATGGAGCCATCATCGCGTTTATCTCCACGCGAGATCTTGTTCCCGGTGTCGGAAATGCTGATTTCAATCCCGAGCTGTTCTTTTACACGGTGGCGAGCAAGACAACCACGCAGGCGACAAAGACACAGGACGCAGTGGTGGGAGTTGGTCTGATCTTTTCTACCAATCCCATGCTGTCTTCGGACGGGTCGAAAGTGGCGTTCATGTCGAGCGCCAACCTGTCTACAAACAACGCCGACAACAACGCCGAGATTTTTACGACTACGTTTTCGGGCGGCGCGGTCGGGCCTTTCTTCCAGGTCACACGGACGCTGAACAGCAACAGCGGGAATACGAATGTGCTGAGTCCGGGTCGCAGAATGAGTCGCAACGGCGGCCTGATCGCCTTCGAATCGCGCGCTAGCGATCCGAAGTCAAATGCCGCGCCGACGAGCGGCGTGCTGGGAAACTGGGTTTATACCGTCGGGACTGATACGTTCAACGAGGTCGGCGTCAGACCACCGATTTCAGATTTCGCGCGCTTTCCGACGTTCACCGATTACGACGGAACGCTAAATCCTGCGACGCTTGTGTTCACTTCGTTCCTGAACTTCCGTCCAAACGGAACGTTTCCGGATTCTGTCGCGACTGCGCCTGAAGGTTTGAACACTGACAACTCGGCCGAGATTTACACCACGCCGCTTCCGATTACCTCGACGAACACGTTCACTCGAATCACTAACATCACGAACCTCTCGACGTTTGGCGGCACGCGACCACTCGCGAGTGAAACGCGCAAGCGCATGACGTTTTCGCTTGGCGGAGCCGAGATTGGTGGCGGCAATGGAGACGGTTCGACTGAAGTTTTCTACCTGATAACACCGACGGTCACGAGCCAGTCGTCGGCAGTGCTTTCATTCTTTACAGGTGCGAGCAACATGCCTGTGGCTACTGCGACGCCGGTTCCGAGCCCGACTCCGAGTCCGACACCAACGCCGAGTCCGGTTCCGGGAACGCCGTCTGGTCTGGCGCCGGGCGAGCTCGCGATTGTTCGTTCGACAGTCGCCCTGGCGCCGTCGGATCTCCAGTCATCCGGGGCGTCGGAGACGACGCGCAGTCCGGCATTGCCAGTGGAGCTGAATGGCGTCTCAGTCAGCGTAAACGGTGCCGCCGCCGGGCTCTATTTTGTCGGCAACACCAGCAAGCAGATCAATTTCGTGATGCCGATCGGTTTGGTGTCCGGGCTTGGTACCGTCGCGGTTAACGTGCTCGACGCTGGGGCGAATACCGATACGCTACATCGCGGGCTCGTGCAGATTCTTTTCGCTCAGCCTGACATCTTCACTACTACAGGGGATGCCGGCGGGCGGGCGGCTGCCATCAACATTACGAATCCGATGACGCGCTTATCTGAGCCGTTCAGTGTCACGTCTGACGACGGAACGGGGACTCAGGCGCCGACGAAGCTTGAATTGAGTGTTACGGGTGTGCGGTTTGCCGCGCGGACTGAGATCAGCGTCATGGTGGGAACGACGAACATCACCGGCGACGCGATCCTTTCCGTTCAGCCCAACCGGGAAATGCCCGGATTCGACATCATTACCTTCACGCTTCCGGCCTCGTTGGCGGGCGCCGGAGACGTTCCGATACAGGTGACGTTTACGCGGGGCACGCAGCAAACTGCGGTCAGCCGTCCCGCGGACACCGCACCGCACATAACGATCAACTAGAATCAGCCACAAAAAGGCACATAAGGCACAAATTTAATTTTGTGCTTTTTGTGCCTTTTTGCGGCCCAAACCGTGGTACGATGCGGGGCGCGTTTCTCGACCTCGCCGCAACGGAAGTTCAAATGCAGTATCCGGTCGCAATCATCGCGATTCTCGCACTATTTTTTTCTCTCGGTACCAGAGAGCGGCTCGAGATCCGCGACTCGTTCGAGTTCGAACCTTCCACTCAAACTGTTCGCAAAATTCGCTGGCCGAAGAAGACCATCGAGGTCGCGCTCTCGACGTCTCTGCTCTCGCCCGGCTCGAATATCAAACCGGATAGCGACGTCGTCGGCGCCGCACGCCGCGCACTTGCACGCTGGGCCAGTCTCGCGAATATCAACTTCCTCGTCACGTGGTCGCCTGCGACTTCCGTCAGTCCTGCAGAAGCAGGCGACGGAGTCAGTCTGTTGACGGTCGCCGTCACTCCCGAAAACGAAGCGTTCAACTCCGAAGCGACCACCGGACGCACGCGCGTCTTCTTCGATCCCGAAACAGGCAACATCGCCGAAGCCGATATCAGCATCAATCCGCGACCGCGCGCCGAAGACGGAACTGAGCTCCAGTTTTCCACTGACGGCACGCCCGGCACGTACGATCTCGAAGCCACCTTCACACACGAGATTGGTCACCTGCTTGGGTTGGACCATTCATCCGTTTTGTCGTCGACGATGCAGGGCCGCCAGGCTTTCAACGGCACCTTCGGTCTGCCCGCACTGACTGAGCGCACGCTGAGTGAAGAAGATCGACAGAAGATTCGCGGGCTCTATGGTCCAAAGTTGAAGCTCGGGCGTATCGAGGGACGGCTTGTGGATAACCGCACGCCCGGCGCGTTGACGCCGCTGAACGGTGTGAGCGTGTGGGCCGAAAGCGTTGTTAATGGTCGACTGATCGCGAGTGATGTGACGGCTGAAGACGGCACGTATAATCTTGAAGGATTGACGCCGGGACCGTATCGCGTCATTGTCGCGTCGAGTGCCGATGCGGCGCAGAAGTTTCGAAGTTTCGAGTTATCGAACCAGGTAGTCGTCAAGGCTGATGTAGCGACGCCGCTCAATTCGAGCCTCGTACCGCCACAGGCTTCGAGTCTGAATCCGAAAATGATTGGGCTCAATGCAGAGCTTTCGACAGTTGCGCTCCCGCTCACGCCCGGCAAGCGTGTGAAGATCTATTTCGGTGGCGAAGGTGTCGACCAGGTGCCGGGCACGAGCATCGCCGTCAATTCGCCGTACTTCACTGTCGATCCGGCAACGTTGACGCGCGAGCAGATTGCCGCGCCTTTTCCGATCGTCAGTATCGAGGTGCAGGTCGCGCCGAATGCGCCGTTTGGCGATTACACGCTGCGGCTCCAGTCCAACTCTGGTGAGACTGCATACGTGCCCGGCGCGATCACGATCGATCCGGGCGTCGCGTCGATGCTCTTAAATCCGGTTGACGACTTCCGCTTCTTCGTCACGCAGCAGTACACGGATCTAACCGGCCGTGAGCCCGACTCGGCTACGCTCGACAAACTGACGGCGCAACTTACCGGCTGCAATTCTCGCAGCGACTGCCTCCGCACGCGCCGAATCGACATCTCGACTACTCTGCTTGTTGAAAATGAATTGCCTGCGACGGGCGTGTTTCTCTACGGACTTTACTCGACTGGACTCGGACGCCAGTTGCGTTATGCGGAGCTTGAAATCGATCGCGCTCTAGTATTGAATCAGAAGAGTGAGTTGGAAGCGGTGCGCCTCGCGCTCGCGACTGCGTTTGTAGAGCGTGCTGAGTTCAAGCGGCGATTTCCCGCGACGATGAAGCCATCCGAGTTTGTCGATTCGCTGCTCGCGACACTCGCTCAAACTACCGGCGTCGATCTTACCTCCGAGCGCGGTTTATTGATTGGTTTGCTGGACGATGGCGCCAACGGCCGTGCTGCAGTGTTGACGCGGCTCGCTTCTGATCAGCGCGTTATCGATGCGAACTACAACAACGCGCTCGTATTGTTCCAATATTTCACCTACCTGCGTCGCAATCCCGAGGAGCCGGGCTTCAACATCTGGGTCAACATCCTCAAGAGCAAACCGCTCCGCGACCCCGACGCCGCACGCTCACTCGGCTGCCACTTCCTGAACTCCGCTGAATACCAAAGCCGCTTCACGATGGTTCCCACACACACCAATCGTGAGTGCAACTAATCCGCGTTCATCCGCGGCTAATGTTATAGTGGCCTCGCTTGAAGCAAAGACTACTCTCGTACCTCGTCTGCCCCTCGTGTGAAGCGCCTTTCGATCTTTCCGTCACTAAAACCGAAGACGGCGAGATCTTCGAGGGCGAGCTGCGCTGCACGTCCTGCTCGACTTCGTTTCCGATCACCGACGGTATTCCGCGTTTCGCAAATCTCGATCACGTCGAGAGCGACAAGCGCGCCACGGCGGCGGGTTTCGGCTGGCAGTGGCAACACTTCACACAGGAAGACGAGCGTTACGCCGAACAGTTTCTCGGCTGGATCGCGCCCGTCACGCCCGAATTTTTCCGCGACAAGATCGTGCTCGAAGGCGGCTGCGGCAAAGGACGCCACACACAACTCGCCGCGCGTTGGGGAGCACGCGATGTTATCGGCATCGATCTGAGCGTCGCGGTTGAGACAGCCTTCGCCGCCACACGCTCATTGCCGAACGCACACATCATCCAGGCCGACATCTATCGCCTGCCGCTCGCACGCAAGTTCGACTATGCTTTTTCCGTCGGCGTGTTGCATCACTTGCCGGATCCGCGAGGCGGGTTTCTGGCTCTCGCTTCGAAGGTGAAGCCCGGTGGTCACATCTCGGCGTGGATTTACGGCGCGGAGAACAACGAATGGATCACGCGTTTCGTGAATCCCGTGCGCGAGAAGATCACTTCGCGCATCGATCAGCGGGCGTTGCTGCAACTCTCGAAGTTACCCGCGGCGTGTGTGTACCTTGCGACGAAGTTCGTGTATGGACCACTAAACCGGCGGGGCTCGTCGCTCGCGAAACGGCTTTTCTACAACGACTACATGAGTGCGATCTCGAATTTCGGCTGGCGTGAGCAGCACACGATCGTCTTCGATCATCTCGTCGCGCCCACGGCGTTTTACATCTCGCGCGACGACTTCGAAACATGGTGGCGTGACATCGACGCCCGCGACGTCGACATCAGTTGGCATAACAAGAACAGTTGGCGCGGTCTTGGAATGATATCCTGTTAATCTTGTAAATCCTGTAATCCTGTCTAACATGTCTACAGCACACCACATCTGGCAGCCACTCTGGCGACTACCGTCGCGCGCGGATCTGATCTTCTCTTTCGCGAAGCGCGAGTTGCTGGGTCGTTACAAAGGCTCGGCGCTCGGCATCGCCTGGGCCGTGCTGACGCCCGTCGTGATGATCGCGATCTTCACGTTCATCTTCGCGGGCATCTTCGGCGCACGCTTCGGCGCAAACGATTCTCACTGGGACTACGCGCTATACCTCTTTTGCGGTCTGCTGCCATGGTCGATGTTTCAGGAATCAGTGCAGCAATCCGCGAACACGATCCTGGCCAACTCAAATCTCGTCAAGCGCGTCGTGTTCCCCCTGGAAGCATTACCCGCCGCACAGGTGTTCGCGGCGCTCGGCAGTCAACTCTTCGCGACTGTGGCTTTACTGATCGCAACGATCATCATCCGGCAGCGCCTCGAAATCACCGCCCTGTGGCTCCCGGTGCTGCTAATTCCACAACTACTCTTCGCCCTCGGAGCCGCATGGCTAATCGCCTCGCTCGGCGTCTTCCTGCGCGACATCACACAGGGCATCATGCTTTTGCTGATGGCGTGGATGTATCTGACGCCCATAATCTACCCTGAGGCGATCGTGCCCGAACGTTTCCGCACCTTCATCAACCTGAATCCATTCACTTCTTTGATCCGCAGCTATCGCCACATCTTTCTCGACGGCGCCGCCCCCGACTGGCGTGGTCTGGCATATTTCACCATCTTCGCCCTGCTCCTCTTCCTCTTCGGCTACTGGTGGTTCGCCCGCACCCGCAAGAGCTTCGCCGACGTCGTCTAGCCCACTCTGCGGCCCTCTGCGTATCTCCGCGTCCTCTGCGTTAGAGTTGATGTTCAACGCAGAGAACGCTGAGATACGCTGAGGGCCCGCAGAGAAAATACTTTTGTGCTTTTTGCGCCTTTTTGTGGCATGATCTTGACCCTGACCAAGAGGTACAACCCATGAACAAATTAGGTTTCATTTTTGTATTTTTGACCGCAACCATTACTGCAACGGCGCAGGAATGGACGCAGTGGCGGGGGCCGGCGCGCGATGGAGTGGTCACGGCTAAAAATGCGCCATCGACGTGGCCGGAGACACTGAAACGGACGTGGCGCGTCGAGATTGGGGAAGGTTACTCGTCGCCGGTAGTGTCCGGTGGGCGCGCGTTTGTTCATGGGCGACGCGATCCGAAAGAGATTGTGGCGAGCATCAATCTCGCCGATGGCAAAGTCATCTGGGAACAGAAATACCAGGCGGAGTTCAAGAAGAACCAGTACGCCGTCAGCATGGCGAAGGGACCAAACGCGACCCCACTCGTCGCCGGTAATCGATTGTTCACACTCGGCGTCACCGGAATGCTAAACGCCTGGGACACCGCCACCGGAAAACAACTCTGGTCCAAAGATTTCTCGAGCGTGATCGACACCTCGAAATTATTCTGCGGCACTGCAGCGTCGCCGCTACTGGTCGACGGACGCGTCGTGGTCCAGGTCGGCAGCGACATTCACGGCGGCCAGGTTCTCGCTCTCAATCCGGCGACCGGCGCGACCGAGTGGGAATGGAAAGGACTTGGTCCAGGCTACGCTTCGCCAGTCATGATCGAAGCCGGCGGCAGCCAGCAGATCGTGACGATGACCGAAGGCTCGATCGTCGGTCTCGACGGCAAGACAGGCAAAGAACTGTGGTCGGTCGCATTTCCTGACGAGTGGCATGAGAACATCACGACGCCACTCTGGACCGGCGCGCACCTGATCGTCTCGGGAACGCGACAAGGCACACATGCCTACACGCTCGCGCAGAATGCCGGCAAGTGGCAGGCGACCGAAGCCTGGAAGAACCCCGAGATCGCGATGTACATGAGCTCTCCGGTTTTCGGCGACGGCCTCATCTACGGTCACTCATCAAAAAGGAAAGGACAGTTTTTTGCGATCGACGCGAAGACCGGCGCGGTGCGCTGGACGACTGAGGGCAGAGAAGGCGAGCACGCTTCGTTATTACTTACTCCGCAACACGTCGTTTTCCTGACGAACGGCGCTGATTTGATCGTTGCGAAACGCGGCACACCAGCATTCACAGTCGAGCGTCGTTATGAAGTAGCTGAAGCCTCGACCTTCGCCATGCCGGTCCTGCTCGGATCTAATATACTGGTGCGCGACGCGACCAGTTTAATGCTGCTCACGGCTGGAAAGTAGACCACCGATCAAATCCCCATCAGTGGCTCTAATCTTGGAAAATACTTCGGCACTTCTGCTTAATAGGCTGATCGACGCGAGCGTCGACGGTATCTTCGCGTTCGATCGCGACTGCCGCATCATTGCATGGAACCGTGCGATGCAGCGCATCTCCGGTTTCAGTCGCGAAGCCGTGCTGGGCAAACGCGTCGGCGACATCTTTCCGTTCCTGCGAGAAGAAGGTAACGACAGTTGCTTCCTTGCGGCGCTCGAAGGTAAAGAATTAATTTACGAGTACCACCCGTACGGGCCTGCCGAGACCGGCGTTTTCGAGAGTCATTACTCACCGCTGCTCGACGAGCAAAACAACATCGCCGGCGGCATCGCTGTTATCACTGACATCACTGCGCGCAAGCAGGCCGAAAGCGCCGCGCAAACCGCGTATCGACAACTCTCATTTCACGTGGAGAGCTCGCCGCTGGCAGTTGTCGAATGGGACAGCGACTTCCGCGTCTCGCGCTGGTCTGCGTCCGCTGAACGGCTTTTCGGTTGGAAAGCGGAAGAGGTGATTGGGAAACACGTCAACGAGTGGCGCTTCGTGTTTGCAGACGATGAAGACGCGGTCGCGCTCGTGACGAACCGGCAGCGCGAAGGCGTTGAAGTTCACGGCATCCTGCGCAATCGCAACTACACGCGCGGTGGCGCCGTGCTCTTTTGCGAGTGGTACAACTCCGTGCTGCACGACGATCGCGGCAAGCTGATCTCGGTTTTATCACTCGTGCTCGACGTCACGTCACGACAGAGCGCGGAAGACGAGAGATCGGCGGCCCTCTCGCGCGAGCAGGATGCACGCAAGCACGCTGAAGAAGCTGATCGTCTCAAGGATGAGTTTCTCGCGACGCTCTCGCACGAGCTGCGCACGCCTTTGACTTCGATTCTCGGTTGGGCGTCGATGATCAGGAACGGCGAGGTCGAAGGCTCCAACGCCTCGCGCGCGATCGAGACGATCGAGCGCAACGCACGTTCGCAGGCGCGACTCATCGACGATCTGCTCGATGTGTCGAGAATCATCACCGGCAATCTTCGTCTCGATCTTCATCCGCTCAATCTCGCGCCGATTGTTGAATCCGCGCTCGATGCGTTGCGGCCGACGGCAGACGTGAAAGGAATAAAACTCCAGACGCGCTTTGAGCCGAGTGAGTGTTTGGTCAAAGGTGATGCAAATCGTCTGCGGCAGGTGATCTGGAATTTGCTGTCGAACGCGATTAAGTTCACGACACGTGGCGGCAGTGTCAATGTCTATCTCAAGTGTGTGGAGTCGACGGCGTGTTTGATAGTCAGTGATACTGGCGACGGTATCTCAGCAGAGTTTCTGCCGTACGTGTTCGATCGTTTCCGGCAGGCGGAAGGATCGATTTCGCGGAAGCAGGGCGGGCTCGGATTGGGTTTGGCTGTCGCACGGCACCTCGTTGAGCTGCATGGTGGAATGATCAGAGCAGAGAGCGAAGGGCTCGGCAACGGATCGTCGTTTACGGTCGATCTGCCGATGACGCAGGAGCGACGCGATCCGGCGCGTGCGGAAGAGCGCAAGCGTGAAGTCGACCGGCGGCGCACTCGCAAAGGCGTGGTGAGGCTTGATGGCGTACACGTGTTGCTGGTTGAGGATGACGCCGATTCGCGCAAATTGCTCGGGACGATGTTGAGGCGCTACGGAGCGCGCGTGACGTCGACGAAGTCTGCGGCGGAGGCGCTCGAGGTGTTTAAGGGCGAGTTGCCGGATGTGATGATTAGCGATATTGGTATGCCGGATCAGGATGGTTACGAGCTGGTGCGGCGATTGAGGGCGATGCCGGTGGAGAAGGGTGGCGCGACGCCGGCGATCGCGTTGACGGGTTATGCGTCGCGAAAAGACCGCGAGCGCGCGCTCGGCTCGGGTTACCAGAAGCACATGGCGAAGCCGATTGAACAGGCGGAGTTGATCGCTGCGATTGCGGCAGTGATTGGACGCGGTGATTAATTAATCTTGTTAATTCTGTAAATCTTGTAATCGTGTGAAAGTCTTTTACAGGATTACATGATTCACAGGATGTACATGATGAAGAATGAGGTTACAAATGAGACGACGACTTTACATCATTCCAGTTTTACTTCTCTTAATACTCCCCGTTTACGCGCAGCAATCGGATCCGTCGCTGCTCACGCTGGACTCGATGTTCACGTATCGCATCCGCCCGCTGGGGCCGGTGCAGTGGCAGACCGACGGCAGCGGCTATCTCGCACTCGAGCCGTCGTCGACGAAGAAGAACTTTCTCGACATCGTCCGCTACGATGTGAACACCGGCGATCGCACCGTGAAAGTCTCCGCGGAGAAACTCACGCCTGCGGGCGCAGCCGAGCCGCTCGCTGTGGAAGAGTTCTCCCTCACACCTGACGAGCAGAAGCTAATTATCTTCACCAACTCCGAGCGCGTCTGGCGCAGCAACACACGCGGCGATTACTGGGTTCTCGATTTCAAAGCCAACACGCTGAAGAAACTCGGCGGCAGCGACGCCAAGCCATCGAGTCTGATGTTTGCGAAGTTTTCACCTGACGGCCAGCGCGCGGCCTATGTGCGCGAGAACAACATCTACGTCGAAAACCTTTCCGGCGATGCGAAGATCACGAAACTCACCAGCGACGGCTCGCGCTACATCGTCAACGGCACCTTCGACTGGGTCTACGAAGAAGAGCTGTTTTGCCGCGACGGTTTCCGCTGGAGTCCTGACAGCAAACAGATCGCATACTGGCAGCTCAACTCCGAAGGCGTGAAGGAGATGACGCTCATCAACAACACGTCAGCGCTTTATCCGGTGGTCACTACATTCCCGTACCCGAAAGCCGGCGAGACGAACTCGGCTGCCCGTGTCGGCGTCGTGGACGCGAATGGTGGTCCAACGCGCTGGATCGAAGTACCCGGCGATCCGCGCAACAATTACCTGCCGCGCATGGAGTGGGCCGCGAGCTCGGATGAGTTAATCATTCAGCAGCTCAATCGCCGCCAGGACACGAACACCGTGATGATGGCCGACACTCGCACCGGCAAAGTCCGTCCCGTGTTGACTGAGAAAGACGAAGCGTGGGTCGACGTTGCGTGGGGCGACATCGATTGGGACAAAACCGGACTCGGCCGCGGCGACGTCGAGTGGATCGACGGCGGCAAACGTTTTCTGTGGACCAGCGAGCGCGATGGCTGGCGACATATTTATTCCGTGTCGCGCGACGGCAGTGACGTGAAGACGATCACTCCCGGCAATTACGACGTGATCAGCGTGGCGCGAGTGGATGCGCAGAACGGTTGGATGTTCTTTATCGCTTCGCCGGAAAACGCAGCGCAGCGCTATCTCTATCGCGTGCGTATCGACGGGGGCAAGGAAGAGCGACTGACGCCCGCGAATCTTCCAGGTACGAACGGTTACAACATCTCGCCGCGCGGCGACTCTGCGATTCACGATTATTCAACCTTCAACCGCGTTCCGGTGACCGACGTGGTGCGCCTGCCGCAACACTCAGTCGCACGAACCCTGATCGACAACAAGCAGGTCCAGGATCGACTCGCGCAGCTAAAACAAACGCCTTCGGAGTTTTTCAAAGTCGACATCGGCGATGGCGTTCAGCTCGACGGCTGGATGATGAAGCCTCCCGATTTCGATCCGCAGAAGCGCTATCCAGTGCTGTTCTACGTTTATGGCGAGCCGTGGGGACAGACCGTGCTCGATGCATGGTTTGGCCGGAATCGTCTCTGGCACCAGATGCTCGCGCAACAGGGTTACATCGTGATGAGCGTCGATAACCGTGGCACGCCCGCGCCGCGTGGCCGCGCTTGGCGCAAGATCATCTATCGCAAGATGGGCATCGTGAATTCGGGCGATCAGGCCGCGGCGGCTCGTGCGATCGCGAAGTGGCCTTTCGTTGACCCGGCGCGCATCGGTATCTGGGGCTGGAGCGGCGGCGGCTCATCGACACTCAATGCGATGTTCCGCTACGGAGACGTTTATGCGACGGGATTGTCGGTAGCGCCCGTGCCCGATATTCATTACTACGACTCGATTTACCAGGAGCGATACGGCGGACTGCCGCAGGACCACCCCGAAGAATGGAAGCAGAGCTCGCCGATAACGTTCGCGAGCGGGTTGAAAGGCAATCTGCTGATCGTGCATGGGACGGGCGACGACAACGTCCATTACCAGGGCACAGAGGCATTGATTAATGCTCTGGTCGCGGCTAATAAGCAGTTTTCGATGTTTTCTTATCCAAATCGATCACACTCGATCTCGGAGGGAACGGGAACATCAAGACACTTGTTTGGACTGCTGACGCGCTATCTCAACGATAAAATGCCGCCGGGCCCAGCGCCTGCAACAACCAGCTCCGTACGGTAAGGAACTTATCTCTGCGGCAGAGGGCCGCAGAGATAAACTTTTCCTGTCTCAATAGCTGAAATCTGTGTTAGCCTACATCACGGGTTGACGGCCAACCCGCTTGCCCAGTTCTCACCTCTCCTAATTTCAGCGAATTCTCATTCTTGGTATGGAAACCAAAGTCGATGCAGCTCTGCGGCGTCTCGTCGCCACCAATCTTGTCGCCATTCTATTCACCGATCTTTCCGGAAACATTCTCAGCGCCGACGACAGTTTCCTGAATCTGCTCGGCTACACTTCCACAAACCTGCCCGCCAGCATTCACGATCTAACCCCGCCCGAACATCATCGCCTCGACGAAGAAGCGTTCGAGAAGCTGATGGCGTTCGGCGCGTGTGCGCCTTTCGAAAAAGATTTCTTGAAGCAAGACGGCGCGCCGTTGCCGGTTTTGTTTGGCGCAGCGATGCACGACGAAGAGATCGCATGTTTCGTTGTCGATCTATCTCAGAACAAGCAGACTCAAGAAAAACTCAATCACCTCGCGTATCACGACGCGCTGACCGATCTGCCGAACCAGGTGCTGTTCAAAGATCGCTTGAGACAGGCCATCGCGCTTTCTCGTCGTAACGACCACCTGCAGGCGGTGCTGTTGCTCAATCTTGATCGCTTCAAGGCCATCAACGATTCGCTCGGCTACACTGCGGGCGATCGTTTGTTGCAGTCAGTGGCCCAGCGGCTGACGAGCTGTGTTCGCGAAAGCGATACGGTGGCGCGTTTCGGTGGTGATGAATTCGCCGTGCTGCTCACAAACATTCCGCGCTCTCAGGACGCAGCGAACGTCGCGCGCGCGATCAAGCAGGCGCTCGATCAGGCGTTCCTCTTTGAAGATCAGGAAATCTTCGTGGCGAGTAGTATCGGCATCAGCATGTATCCGCATGATGGTCGCGACACCGCGGGACTTTTGAAGACTGCGGGCGTCGCACTCGATCGCGCGAAGGTGCAGGGCGGCAACAATTTTCATTTCTACACGGCGGGTGGCACGACGCGCGCGCTCAAACAGCTCGTGCTCGAAAATAACATCCGTCCGGGACTCGATCGGTCTGAGTTTTTCGTGCAGTACCAGCCGCAGGTTGATATTCGTGGCTTTCAAGTCGTCGGCATGGAAGCACTCGTGCGCTGGCAGCATCCGAGTTTGGGCCTGCTGTATCCGGGCGAGTTTGTCACGATCGCCGAAGAAACGGGTTTGATTATCGCGTTGGGCGACTTCGTGATGCGCGCGGCGTGTGCGCAAAACAAAAACTGGCAGGACAAGGGATTGCAGCAGATGCGCATGTCGGTGAACTTCTCGGCGCGACAGTTTCAGCAGCCGACGTTCATCACCGATGTGTCGCACATACTGAAAGAGACGAACCTCGATCCGCGCTGGCTCGAACTCGAGTTGACGGAGAGCTCAATCATGAAGGATCCGGACGAGGCGATTGAGAAGCTGCACGAGTTGAAGCTGATGGGGATTAGCGTCGCGATTGACGACTTCGGCACTGGCTACTCGTCGCTCAATTACCTCAAGCGTTTTCCGATCGATACATTGAAGATCGACAAGACGTTCGTTTCCGACATTTGCAAAGATCCGCACGACACGGCGATCGTGCGCGCGGTCATCAACCTCGGACATGCGTTGGATCTAACCGTGGTTGCAGAAGGCGTTGAGACGAAGGAACAGCTTCAGTATTTGAGCGCGCTCGAGTGTGACGTAGTGCAGGGCTTTTTGTTTAGTAAGGCGTTACCGGCAAAGGCGTTTGAAGAGTTGTTGATCGAGCAGCGCAGAGTCAACGTCGATTCGCTTGCGCAGGCCAGTTGAGACAGGATTAACAAGATTTTTCAGGATTGACATGTAAATCCTGAAAAATCTTGTTAATCCTGTTCACAATTTACTCGCCGCATCTTTATCCAGCATCCAGATCAACTCGCCTTGGTGTGGGCTCACGGCCTCCGCGGGATATTTGTGCTCGCCTTTCAATACCTGTCTCACGATCTCTGCCTTCTCCGCACCGCTCACCAGAAATACGATTGATGCGCCGTTATTCAGAAGCGGCAAGGTCATCGTGATGCGATGGGTTTTGAACTTCTCGACATATGGCGCTGCCACGAGACGTTCCGTTTCGTTCAGCACCTCGGAACCCGGAAAGATCGAAGCGGTGTGACCATCCGTTCCGAGACCGAGGAAGATCAGATCGAGCCGCGGTAAAGCTTGTTGTGTCACCTCACGGAGAGTTTGCTCATACTCACTAGCTACTGCCGCAGCGTCTGGGTTCTCGCTGCGAATGCGATGAACCTTGTCTGCTGAAACTGGGACGTGCGATAGCAGCGCCTCGTTAGCCATGCGATAGTTACTCTCCGGATCATCGGGAGGCACATGTCGCTCATCAGTCCAGAAAAAATGAATCCTGGACCAAGCCACCTCTTCGCGAAACTGATCCGCCAG
>DASYFE010000007.1:0-51122 GCA_036498585.1 Pyrinomonadaceae bacterium | reverse complement strand
CGCAAACTGTACGCGGTCGCGACGTAGCTGGTTGGTGGAACAACGTACGCTTCTTCAGAAGCAATCTTTTCACCTAAGTTGCCGTTCGAAATGATCGCAGGAGTTGTTTGTGGTTGTTGTTGTGCTTGAGCTTGAGAAGGACGAGCTTCCGCCGAAATAGTTTTCGAGGGAAAAATCAAAGAACAAGTCAGAAGTGCCGTAGTAAGCAGCGCACCTCCGCTGACGATAGAATAAACTTTCAATTCGGGTCTCCTGTCCGATGTTGAATCTATCTTTCAGCGTCCTGCGCGAGTCCGTTCTTTCCTATGACTCGTCCCCTGGCTCTAGGAGTCTGATCTGGTCAGCCGAGGTTGGGGGCTTGCATCCTTGATGCGGTGCGCTGAAGCGTCTTGTCTTGTTTAGATAAAGCGAAAAGAGACGATTACTTCCAGTAATGTCCGCGATTCAGGTCGACCCTACCACAGCGTTTAAGGTGCGTTCAACCGTGAGACTGGCGTGATTTTTGTGAGAAAAATAACAACGCTGTTGGTAATTGGTGAAATATCAAAAGTTAAGAAAAATCGATACGGTCACATCGACAGTTGTTTGTTTTTGAATTGTAACCAATCAAGATGAGCTTTAGAGCTTGAGGAAGTTTTCGACGATCTGGCGGCCCTCAGGATGTTCTTCGTCAAATAGCTCGGGATGGAATTGCACGCCGTAAACACGCCTGCCCTTCTCCTGCATCGCCTGGATCTTGCACGTCTCATTCGACGCAGTCGCACGGAAACCGTCAGGCAGCTCTTTCACTTCGTCACAGTGGTTGTGCCAGACAGTGACTTCTGACGGTAGTCCTTTGAACAAACCTTCGCCGGTGTTCTCTATGGCCAGAAAACCGCGCTCACGTTTCGCTCCGTTGTAGCCTTCGCCCGGTTCGAGTCGTCCCATCAGTCCGACTTCAGCGCCGTGCGCGATCGCGATCTGCTGGTGACCACCACACACACCGAGGATCGGCTGGCTCGCATGTTTGATGACGTCGAAAACTCCGGCCAGCGACTCAGGTGAATACTGGTCCCACGGATGACTTTGTCCGCTAAGAATGATGTGCGAAGGACGCAGGCTGCGGACTCTCTCGAGGGAAACGGAATGAAAAGGCTCAGTGAGGATTTCGAGGCCGGGGATCAAGCGACCGAGCACCGCGCGAATCTCGCGAGGGCTTGCGCCTTGACCATCCACTGTGTTGTCGACGAGGTAAACGAGCACTACTTCAAACAGTAAAGCTTCCCATTGAAAGCACCGATGTAAATTCGTCCGCCGAGTATCGCGGGCGTCGCGTTGATATTATCACCGATCTTCAACTCGCTGATCGCCTCGCCGTTCTCGGCCGAGATTGAATGAATCCAGCCGGCTTTATCGCCGAAGATCAAACGACCATCGACGAGCGGCGACGTTCCCCAGATCGCTGCCTTCGCCTTATATTTCCAAACGACCTCGCCCTTGTCGGCGGTCAGGCAATACAGGTAACCATTGCTCGAGCCGATATGTACTCTTCCATTCGCGACGATCGGGCTCGCCCACATGCCACTCTTCTCTTTCAACGTTCCACCAACCGCCTGGTACTTCCAAAGCAGTTGGCCATCGCTCTGGCGGAAACAATAGACGACGCCGTTCTCAGCGGCTGTGTAGACTTTGCCTTCGTAGACCGCCGGCGTTGAATCTGAATCAGCGCCGATGCGCGCTTTCCAAATCGTTGTCCCGTCGGCAAGATTAAGACAATAGAGATCGCCCTGCTCGGTGCCGATGTAAGCGCGATCGTCGACGACCGAAAAACTACCTTCCATCGAACCGAGCCGTTCTGTCTTGTAGATCAACGCGCCGTCGTCGAGATTGAGACTGTAGAAAAAACCGTCTTCACCGCCGAAGTATACGCGGTTGTTGATGACGGCGGCTGAGCAGTCGACTTCGAATCCCGTCTTGTATTTCCAGATGAGCGTGCCGTCACGAGCATCGATGCAGTAGATGTAGTGATCGAGTCCGCTGGCGATCAGGCGATCGCCGACGATCGTCGGTGTGGCTTTCAGACTGTCTTCCGTTTTGTAACTCCAGATCAGCCGACCGTCTTTTTTGTCGAGACAGTAAAGACGACCGTCAGCGGAGCCGAAGTAGACGCGCGTCTCGTCGACGGACGGTTGACCCGGCCAGCTCGAGCCGCCCCACGGATCCTTGTGCAAGCGGCCGCTGATCCAGTTCGTTTCGAATTCCCAAACGACTTCTAACTTTTTGCCAGACCACGGGCCTGTGCCGTAGAAGTTACGCGACGGGTTGCCGAGCCAAGCGGGCAAGGATGTTGGCGGTTCTGGAGGTTTAGCGGCCTCTGTTGGGGTGACGACCTTGCCGCCGCACGCGGGCAGTAATAACAGCGCTAAAATGATGGGGGAGAGTTTTAGCATAACGACTCATGTTAGACAGGATTTACAAGATTCTTCAGGATTAACATGTAAATCCTGAAAACATCTTGTTAATCCTGTCTAAAGCTTTTGCAGCCAAACGCCGGAATAGACTACTTCAGCCGTTCCCGTAATCACAACCTCGCCGTCTGGTCGCCACTTGATCCGAACTTCGCCGCCTTCCATCAACACGCGCACGTCGCGATCGGCCTTCTCGTTGACCATCGCCGCCACCGCGCCCGCGCACGAGCACGTTCCGGAAGCCGTCGTCTCACCGACACCGCGCTCCCAGATACGCAGCTCGATAAAGTCGCGCTCGACAGGCCGCACAAACACGACATTCGTTCGATCGGGAAACTGCGGATGCACCTCGATCGCTTTACCAATCGAGCGCCAGTCGAGCGCGTTGAAGTCGTCGACGAAGATGCAGCAGTTCGGATTACCCATTTGCATCGCGGTCACGGGGAAGGTTTCGCCGTTCACGAGCAACGGATAATTCACGACCTGATCGAGCGGCGGCGTTATCGACATCGGTATCGACCCGGTGTCGAACTTCGGTTGGCCAAGCTCTGATTCGAACAAAAACTTGCCCGGGCCTGGCTGGCCGCGTAGGAAGTAGCGCTTCAACCCGGTTCGCGTGCTGAGTCGCAGATCCTCCTTCGTCCAGAGTTGTTTGTAGTAGAGATACGCAACCGCGCAACGAGTTCCGTTGCCGGAAAGTCCGGCTTCACTGCCGTCAGGATTGAAGATGCGACAACTGAAATCAGCTTCGTCTGTTTGCGACCGCGCGATGATCGCGATGCCATCGCCGCCTGCGCCGTAGTGGCGATTACAAATGCGACGCGCAAACTCACCGAGATCGCCGGCTTCACGAAGCTCATCCGCCTCAATCACGAGATAGTCGTTTCCGAGGCCGTGGAATTTAGTGAATCGTGGTTGCATTCGCGTTATCGGTGGCTTTGCCTGCGAACGAGGCGATCAGGATGGTGATCGGATCGATGCACGCCGATCGCGGATCGAAATCACGCGGGTAGTTGTTGACCATGATCGAAAACGCGAGCTTCTCGCCACCCGCCGTCGTCATATAACCGCCGAGGCTTGCGGCTGAGCTGAGCGAGCCCGTCTTCGCGCGCACGTTGTTCTCGGCAGGCGTGCCTTTGAATCGATTGCGCAAGGTTCCATCAACACCGCCAATCGGCAGCGCATCGCGAAACACTGTCGCGTACCGGTGCTTGCTCATGAACGTCAACAACTGCACCGACGCTTCAGCCGTGATCATGTCGTTGCGCGAGAGACCCGAGCCATCGTCGAGCACGAGCGCTTCCGGTCTGAGGCCTACTGTCTTCAAAAACGTTTTGACCGCTTCGAGGCCGAGTTCGTCTGACGTTTGCGGGAGATTTGAAGTGGTTATCGGCGGCGGTGCTGGTGCGACTTTTCCGAGCGTTCGCAGGATCAATTCAGTGTAGAGATTTTGACTCGGCTTCAGCGTCTGCGCTGCGATCACGCTGAACGGGGGACTTTGCAACGTCGCGATCTCGTTTTGAACAGCATTGGACGAGACACTTATTCGCGAAGCGCCAGTGATCGTGACGCCTTTTTGTGCAAGCGATGACCGAAGCATGTAGACAAAAAGCAGCCCCGGATGCGAGATGCCGATGCCGCCGGTGTAGCCACGATCTTCGAGTGGAATGCTGCCTGTGATAGTGATCGTGTTTTCGCCGAGACCGCGATGAATCGAGAACTCGCGCTTGAGGCCTTTAGCTGACGTAGTGACTTTGTTCACGATCGTGAGCAACGGATCGGGTGGGCCAGTCGTGATCAATGCGGGCTGCCCAATCGCCGCGCCGGGCTTTATGAAGAGATCCAGTGCATTGTCGTTGACCGTCAGCGGCGTGATTTCAGCGCCGTAGTACCACGTGAGATCTTCCCAGTTCCAACCCGAGCCATATTTTGGTCCAACAAAGTAACTCTCATCGCCGACGATATCGCCTTCGACGCGTTTCACACCCGCGGCAACGATGCGTGCTGCGAGGTCGTCAATTCCTTTGAGGTAGTCGCCGTTGTTGAAACGCGCAGCGATCGACGGATCACCGCGCCCGTAGATCGTCAAATTCCCGTGAACAACGCCCCCAGCGTCAGGTCGCGCATCGGCGTAGACGGAAGTCGAGAAACGATAATCGGGAGACAGACGATCGAGCGCAGCAGCAACCGTGTAGAGCTTCATGTTCGACGCCGGCCGCAGCAGCTTCGTCGCATTCTCTTCAAATAGCACGCGGCCGTTGTCGAGTGAAACAACCTTGATTCCCACCATCGCTGACGACAGCTCCGGCTTCGCGAGCATCTCTTTGATCCGGGTCTGCAGTTCCGGGAGTGTCTTCGGCTGCTGCGCCACGGCAGCGGAGAAACTGAAGAGGATGAGAAGAAAGGGTATGAGTGGACGCCTATTTTTATGCATGCTTGTTTTCGTGGAGATGTCTACAACTTTGTCATCAACTCCGCGAACCGTGGGTCCCCGCGGAACGACGCCAAATTCGGATCATTCTCGAAACACGGGCGGTTCGCATTCCCCAACGAGATCGATCGCTCCAGCCACTCGAACGCGTCACCCTGCAATCCCTCGAGCGCGTAAACAGATCCGATCGAGTAGCTGATGTCCGCATCGACTTCGCCATTTCGCTTCACGTCCGGCGTAAGCTGGGCAAGCGCCTCCTCGTGCTTGCCCTGGGCACTCAGGAACATGGCCATGAACGGCCGTATCCCATGCATGTTCGGATGCTGCTCGACAACGTCTTTCATCGACTCCGCTGCCTCATCGGTCTGGCCGGTGTAGTACAGCGCGACCGCGCGGAAAGTTCGCACAAGCGCGTTGTCAGGATCGCCGGACGTGTTCAGCTCGCGGAACGTGTCGTCGAAATGGCCCATGTACATGTGCACAAGCGCTCGACTATAACTCGCCACGACGTGCGCCGCCGGATCGAGACGTACTAACCGATCGTAACTCCGCAGCGCCCGTCCGTACTCGCCATCCAAACGATGCAGCAGCGCCTTGACGAAGTGGACCACCGGCTCATTTGGCGCCTCGCGTCGCGTACGTTCGACTTCCTCACGCGCCTTCTGTTTCTGACCGCGCCACAAGTACACAAAAACCATCAGCATCCGCGCTTCGAAGATGCCTGGATCGATCGCGAGCGCTTTCGTAAATGCCGCTTCGGCGCGTTCGTAATCTTCCGAGCCGCCAAAACCCTTGAAGACGCGATTGACGTAACACGCGCCGAGTCCGTCGTGAGCGAGCGCGAAGTTTGGATCGAGCTGGATGGCGCGCTCGAAATGCTCGATCGCCGAGTCGCAGTCCTCGGCTGACAACGTGCGGAAGATGAAACGCGCGAACAAGTCACGACCACGCAGGTATTGCTCGTACGCCGCCGGATTGCGCGTTGACGCTTTGCCGGTTCCGACCTGCTCGTGCGGACTGAGCTCGACGCTCAAGCCCTCGACGATCCGCTGCGCAATCGTGTCCTGGAGCACGATGATGTCTGACGCGGCGCTGTCGATGCGATCGCTCCACAACAACTCGCCCGTCGCAACATCGATCAGTTGCGCGGTTACACGAAAGCGATCGCCGGAATGAATAAAGCCGGCAGTGAGAACGGCGCTGACGCCGAGCTCCTGTCCGATCTCGCGCGGATCTCTTTGCTGTCCCTGGTAACGCGCGATCACCGACGAAGGTCGGACGACGAGCGAACGCACACGCGCGAGCTCAGTTATCACCGCATCGGCGAGCGAGAACTCGTAGAACGCCGCAGCGGGATCGTTGCTCAAGTTTCGGAAACACAGAATCGCGAGGCTCTTCTTTTCCTGATCCGTGACTGTCGTAAACGGTGTTTCGTGAATGCCTGACTTCGATGAAGTGACCATGTTTGGCGCTGACGTCGGCGATTCAGTGCGCGTGATCGACTTCAACCAGCGGACTGCTCGCGAGACGGGATTCGCGCCCGCGAGATGTCGCGGCGGCTCGGGCGTCACGCCCTGGTAGCCGGTCGCGCCGGCGTCGAGCTCCTGTAGCACCCCGCGCAGCTCGTTGCGAAAGTCTTCCATGTTTTGGAAGCGATCCTTCGGCTCTTTCTCGAGTGCTTTGTCGATGATCTGTTGCAGTCGCGGCGGTATTGCGCTCGAACGCAACTCTGCAATCGGTCGCGGCGGATCGTGCAGCACAGCGTGACGCACGTCGATCGTCGTCTTACCGCGAAACGGCCACGTGCCGGTCAGCATCTCGTAAAGCAACACGCCGAGTGAAAAGATGTCGGCGCGCTTGTCGACGCGATCGCCGCGCGCTTGTTCCGGCGCGGCGTAAGTCGCAGTGCCGTACGGAACGCCGACTTCGGTGAGCTCCGTGCGGTGAATTCCGGCGGTTGCGGCTTCAGTGTCGTCGAGTAGCTTGGCGAGTCCGAAGTCGAGCACCTTCACCTGGCCCGTCGAGGTCACCATCACGTTGCCGGATTTGATGTCGCGATGGATGATGCCGCGGCTGTGTGCGGCTGCAAGTGCATCTGTAACTTGCAAGCCGATGAGAAGAGCGGTTTTCAGTTCGAGTGGACGACCGGCGACGAGCTGTCGCACGTTCTTGCCTTCGACAAACTGCATCGCGATGAAATGAACGCCGTCGACTTCATCGAGATCGAAGATGGTGCAGATGTTTGGGTGGTCCAACGAAGAGGCAAGGCGCGCCTCGCGTTCGAAACGTTTCAGATTTGATTCTTTCGCGCTGAGCTCCGGCGGTATGACTTTGATCACTACCGAGCGGCCAAGCTTCGTGTCGGTGGCTTTGTAAACCGCGCCCTGCCCGCCAACACCGAGCTTATCGGTTATGCGATAGTTGCGTAGGGTTTTGCCTACCATGTCTGTATTAGTTCGTCGGCGCTGGCGGTGGCGGTGCCGACTTTTCCTACTACGATCCCGGCGGCGCGATTTGCCAACGATGCCGCCTCGACCATCGTGGCGCCGCACGCGAGTGCGCACGCAAGCGCGGCGATCACCGTGTCGCCCGCACCCGTGACATCATAGACCTCGCGCGCCGCTGTTTCGACGTAAACAGGTCCGCCATCGCCTTCCAGCAACATCATTCCGCGATCGCCGCGTGTTATTAACACGGCATCACAACCAAGCTTCTCACGAATAACTTTTGCCGCCCCGTGCGATCCGTCGTCAGAATGATCTTCGCTGTCGCTCATGCGCAGTGCTTCGAGGTGATTCGGCGTGACGAGTGTTGCCGGGCGATATTCGTTGAAGTTCCGCAGCTTCGGATCGATCAGCACGGGCACTTGCTCGTATGCGACCGGCAAGATCTCACGCAGGACGCGCGGCGTCACGGCGCCCTTGTCGTAATCAGAAACTACAAACGCGTCCGCCTGCTTCAGCGCTTCTTTCAAGCACGCGATGATCTGATCTTCGATCTTCGAAGCGATGGGAACGCGCGACTCGCGATCGGCGCGTACGACGAGCTGGCTGTGCGCGATGATGCGTGTTTTTGTCGTCGAGCGACGAGACTCATCTACCACCAAACAACCGTCCTGAGATCCAAGCTCGCGCAGCTGAGTTTGCAAACGCTCGCCTGGGCCATCTTTGCCCACCACGCCAACCACCGATCCGCGCGAGCCGAGCGCGATGAGGTTTGCCAGCACGTTCGCCGCGCCACCGAGATGCACAGATTCTCGACGCACATCGACGACGGGAACGGGCCCTTCGGGAGAGATGCGCGTGACGTCGCCCCAAACAAACTCGTCGAGCATCACGTCGCCCAGCACCAGAACGTAACGGTCCTGAAGTGTTTTCAGGATCTCCGAAGCACGAGTTTTGGTTAGTTGAGACATGCGTTAAGACAAAATGCGATCGATTGCGGCTGTGACCCGCGTCACCGGCACGCGCAGGATACATTCGGGCTGATCGAACTTCTCGCAAAAATAGCCGTGGCAAGGCTGGCACGGCATCTCTTCAAAGACGACTTCGGCCGGCGCTGAATTCCACGGGCGCCAGTGCGCGATGTTTGAAGAGCCAAAGATCACGACCGCAGGTGTGCCGACAGCCGCTGCGATGTGTGCGATGCCGCTATCGTTGCCGACGAACAGTCGCGAGTGGGCGGCGAGTGCAATCACTTCGGGCAGCGAAAGATCGAACGTCGTGATTTTTACGGACGCTTCTGAGCAGAGTTTCTCGAGCAGCGCTCGTTCGTTAGGGGCTGCGGTCGCGACTGGTGCCAATCCACGATTCGATAAAAACTCTGCGACACGCGCGAAGTGTTCCGTCGCCCATTGTTTGGTTGCGAATGCGGCTGCGGGATGAATCAGCGCGATCTTTCGATCGTTTAGACCGGATTCAGCAAGAAGTTTCTGAACGATTGCGCGCGACTCAGCCGAAGTCCCCAGTTGCGTGCGCGGGCGATCCGTCACGGGAACCCCGGTCCAACCCAGCAACGCGAGTTGTTGCTCGACTGAGTGCGTCTTCTGTTGTCCCCAAAGCAACAACGGCGATGGCGCCTGATGGTTATGAAGTTGCGCGTACTGATACGACTTGAAACCGACGCGATGACGCGCGCCCGTCGCTCGCGTCAAAAACGTAGCCGTAGTTCCGCCATGCAGGTTGTAAACAACGTCGTAATTGCCGGCACGTAACTCGCGCGCCACGCGCGCCCTCTTCATTAAGCCACCACGTTCCAAGACAATTACGTTGTCTAGATGTGGGTGATTGTTCAGCAGCGGCGCTACCCAATCCTCGACCAGTATGTCGACCTTTACATTCGGAAGAAAACGCTTCAAAGCGAAGACCGAAGGCGTGGCCAAAACCGTGTCGCCAATCGATCGCAATCTGACCAGCAATACCTTGCGCACTTCCGACCAGTCCCAGCGCGGGGGCGCCAGCGGCTGCGGCTCTGATCCGTAGTTTGCCTGTGTTTCAATGACGCGTAGCTTTGGAGAGAGCTCAACGATGTCGCGCAGGCTGTTCATCGCATCACTCTTCGATGGTGGCCTCGTCGATTAGCATTACCGGAATGTCGTCGCGGATGGGGTAGACGCGTTTACACTCGACGCACTTCAGCGCGCTTCCGTCCGGCTTGAGCTCAACTTTCGCCTTGCAAGCCGGACATGCGAGTATTTCCAAGAGTTCCTGACTGACTGCCATTGGCTAACCTTTCGCGCGGGAATGCACAAAGCTTACCACAAAGCAGTATAGGACCTATATGACCTATCCGTCTTATATGACCTATACTTCCGAGCATGTCGTTGGAATTCGCACTGCAATACGCCTGCCCCCTTCGCGCCAATTACTCCGAGCGTCACTTGCGCGAGTGGGGACGCCTCAGCAGTCTGCACGCGAAGCTCACCACCGGCGACGCCAGCGCACCTTCGATCGATAAACTCGAATGGGTTGAAAAGGCGAGCTCGGAAATCGAGCGTATGCAGGAAGCGACGACCGTCTGCGCGCATTGCCCCGCATGTCTACCGCTCGACATCGCCGGCGACGGCGAATCCGTGGGCTGTCTTGGTCGGATCAACTACCCCGTCGAGGCGCAATTTGAGAAGTTTCTCGCTGATCGCGTACAGCTCTCGCTCGACACGCTCGATCCGGATGATCAGCCGCGACTGCTGCGGATTCTCGTCGATCCGGAGTCGCCGTTTGATGGTGAAGCGACGAAGGAGTTGCGACGCGTTGTGACTGAAGATGGTTTGCGGTTTTTTGAGTTGCGCGTGCCCATCGTTCTCACGCGCGAGGCCGCGCGGCTAACGACTGACAACATCTTCGATCTACTCGCGGGATTCCGATCGGAAGACAGCGACACAACCACCTACACTCGCGAGCTCCCGTACGAAGCCGCCGCTGATTACTACGACTTTCTCGATCTGGTTTTGCGCAGCGAGCTGAGCCAGTCGGAAGTCGCACGGCTCACGTCGCGGAGTCGAAACTACAATCAGTTTCTCCGGCTGCTCACTGCGATCGAAAAAGCCGAAGCACTGAATACGCGTGTTTTGATTGATTAAGTCTTTACTGGTTGCGCTCGTCTAACATGCGGAGCGTGTCGAGGATGAGGTTTGTGTTGCTGACTGCCTGTATGCGGACGGGAAACTGTTCTGCCGTCTTTTGAAATTCAAACGTGCCGCTCGTGATCTCGACCACTTTCTGAAACGCCGGATCGCCAATGCTAATACCGCACGCTGCGTCGACGATTCGTCCGTCGTTGAACTTCACCTCGCCTTGGTGCTTCTCGCCGCTCAACGTTAGTACGCCGTTCAGTCTCGCGTTTTCGATAACCTGAATCGCGTCGAAGACGCTGATCGTGCTGAGGTCGCCTGCGAGCGTGAAGTGTCTGCGCTCGAAATTCGCCTCGGGAGCGGGCATGGGTTTCAGGTCGGGCCGACGAGCGCGGCGAATCGCCTCGAGTCCGCCTGCAATGTTTATCCGACCATCGAGCTGTTTGGCTTCAAGCAGGCGGTCGTGGGCCGTGTCGAAGTCTTCACGCTCGATGTAGATGCTGGCGAGGGCGAGACACTGGCGCGCGGCCTCTTCGTTCTGCTTGTAACTGGCGCAGATTTCCCGCAGACGCTCGCGCAGTTTCACAGACCGGCCGGACATCTCGAGGGCGGTTCGGAGGCGTTTAATGGCCCGTTCCGGGGCCTGGTACTTCATGAAGAGCTCGGCGTCGAGCAAAGCTGCTTCGATCTCGCTGACGTGCTCAGTTTGTGAGTCAGTGACTGGCATCAATCGAAGTTTACCATAAGCGATTTGCGGCTCGGCGACACGAAATGGTGCCCGTAATGGTCCCTTTTCGCATCCAAATGCGCGTTACGAGTGGAAAGATTCGATTGGCATGCAACCTGCGAGGTCAACGAATCGTAAGCCCCCAACGAGAAAGGATTGGCGAATTACAATGAACCGGTGGATGAAAAGAAGAATCGAACGCTCACGGGCTCGGTGCGATAAATACAGAAACCGCAGCTAGATTGAACTGAAGTTTTAGACAGGATTTACAAGATTTCTCATACTTTTCCTGCAAATCCTGTCGATTCTGCAATCCTGTTACTGCTTAATACCTGCTCTCCCAAGCATCAAGATGACAGCTCCGTAGCTAAAAGTCCATTCGCAGCCCGAGTCTGATCTGTCGTGGACGCATAGTTCGTTTCGCAACCAGAAATTCGGAAGAATCTATAAACTCGGATCCAAAGCTGTGGACTGTCTTATTCAAGACATTGTCGAACTCCACTGACAGTCGCACGACCACGCGGTCGGTTAGGTGAATGTCCCGGGTTACATTCAGATCGAATACAAACAACCCTGGGCCATAGCCGGCGTTGCGGGGAAGATTTCCGACCTGACCGATCTGCGGAACGCTGAAGACGACGCGTGGATCGAGTGCCTCACCGGGCTGACGCCAACGCAACAAACGTAAATCTCCCGAATAGTTCGGACGATCGTTTGAGACGTCGTCGAGATTGCGATCCACACCTCCAATCGAGATGTTGAACGGCGCACCCGAAGCAACACGCCAGATCGGCGATAACTGGAACACACGAACATCGAACATTCCGGAAAAGACAAAGCGATGCCGCCGGTCAAGCAGGCTGCGCGCTCGCTCCGCACGAAAGTCTCCCGGCACGAGCGCGTCGGAAGTGTTGACTATCCCGTCGTCAATCAAACTCGACAGCGTGTAACCGGCGCGGAACGCGAATCTCGAACTGAATTGCTTTCGCAACTCGACAATCATCCCACGATAGAAACTGTTTCCAACGGAGATCAGTTGTTCGAACTCACCGCGAGTTGGATCTGGACGCAATGCGTTGATTGCAGCAAGCGCCGCATCGAGCATCGTTGTCGACGATCGACTGTTGAGATTCATCACCGAAACGGGAACGCCAAACTCGATTGAGCGATTCACTGTGTTTGTATCTGAGCTGCCGTAAATAAATCTGACTAGCTCGCCCGCGGTCGACGCGTTGTAAAGCGGACGCGTCGATGTCGTAGGACTAATGAAGTTTGCGAAGTCACGCGACGCGAGAAACTCGGTAAAGTTTCTATAGCCCGCCGGAAGAATCGGCGCGTTTGCATTGAACTCGCGCCAGAGGTGTATGCCGCGCGTGAACGTGAAGTTTGCTTCGACGGAGTAACCGCGACCGAGATCGCGCTCGATACCGGCGTTAATCTGATAACTTTCCGGAATTCGCAAGCGAGGATCGAGCCGTCGTGAGAAGTTCGTATTCTTGACGCCGAAATCACGAACCAAAGGCGAATCGACATTCAGTATTTGCGGAAAGCGCAAATTCGCCGCGATGAACGCACGACGCTGAGCGGCTGTCATCAACTTGCTGGTCGATGGATCGCGAAGCTGATTCGTATCGAAGAAGAGTTGCTGCTGGCCGAGCGTGAAATCATCGATCGTGCGCAGCAGTGGGCGATTGAAGAAGATCCCACCACCGGCACGGAACACGAGCTTGCCCGACTCGAGCGGGCTGTACGCAACGGAAAAGCGTGGGCCGAAGTTGTTCGCGTCGCGCAGAATCGTCTCGTACTCGTAACGCAAACCGTAACTCATCAAGAGCTGCGGCAGTATTTGCCACTCATCGTGCACAAACATGCCCGTGTAGAGATTTTTCTGCGTTGATGAGCTTTGGAAATTCTGCCGGAAACGACTTGGCACACCAGCAAGAAAATCACCCGCACTCGCGAAGTTGAATGTGCCGCTCAGATCCGCGAGATCGATGAAAGTCGAGCGCACTCGATGAACGTCAGCGCCAAACTTCAACGAGTGATCTCCGTTGATGAACGAGAGTACGTTTTGCACCTGCACGCGCTCTTCGCGTCGATCGCTTCCACCCGACGTTGACGATCCGGCGATTAAAGTTCCGGTGCGTCGCTCGGGATCGTCAGACGGCAGCGGATCATTAAGCGTAATGAGCACGACGGGCGTATTGCCGCCGCGAGCCTCGAACGCCGGTGCGAGACGCGAGTATTGAAAGCGCGCCTGGTTTACGAGTCGTTCTGAGAAGACGAAAGTGTCGGAATAAGAGATCGCGTCTGAGTTGCGCCGCCGGCCCTGCAGCGCTTCGGCGAGACGATTGCCGCCACCAAAACCACGTAAGTTGATCAGCCGCCCAGCTTGATACACGATCGCTGCGTTGTGCATCGGTCCAAACTGATGATCGAAGCGCGTGGTGATGCTCGTGTTCTTTAGCGGCGTACTAACTGGCGAGATGAATGGGGCGACTTCCGCCGCCGCGTCTGCATCTTCGAGACGCGCGCGACTGAGATCTGTTGGCGAAGGCAGTGGAAACAACTGATTCTGCTTTACGGGCACAAGCGTGTCGATCAGCGCGCTGTCCAAAACCTTGTTCAGTTCATAAGAAATAAAGAAGACTGTCGACTTTGCGATTGGTCCACCAAGCGTGAACCCTCCGACGTGGTCCTGTAACGGCAACCTCGGCAGTCCCAGCGAATTGTTTCGAAACGTGTTTGCGTTTAGCGCTTCGTCACGAAAGTAATAAAACGCGCGCCCTTGAAAGCTGTTCGAGCCGCTGCGTGTGCGCAAGTTGACTCGCCCGCCCGATGCGCGACCGTACTCTGCTGAAAACTGGTTTGTAATCACCTGCACTTCCGCCACCGCTTCGAGCGATGGTTGGAAGCGTTCGCGCGCCGCGCGATCGTCATTGTTGTCGAGACCGTCGATCGTCAGATTGTTCGAGTAAGCCGGCGCGCCTGCAAGCGAGAACGTGCCGGCTTCTTCAGGCGTGTTTGCGTGATTGACGTCACGATCTTCCGCGAGGTCGCGCGTCGAGAGTGGCTCTTCAGTGACGCCAGGAAGCGTGAAGAGCAGATCGAGAACTGAACGACTCGCGATTGGTAACGACTCGGTCTCGCGAGACGTAAGGGTCGCGCCACTGATCGTTCGTTTCGTGTCGATGATCGGAGTCGAAGCGTCACTGATAACAACAGGTTCGATTATAAGATCCGATGGAAGCAGCGTCGCATCGAGTACGAGACTCTGTCCCGAGACTGTCGTGATGTTTGCTAATTCCTGAGCCGCGAATCCTGGAAATGAAACGCGCAAAACGTAAATCCCAGGTTCTAGTTGAATCAGGCGATAGCGTCCTTCGGCGTCAGTCGTTGTCGTGCGCTTCAATTGAGTCTTGACGAGCGTCGCCTGAACTTCAGCGCCCGGAACAACAGCTCCGTTCTGGTCCATGATGCGGCCCGCGATCGTGACTGTGTCGAGGTCTTGAGCGTTAACGTTGAAAGTGAATAGAAGAATAGTGAGAAGTGTGAGACGTGAGGTCATCATTTGTTACTCCTGAGTCAGTGAGGTTGATACTGCGCGCCCGACTTTAGCACAAAAGCCTTAGACAGGATTACAGGATTTTCAGGATTAACAAGATTTAGGTTCGGGACGAGCGGCGTCGCAACGCTGCAGCGCGTGTCATGGGGACAAGAGCGTCGCTGCCTTCAGGCGCGGCCTCGAAATTCGTGAGCTCTTCGGCGTGCGACTGCAAATACTGGAAAAACCGCTCAAACTCATGCTGCATCGCATCCATCTTCTCGCGCATGTTGAGTATGATCTCGACACCCGCGAGATTCACTCCAAGGTCGCGCGTCAAAGAAAGAATCAGTTCCAGTCGCTCGAGATCGGGATCGGTATAGAGCCGCGTGTTTCCTTCCGAGCGCGACGGCTTCAAGAGCCCTTCACGCTCGTAGAGCCTGAGCGTTTGCGGATGAATCCCATACTGCTCCGCCACCGCGCTGATCGTGTATGTTCTCGGCTTCCTGCTCACTCCAACCCCATCTCAACCCGCGGGTTCGACGTATTCAACTTCGAATACTCCCGCAGCAAATTCTTCGTCTCTTCCGAAATCATCTTCGGCAAAGTCACCTGCACTTCAACAAACTGGTGGCCCTTCGCACCCGGATTTCGCAACGACGGCGCACCACGATCGCGCAGTCTAAACTTCTGCCCCGACTGCGTTCCCGGCGGAATGCGCAACTGCGATTTGCCTTCAACCGTCGGCACTTCAATCTTCGCACCGAGCGCTGCTTCCGGAACCGTGATCGGCACCGTCACATAAATGTTGTCGCCCTTGCGCGTGAAATATTTGTGCTGACCAACATTCGTGATGATGTGCAGGTCGCCGGCAGGCGCGCCGAGTCGACCGCCTTCGCCCTTGCCGGGAATTCGGACACGCGATCCAGTCTCAACACCAGCGGGAATGCGAACCTTCACCGTCTCAGCTTTGGGCGTCACACCTTTGCCGTGACACACCGAACATGGCGAGCGCCGCCGTCCGGTGCCGTCGCAATCCGGACACTCCTGCGCGAACCGCAGACGGCCGCCCGCCCGTTGCACCTGGCCCGTACCTTTACACGTCTGGCAAACCACCACTGGTCCACCCGTATCGCCCGCGCCGTTGCAGCGCGTACACTGCTCGGAACGGTTGACCGTGATGTTTGTCGTCAATCCCTTGATCGCTTCTTCAAACGAGAGGCTCAGAGGCATCTCGATGTCTGCGCCTCTTTGCGGCTGCGGCCGTGGCGGCTCCTTTTCTTTCGCGGCCCCACCGCCGAACAAGTCGGCAAAGATATCGCGGAAACTACTGCTGCCGCCGCCCGATGAAGTCGAGCTGCCGCCCCAGTCAAATCCTGTGAAGTCGAAACCGGGCGCTGTGCGACTACCGCCGCCTGTTGGACCACCAGCGCCGCGTGCCGCTGCGTCCGCAAGGTTTTCAGAGTACTGCCCGAAACGATCGTAGACCTGTCGCTTCTTCGGATCGGAGAGCACGTCGTGCGCTTCCGACATCGCCTTGAAACGTTCCTCGGCAGCTTTGTCACCCGGATTTACATCAGGGTGATATTTGCGCGCCAAACGCCGGTACGCCTTCTTGATCTCTTCAGGCTTGGCGTCGCGCTTGATGCCGAGAACTTGGTAATAGTCTTGCTTTGCTGCCATTTAATTATCAGAACCGGGCACAGAACCGAGCGCGGTAGCGCCGGGTCAAATTCTGAAATCACGAACTTAAATGAAGTTGACCCGGCGCTACCGCGCTCGGTTCTGTGCCCGGTTCGATGCCCTTACTTGTTGTCTTCTACGTCCACGTATTCGGCGTCGATAACGTTGTCTTCGCCTCCCGAACCCGTGCCCGACGACGATGACGCGCCTGCCGCCGATGCCTGATCGTCGGTCGCTTCCGCACCCGGCGACGGAGCACTCTGGTAAAGCGCCTCAGCCAGTTTATGCGAAGCGGTTTGCAGCTTGTTGAAAGCGTCGTTCAGCTTCTCAACGCCACCTTCAGTCAACGCCGTCTTCGACTCAGCAATCGCCGCTTCAACGTCAGAAGCAACTGCTCCAACCTTCTCGCGGTTCTCGCTGAGCGTCTTCTCCATCTGGTAGACGAGTCCATCGAGGCGATTGCGCGCTTCGATCTCTTCGCGCTTGCGAACGTCGTCAGCAGAGTGCGACTCGGCGTCTTTCATCATCTTGTCAATCTCGTCCTTCGACAGACCCGATGAAGCCGTGATCGTGATCTTCTGCTCGCGACCTGTGCCCATGTCTTTCGCTGACACGTTCACGATGCCGTTTGCGTCGATGTCAAAAGCAACTTCGACCTGCGGCATGCCACGAGGAGCCGGTGGAATACCGACGAGGTGAAACTTGCCCAACGTGCGATTGTCCGACGCCATCGGTCGCTCGCCCTGAAGCACGTGTACTTCAACTGACGTCTGGTTGTCAGAAGCAGTTGAGAAGATCTCCGACTTCCGCGTTGGGATCGTCGTGTTTCTCTCAATCAGCTTCGTGAACACTCCGCCGAGCGTCTCGATCCCGAGGCTCAACGGCGTAACGTCGAGCAGAAGGATGTCCGTCTTCTCACCGGAAAGAACACCCGCCTGAACCGCAGCGCCAACCGCAACAACTTCGTCAGGGTTCACGCTCTTGTTTGGCTCCTTGCCAAACATTTCCTTCACGATCTCCTGGACCTTCGGGATACGAGTTGAACCGCCAACCAGCACGACCTCGTCGATCTTCTTCGCATCGACGCCGGCGTCTTTGAGTGCTGTTTCAACCGGACCTCGCAGTCTCGAGAGGATTGGATCGACTAGCTGTTCGAAACGCGCCCGCGTTAACTTCATCGCGAGGTGCTTCGGACCAGACTGGTCTGCCGTAACGAATGGCAGGTTGATCTCGGTTTCCATCGTGCTCGAGAGCTCGATCTTTGCCTTTTCCGCAGCTTCCTTCAAACGCTGCAAAGCCATCTTGTCGCCCGAAAGATCGATACCCTGATCTTTCTTGAACTCCTCGATGATCCACTCGATCAGTCGCTCGTCGATGTCGTCACCGCCGAGGTGCGTGTCACCGTTGGTCGACTTCACTTCGACAACGCCTTCGCCGACTTCGAGAACCGAGATGTCGAACGTGCCGCCGCCGAAGTCAAACACTGCGATCGTCTCGTCTTTCTTCTTGTCGAGACCGTAGGCGAGCGCCGCCGCCGTCGGCTCGTTCACGATACGCATCACTTCCAGGCCGGCAATCTTGCCAGCGTCTTTCGTCGCCTGGCGCTGCGCGTCGTTGAAGTAAGCCGGAACGGTGATAACAGCCTTTTCAACTTTCTGGCCGAGATAGTCTTCAGCCGACTGCTTCATTTTCTGAAGAATGATCGCCGAGATCTCCGGTGGGCTCCAGTCTTTGCCACCGGCCGCGATACGCACGTCGCCGCCGCTTCCCGCGCCCTGAACTTTATAGGGAACCTGTTTGATCTCTTCACTAACTTCGTTATAGCGACGTCCCATAAATCGCTTAATCGAATAGACAGTATTTTCCGGGTTGGTTACCGCCTGCCTTTTAGCAACCTGACCGACGAGGCGGCTTCCATCCTTTGTGAAAGCCACGACCGATGGCGTGGTGCGACCACCTTCGGAATTAGTGATTACGGTTGGCTCGCCCCCTTCCATCACCGCCACGACCGAGTTGGTTGTTCCTAGGTCAATTCCAATAATCTTGCTCATCTTTTAGTCTCCAAAAACCTTCCTTCGAGTAAAACATTCCAGACTCGCTGTTCATGGAAAAATTGGAAGCGATTGCCGCGGGCCTGAACGGTTTGAGATCCCCAGCAACGACACTTACCCTTGAACGCTCGGTCAATATAAACATTGAGTGCGTCCTTGTCAACCTTATTGGTAATTATCTACTTGACGCGGGTACGGATTCAGGGTAGTATGTCTCCGTGGTCGCACACGTCAACAATCCTGTTCTGAATCGGCGCTCTCTTCCGGCGGCTTCGCTTGACGCTTCACGTTTTCTGCCAGTTCCGGCTCAAGCGCAAAGTCAAGTAGCTCATCCGATGTCATCTCAATCGGTTCTTTCTCTCTCAGGTTCTGTGCCTGTTTTTCGTCTTCGTTCCCTTTAATTCTCATAAGGACTCCTAACCATGCCTAGACCTATCAACCGCGCGAACGACATGAACATCATGAAGCTGATCGAGCGGTACGATTCAGACGACAAGTGTCGCCTTACTCTTGAGAAGCTTCGCTGGCCGCTGGGCGTTCGCTGCATCCGCTGCGAGTCCGAAAAGGTGTATCGCGCCAAGAAGCGCAATCAGTTCGAGTGTGCGCCCTGTGGCTATCACTTCTCTGTTACCACCGGAACGATCTTCCACGATACGCATTTGCCGCTCCGTAAATGGTTCATCGCTACCTATCTGATCTGCGAATCGAAAAAAGGCGTTTCTGCCCTCCAGCTAAAGCGGACGCTGGGCGTCGCCTATAAGACCGCATGGTATCTCTGTCACCGCATCCGCGAAGCCGTTAAAGACGTTGACCATGAAACCATGCTTTCTGGCATCGTGGAGTGTGACGAGTCATACATTGGTGGCAATCCAAAGAACATGCACAAGTCACGCAAAGAGAAGTTAGGCCGCGTTCCCGGCACACAACGCTTCGATCACAAAACCACCGTTCTCGGAGCCCTCCAACGCAACGGCGACGTACGTCTTGAGGTATGCACGGTCAAGCAACCGACCCGCGAAGAACTACACACTTTCATTAGAGCCAAGCTCGCGGACGAAACGTCGATCATCATGACCGACGAAAACAACCAGTACGAGGGCATCGCCGATCAGAACACGCGCCACGAGAAAGTCAGCCACACTCAGAAAGAGTGGGTGCGCGGCGTGGTCCACACAAACGGCTTAGAGGGCGTCTGGTCACTGTTCAAGCGCTCGATCGTGGGCAGCTACCATCAAATCTCTGTCAAACATCTGGACCGCTACTTGGACGAATTCGAATTCAGATTCAACAACCGCGAAAACTCTTTCCTGTTTCGCGACACGTTGCTGAGACTTCTCAATTCAACAAACCTCGAATACAAAAACCTGATTGCCGATGAAGAGGTCGAAGTCACGCCGGACCTAGAGACAGTTCCCTTCTAACGATCAGGAACACAAAACCTCATTGCGGACGACGATGCCGCGTAGACGAAAGGCAACTTTCATGGGTAACCCACTTCCAGCGTTATGTCGTTCCTGCGGCCTATTCTTTGCCGCAACGAATCTTTTTGGTGGCACGGGGACCATTCAATTTAAAAACGTCCGCACAAACTGTCCAAACTGCAACGGTATCGCAGACATCTTAGATGGAACGTACCAACTGATGGGCGACGCAGTTCGTATTCTATCCAGCACTTATGTTCCGCCTGTCAGACTAAGAGCGCTTGCGGACGCCTTAACAAAAGCCAAACAAGAAAGTGCTGGCCCTGAAGAAGTTAAGGAAACCATCAAAGAACACGCGCCAGAACTTAAGCGACTCTCAGATCTAATTCCACAAAAACGCAGTGAACTGTATGCTTTGATTGCCGTGCTGGTAGCATTTATAGGCATAATTCTCAATCAGCGTGGCCGCGTTACGAAAGAAGAAGTCGAATCAATCGTGAAACGCGAAATATCAAAACCTGTCGCTCAGTCCGTTCAAGGGCCGCCCCAACCTAACCGCGCCCAGCGCCGAGCTCAACGCAGCAAAGCGAGGCGAGCACAGCCACGCCCCAACCGCAAGCGGCCAACCAATTAAAGTCCACTAATGCTCCCGCAAACCCTAAGACTGAAAGCGCAACTAATAGCCTTGGATTGTAAATAAAGGGTCGGCTTTTCGTTGGACTCATAACCTTTACAGTTTCATCTTGTCATCAACCAGGTATTCCATCGGCACGTTAGCCAGTCGCGCATAAGCCAGCACTAACATCATTGTCGGCTCGCGTTGCCCCGTCTCATACTGCGAAATTTGCGACGCTCGCAAAGGCGTGTCCTTGTAATTCAATGCGTCCACGATCTGCCTTTGGCTTAGCCCTAATCCTTCCCTGATCTGTTTCAACTTCTTGCCTAGCTTCTTAGGCATCGCTCGCCTGTTCATCGGGAGTCACCTCCCGTTATAGACTTGTGCGACGCGCTACCTAGTGGTAGCATCGCGAAGCTTGTTTGATTACGTTGTCGTCTCGCCCAGATATGCCGGGCGAGTATCACCTAATCATTTCCTCCGAGGCTGGCAGCATGGCTAAATCTATTTTCTCATTCCGCAAGCGTATTTTCCTGTCGCCGATCTCAACCGGCCATACATCGCATATTCTCGCGGAAGTCGAGTCCTCCGACGAAGGCGAGTATCGGTGGGGCACGAACATGCTCACGATTGCCGATTGTAACCGCTCGGTACAACTTGAATTCTTTCTCGGCACTAGACGCGCGCGGCGTGTATCGCTCGCAAAGATCGATTTGCTGATCAGGATTCTAACCTCATTTCGTGCCGCGCTCGCCAAAGAGATCGCGGCTATCGAGGAAGGCGAATAATCGTGAGTACAGAGCGCCTCGGAGACTTCATTCGCCGCATCCGCACAGAGAAGAACCTGTCCTGTGCGGATGTATCGAAGCGTAGCGCTCGCAAAGGGCAGCAGCGAATAGCAGGGAGTTACATCAACCGTATTGAGAACGATCGAAAGCTCAGGCCATCGGCAGACAAACTTAAAGCTTTGGCCGATGGTCTGGACATTCCAGCGGATGAATTGCTCGCACGCTCGGTAGGGCTTATACAAGGCGAAGAAGATGCCGCCGAAGTGAGACTGCTCGCGCGATTCAGAAACTTGTCGCCGGAACGGAAGGCCGACGTTTTGCGGATTATTGAACTGTGGCATTGATTTGAGATCCACTTAACCTTTGCCCCTTATCGTGATGTACGAATTAGAACCGCGGGCGTGCTCCCAGTTGTCAATATAGAACTCGACCGAATACGGTTTTTGACCTACCGCTAACATAACGATCCGAATAAAGTAGTCGTGCGATAACGCCCCTAGCTGCTGTTCAGTAACGTCCAAATAGAACAAAAACCAGCGATAATCCGTGAGCGGCTCAGCTATGGTCCAACCGTTCGAGAAATCTACGATTTTCATATCGGGATGGTCCAATACAACTAAGCTGGTCTCTTGCGGAACGATAATCTGTTCTGCTCCGTTTTCCCTAACCAACTCAGCGTGGAATTCACGAACAGCCATCGGGTGGTCCGCCGTCTTCATACATCTAAGCCTAACCTTGACAGCAATACGACGACCCGCTGTTCCGCCCCCAGTAGCACTAACCTGGGATTGCTTGTCATCGACTTCGAACGTTAACTTAATGTTTGTTTCTTTTACCTTTTCCAGTTCGCCTTTTAGTCGATCCCTTTCCTGTCTTAGACCTACCATCCCCTTAGTCTCTTTATAGGCGCGTCCATTGAGAGTTGTTTCAAGGTCGTCGCCGATGTCAATCTCCTGTGGTTCAATGACCGGAAAACTGTTCGGATTGCCGAGTTTGATCTTCAAGCGATTAAAGCGGAATTTGCCGTCTGGAGTATTCCTAATGTATTGCGCCTCAGGGCCGCTGAGACGCTGCGCAAAAATAAAGCTGCCCTCTCGCCCATAGCCGAGCTGCTCCACTTCGTTATGGTCCTCGAATCTTCTTTCGGCCAATTCAATGTTCTCAAAAAAAAGATTGTTCCGAACTTCAACCAAGCAAATAGTAAGTACTGAGCTGTTGTTAATAACGAATCCCCACTTTATCGTGGGAACAGGATCGTTTAGCTTGTCTTCCCACGTAGCAACCTGCGACACACTAACGAAGTCTCTAATGCTCTTGGCCTGATGATCCGCTATGCGATGCACCAACTCATAACGACTCGTCTTTAACTCAGTGAGTTCCGCTTGTAGTTGCTCAATCTGTGTGTCTCGGGCGCTTATTTGAATGCCGTGTGTTTCGTCATTGCGTTGTAGCCTTGCGACCGTCGATTGTGCGTTACGAAGGTTTCTCTCACAGTCCTCAAGTCTAGTTTCCGGCTGACGAGCAAGAGGTACAGTCGATACGCGCTTCTTGCCGTTGTCGGAATCAGATTGCTTCACCAACACATTCCCGGCCTGCTCAACAGCGCCGGGCTGTCGGAATAAGGCCGCCAAAAGGTGTAGCCCTGCACTGAGAGAGAGAAATACCAATGCTCCTAATCCTACTACCCACGGCGCTGTCCATCCCTGTGAAATGGCTTTGTATCCTCCAAATAACGTGACCAGCGAAGGAACTCCCTTGTAAAGAAACTCCCACAATCCAGACGCTACAATGTTCTGCGTGACCGGGCGAGTGTGACCTTCGAGAAGTTTCGGCATAAGGCAATCTCTACTTTCAACGGCAGGAATAGAGGATCGCGCAGACTAGCAAAGACTCTCCGACTTGCATATAACAATCGTGTAAAATCCTTAGCTATTCTTCGCATTCTCACACTACCCCTCACAGTCTCCCGCGTCAAGTAGATAATTACCACCTTATTTGAGTGTGTCTACCTCAGAACGGCGGTCCTCGTTGACGAGTTTGGAGACGAAAAAGACGTAGTGAGCGCCGGAGAGGACGGAGAAGGCGAAAACTGTGGTGTAGATGGTCGGGAGGTACCAGCCGGAGCCATAAGGGACACTGGCGGCGAAGATGATCGCGGCGATGGCGAAGATTTGGACGGTCGTGTTGATTTTCCCGAGCATCGATGGGCGAAAGCCGCGGAAACCTGTGACGATGTTGATTGCCGCCGCGCCGACCAGAATAAATACGTCGCGACTAATGACAGCTACTGTTACCCAAAATGGAACGGGGAGGTGGGATGGCAATGGTTGTGGGAAGACTGACCGCATCGACAAAACGACGAACGAGGTGACGAGCATCAGCTTGTCGGCAATGGGGTCGAGAATCGTGCCGAGCTGTGATTTCTGGTTGAAACGGCGCGCGAGCAAGCCGTCTAAACCGTCAGTCACACCGGCGAGGACGAAGATAGCGAGGGCAAGTATGAAGCGTTGATAGAAAAGCAGCGAGACGAAGACCGGAATCAAAACCATCCGGAAAACGGTCAAAAGGTTTGGGACAGTAACTATGCGGGAGGACATTCAAGCAGGTTAGCCACAAAAAGGCACAAAAACACAAAAAATTTTAATTCAGCGACTGCAGAGTTCGAGCAAAGAAATCTCCGGCGGGCAGCCATATCTGATGGGCAAAACTACGGTTCCCAAACCGCGATTAACGTAAATCTGCGTATTTGCAAGACGGCCGAGGCCCTTGAGCATGCGTTTGCGTGCGCCGCGCGGAGCGCTGCGGTCACCTCGGATCGCGACCTGGCCGCCGTGCGTGTGCCCGCTGAGCACGAGGTCAACTGACGCTCGCGCCGCGCGTCGCAAAAGAATCGGATTGTGTGCGAGCAGGAGCTTCATCTCATCACTACGAGAGCCGGCGAGCGCGAGCGAGATGTCTTCGAGTCCGACCATCGTATCGTCCACGCCAGCGAGCCAGAATGCCGCGCCATCCTTTTCGAATCGCATTCCCTCGTTGATAAGGACCGTGATTCCCTCGGCGCGGAAAAGGTCTGTCAGCAAAGGCGCGTCGACCCAGTGATCGTGATTTCCGAGAACAGCGTAAACACCATACTTCGCCTTCAAACGACCCATCATCTCGGCGCAAGGCGCAGCGTAATGTCGCTCTTTCGAGATGTAATCGCCGGTCAGCGCGATGATATCGGGCTGGAGCCGGTTTGCAGTCTCGACCGCACGCTCGATCTGTTCAGTGCTGGAAAAAGGTCCGTGATGAATGTCTGAAAGCTGCACGACGCGAAAACCGTCGAAAGCTTTTGGCAAACGGTTTAACTGGATTCGCTCATGCTCGATGCTGAGCATGTACGGCTCGGTCAGCGCCGCTCGGGCGACGTGCGTCAGGCTGACGGCGAGGGACTTCAACGGCGTGTCTGGTCGCGTGGAACTGTTATAAGGCGCGACACGCCTACGCTGGGTCCATCTGATGGGAGTCGCCATATTTTTTTGCTTGGGTGGCGCCACCTGCCGGGTTGGCGCCTCGTAAGTGGGGCGCATTATAGATACCTCATTCTCCTGGCGCAACCCTGAGATGCTTTACGAAAGATGCTCTCAATCTCGAGGGATATGCCATAATCGACCCAAAGTTACCGAAAACCTAATGAAACGAGTCGCCTTCGCGTTATTGACGGCCCTCATTGTCGGGCTGTTTTTTATTTTCGCCAGCCATCCTGTAATGGCGGCTGGAGAAGGCGCAACCGGCACCGAGTCACACGGTTTGGATCCCGCGGTTCTGATCGGCGTTGCCATCATGCTGGTATTGGCAAAAGCCGGCGGCGAGATCTTTGAGCGGATGGGGCAATCTGCGGTTTTGGGCGAGCTGTGCGCGGGGATCGTGCTCGGAAATCTGGTGCTCTTCGGTTTCAACTGGGCGGAGCCACTGAAAACGAATGAGACGATCGCGGCGCTCGCTGAGCTCGGCGTGATCATTCTGCTGTTTGAAGTCGGACTCGAATCAGACCTGAAGGAGATGGTCGAGGTTGGCCCGTCGGCGCTGCTGGTGGCTGTGCTCGGCGTGATTGCTCCGTTCTTTCTCGGCTGGGCGGTCTCAGCTTATTTCATACCCGGCGAAGCTCGTTTAGCTCACATCTTCATCGGCGCGACGCTCTGTGCAACGAGTGTCGGTATCACGGCGCGTGTCTTTAAAGATCTAGGCAAACTGGCGACGCGCGAGGCACGGATCATTCTCGGCGCGGCAGTAATCGATGACGTGCTTGGATTGCTGATACTTGCTGTCGTCGCGGGTGCGATCAAAGCTGCCGCAATCGGCGTCGCGCTGTCATTCTTCGACGTCGGACTGATCGCGCTCAAGTCACTCGCATTTCTGATCGGGGCGATTGTGATCGGGCACTTGTTGATGCCGCGAATGCTTCATGTCGCCGGTCGACTCGAAACACGTGGCGTGCTGCTGACTCTCGCGATTTCGTGTTGTCTATTTTTGTCGTGGGCCGCGGCGAAAGTGGGCCTGGCGCCGATCGTCGGCGCGTTTGCGGCGGGGCTAATTCTTGACGAAGTACATTTCAGAAATGGCCCGCAGCCGGAACGCGATCTGAACGACCTGTTGCAGCCGGTTAGCACCGTGCTGGTCCCGATATTTTTCGTTTTGATGGGATTGAAAGTTGATCTGCGACTGTTCACGCGCGTCGACATTCTCGGACTCGCATTCGCACTGACGGTCGCGGCAATCGTTGGCAAACAGATCTGCGCGTTGGGCGTGATTGAGCGCGGCGTCAATCGTGTAGCGGTCGGGCTCGGAATGATCCCGCGCGGCGAGGTCGGTCTGATATTCGCAGGCATTGGTGCAACGCTGATGTTGCCGACAGCGAGTGGCGCCAGTGAGCCGGTGATTAGCTCGGCGATTTTCGGCGCAGTTGTTATCATGGTCATCATCACGACATTGATAACACCGATCGCTTTGAAGTGGTCGCTGGGAAGAAAACGAGCGCGCAAAGGGGAGGGTTGAAATGGCTAAAAAGGACCAGCACAAGGCGGGCATTCCGCCAAAACCACGTGGGCAACAGACTGGTTTCGCCGGTAATCCGGATCAGAATCGCGAGGAAATGAAGAAGACGCCGGCGTTGCGCGGTCGTCGCAAGAGCGAAAACAAGATGTTTGGCGATGCTTCAGAGCAGCACGTCGCGGGAAACTCTGCGACGCCGAGCACAAACTCTCCTTCGACCGTCGCGAACGTAGGTACACCGAACCGGAGAAACCAAGCCTGATTTAGCCATAAAAAGGCTCTTCTCTGTGCAAGCTCTGTGTTCTCTGTGTCTCTGTGGTTAACTAATGCTCAGCCACAACTCACCACAAAGACACAGAGAACACAGAGCTTGCACAGAGAAATCAAAGCCGGCCGCCAACCAAATAACGGGGATTCGTGTCTGTATCATCGATGGCTGACAGTGATACGGAGCTAATCAAACGCGCGCAGGCGCAGGACCTTGATGCCTTCTGCCTGCTCGCTGAGCGGTACGCGCGCCGCATCCATCTGCTCGCCTCGCATTACTGCCAGAACACGCAAGACGCTGAAGATCTCTCGCAAGAGGTCTGGCTGAAGGCCTACCAGGCTGTGCAAACGTTTCGCTTCGATTCGTCTTTCTACACCTGGTTACGCCGTATAACCATCAATACTTTTCTGAATCATCGACGGTCTAACTTTTTCCGGTGGCGCGGACAATCAACAGTTGTGCAACTGTTGCCAATCGATTTAGACGACTCGGGGGAGCTGGTCGGATCGAGTTCCGCGTCACCGGAAAATATCTATAACAAACTGCTTTTCGAAAACGTGATTAACGCCCTTGCTGAGTTGACGCCTTCGCAACGGCTCGCGTTCCTGTTGCGCCACTACGAAGGAATGTCCTACGACGAGATCGCAAACGCAATGAACTGTTCAACCGGCACTGCGAAGAAAGGCGTGTGGCGCGCAATTGCAAAACTGCGCGCCCGGCTTTCGCCGGATTCCCACGAGCCCGAGCCCTTGATCGACCTTGCCAGTGAATATTGATTGGAGTTTTGGAATGCATAACTGCACGGAAACAAAAGAGCGTTTTACGGAGCTCGTGTTGGATGGGCGAATTACCGAGATCTCAGCGGCGGAATTGGATACGTGCGCCGAGTGTCGCGCTGAGCTTGATGCACTCAATATGACGCTGCGCATGACGTCGAGATTAAGCGAGACCGCTGCGCCCGCCGAAAGTTACTGGAGCGGTTATCACGCGAGACTCCGCGACAAGCTCGCGATCGCTCCAAACCCTTCTCACGCAGAGAAGCAAAGACGCAAAGAAAAACTCGGGCCTCTCTTTGAGACTATGCGACTCTGCGTGAGAACACAGGTTCGCGTTCCATTACCGCTCGCACTCGCAGCGATCATTGCCTGCCTCGCCTTAGGCGTATTCGCATTCCGGCGCAAAGAAACACCAGTCGCCCAGCCTCCGTTGCTCGTACACGTGCCAGTCCAGGTTCCGGTAGTCCAGGAAAAAGTCGTGACCCGCGTCGTTTACCGCGACCGCCGCTCGTCATCAAGAAATTCGCGGCGCGCAATCAACGACGACGCGCAAGCTGAAAGCACGTTTGCCAAATCACGAACATCCTCAACCGATGAGATTCCAGCAAGTCTCAACGGCTTCAAACCGACAGACGAGGTCAAACTCACCGTTATCAAAGGAGGATCTCCATATGAGAAATAAGCTCTGGATCCTTCTGCTCCTCATACACTGTTTGGGCGTCGCCGCAGCGGCGCAGAATCCGGCGAAGCGCCAGCTCGTAATGCAGGTTTCCAACGGCGGCTTCGTCGCGTTTAGAAGCGAAACGCCCGGCGCTAGGAGCACACCCGACAGCAATTCGCTCGCGGCACTGCTTTATTCGCAAGCCTTCGCCGGAAACAATCGCATCATCCATCGCGTGCTGACAGACGCGCAGAACAACGTCGTCTTCGGCTACGACCTCTGGATCAGCTCCGATCCGATCAGTAAGAAATTCAGCCTCGCCGTTTTGCCCGCTGATGAAGCATTTCGTCGCACTTTTCTGAAAGACTACACCCCAACGCGAGCCAACGCTTCATTTGCCACTTTCCCGAAATCAACATCGCCGCAAACGCTGGATGACGGCGACGCCGTGTCGCTCGATCTGCTCGTCAATAGTGAATCGGGCGTGAGGATAGTCGACGTCGTCAGCGTTACTTTCGATCGCGCCACATTGCGCGAAGGCTACCTCGAATCGGCGCCGAAAGATTTCACGCTCGACGCCGTGGCGCTCTCGATGAAGAACTACAGCTTGACGATCAATGGCAATCTCGTCGGCAAGAGTAAATCAAACATCGGCTGCGAGGGCGCGCTGCTGTGGTTCTACGTTCCCGAACGTGGTCGCTTTATTTTCTCACTCGTCCCGCGCGAGGGTTACAACTTCGCGAAGGTCGCGGTGCTTGATGGAAACCGGATCGAGTTTACCGTGGATGGCGAACGTTACGAGTGGCTCTCAAGCGCCTCCATCCTGCCGAATGGCGGCACATGGAACATTTGGGTATTGCGTGACACTGACTACGTGCCGATGTTTGGCACGGTGCTCATACCTCCCCGCTCGACGCAGAAAGGTCCAAACGTCTTTGAGAAGATCCAGGGCGCGTTGGCGAATCGTGGCGCAGAAGTCACGTTTAACTTGCCCGGGCGGTCGGGCTCCAGCAAAAGCACGACTACCGCACCGCAGCGTGTGATGGTCGGAGGCGCTGACTCGATGGAAAACCTGCTCCCGAAAAGTGCTCCCTAACTTTAACCACTAAGTCTTCCTACACATCTCTAAGGAGTCGCAGAATGAACAAAGCTTTCTTTGTTGTTGTCGTGATCTGTCTAGTTCAATTGCAAGCGTTGGCCCAGTCGGAGGCGCTTCCGAAATTTGAGGTTGCCGGGGAGTTCACCACGCTCGAGCGTGAGGCCTTTTCACAACGCAGAACAGAGCCGGGATTCGGCGGGCGCTTCACATACAATCTCAACAAGACGGTCGCCCTTGAAGGCGCCGGCTACTTCTTTCCAAAAAGCTGTTTCCAGTGTCGCAACGCGGGAAATATCACGGAAGGCTTAGCGGGGGTGAAAGTCGGGAGGCGATTTGAAAAGTGGGGTGTCTTCGCGAAGGCGCGGCCGGGCGTTGTTAGCTTCAGCGAGGGCACGTTTGACTCAGTTCCGCCTATCGTAGCTTTTCCTTTGTTCCCGATTCAGTTCGAGTTGAACCGGTTAACGACATTCGCGATGGACGTCGGCGGCGTAGTCGAGTTCTATCCTTCAAAACGTATCGTGACGCGCTTCGACTTCGGCGACACGATCATGCATTTCAACCGTCGTAATTTAAATACCGTCGTGTTCGACCCGATAACAAGCGTATCCACGCCGCTGACAATCCCCATACCCGCACGCACGTCACATAACTTTCAATTCATGACGAGCGTCGGCTTCAGGTTCTGATCTACTTCTTTGGGGCCGGTTTCTTGAACACGGAATCGGAAATGTCGACGTTCCACTTAATGTCTGTGACGCGCAGCACAACGTCGCCCTGGGTGAGACTGCTCGCCACCGTCTTGAAAGGAACCATCACGCCTTCAACATTACGGTAATCGCTGAACAACTGCGTCTGCGGCAGCTCGAAACCGGCCGTTTCGCTAACCACGACTGAATCGCGCCGCAGCACTAAAAACGACTTTGTCGAAATGTAATCGAGCACGGGCGTGCCTTTCTCGCTGCGCTTTTCGAGGATGTAGACGTCTTCGTCGCCGACTTTGCCCATTCGCTTAACGGTGAGCGTTTTGTAATTGGCTTTCCAGTTGAGCACGTCGTAGAAATCGGAGCCGGCCTTGATGTCTTCGAGGCGCTTGCCCGAGTAAGTTTCCTCTGGAGCGAAGCTCATAACATCGCCACCGGCATTGCCGTCGAAGTAGCTCACGATGGATCCGATCTTCTTGCCGAGCGCGGTGAAGGTCATGTCGGTGGCTGTCAGGTTCGGCACTCGCGCACTGATCGAGCCTTTTCCCTGCACGCCCTGGTTCTCGAAATCGGCGTCGACCATCATCACCGAAGATTTGTGCTTGCGCAGGTTCTCTTCACCACCATACGCAGCAATCACCTTCGTCAGTAGTTCATCAACACCGATCAGCGTGCTCGTAGTTGTGGCGGCAGCGTCGACAGTTGGTTTGGAGCCATCGCCGGTGACTTTCTGCAACACCACGTTGCCTTGGGGTTGTTCGATGAAGAGCTCGGTTTCCGATTCTTTGTATTTGACAGGTCTGAAGGTCGCGAAGAAACCTGCCGGCGCTGGCTCGCCGAGCTTGTAACGTCGGCCGCTGAGATTTTCTAGCGGGTACGATGGTTGACCTGGAACAGTGAGCACCAGTTTGTCGTCTTTCCAGCTCACGTCGAAGCTCACGCCTGCTTGAAGCAGATATTTGCCAACTTCTTTCTTCGGATCGGAGGCGGGTGCAGCCGCGGTGGCTTCTGTTGTTGGAACGCCAACCAGTTCCTTCCAGATCGTGGTCATCGCGGTCGCGCCGATTGACGACGCGGTCACGTTTGTTAGCAACACGAAACCAAGCTTCTGATCCGGCATGAAGGCGACTTGCGCGTTAAAGCCGTCAATGTTGCCGCCGTGCTCGACAACCTTGTGACCGTTCCACTGTCGCAGGAACCAGCCAAGACCGTAATCAATCGAACCCGCGATGTTGATCTGCTTGCGAGTCAACTCTTCGAACCCTTTTTCCGAGACGAGTCGCTTGCCGTTGAAGACGCCATTGCCAAGCATCAAGCGTACCCATTGGGCCATGTCGCGCGCGCTTGAATCGATAGCTCCAGCTGGAGCCGCTGCAGGGATTGCGCGTTGCGGCAGCCGGCGAGTTACTTTCGTGCTTGCGTTGTAATCATAGCCGAAGGAATAGTCGCGCGACTTCTGCATGTCTTCTATGCGCGTGTCGCTGTTGTTCATTCCGAGCGGCTTGAAAATCTTTTTGGCGATCAGATCGTCCCAGGTTGAGTTTTGTACTTTCGCGACGGCTTCGCCAGCGGCGGCGTACATCACGTTTTGATACTGCCACTTCTCACCGAGCTTCGCGGTTGGTTTCGCCATGCCTGCGACTCTGATCAGCTCTTCACGGTTGAGAACGCCGGTCACCATAGCGAAATCAGTGCGGTTCAGGCCAGAGCGATGAGATAGCAGATCGCGCATCGTGATCTTTGCGGCGGCTTCTTCATCGCGGAGCGTGAAGTAAGGCAGGAATTTCTTGGGCGAGTCGTCGAGCGACAGCTTGCCGTCGTCGGCGCTCATGACTGCGAGCATTGCGGTGAATGCTTTTGTTGAGGAGCCGATTGCGAAACGTGTGTCGGGAGTGACGGGGATGTTTCGTTCGAAGTCTTTGACGCCGAGGCCCTTGAGATAAATGACTTTGTCGTCTTTGACGATCCCCAGCGACATACCCGGAATACCGAGCTCTTTGCGCTTCTCTTCGAGCGTCTTCTCGATCGCGGCGAGCGCCCCAGTGTAATCCGTGGCCGTGGCTGTCGTTGGCTGCTGGGCCACCAGCGCAGTTGGTACGACAGCAAGGCAAAGAGCAAGACTGAGTACAAGGGCAATAAAGTGTTTCATGGTGGGTTTACTACGCGGTGAGTGCAGACAAAGTTTTAGACAGGATTTACAGGATTTTTCAAGATGAACATGTAAATCCTGAAAATCCTATCTAACGTCTTATTCGACGATCCAGGTGTCGCCGCTATTCATCAACTTCTCGAGATTGCCCGGTCCGGCCTTCGCAACCGACGCCTCGATCTGGTCGACCATCATGTCTTCATAGGTCGGTCGCTCGATCGCGCGGAAGATTCCCACGGGCTGCGGAAACTCGGGCTGCTCCATGCGCGCCAGCATGAACGCCACCGACGGATCTTTCAGGTAAATGTCGTGCACCAGCAGATCGTTCTCGGTGACGCCGTTTTCGCCGATCGTCACGACTTCCGGCAACGCACCCTTCATGCGGATGCCCTTCTCGCGGTTCTTCCCGAAAACCATCGGCTTACCGTGTTCGAGATACAGCACGCGATCCGAGCGCACGGTGCGTTCAGCGAAGTAATCAAAAGCGTGATCGTTGAAGATGTTGCAGTTCTGATAGACCTCGATAAACGAGATGCCCTTGTGCCTCGCCGCCGCTTCAACAATCGCGCCAAGGTGTTTGACGTCGATGTCGATCGAGCGCGCCACGAACGTCGACTCGCTCGCGATCGCGAGTGAAAGCGGGTTGATCGGATAATCGATCGTGCCCGCCGGCGTCGACTTCGTCTTCTTACCAAACTCAGAAGTCGGACTGTACTGCCCCTTCGTCAAACCGTAGATGCGGTTGTTGAAGAGGATGTAATTCAGATCGAGATTGCGACGAATCGCGTGAATGAAGTGATTGCCGCCGATCGAGAGGGCATCGCCGTCGCCCGTGATCACCCAAACGCTGAGATCGGGATTCGCGCACTTGATTCCGGTCGCAATCGCAGGCGCGCGTCCGTGGATACTGTGGAAGCCGTACGTGTTCATGTAATAGGGGAAACGCGACGAGCATCCGATACCCGACACAAACACGATCTTCTCGCGCGGAATGCCGAGCTCCGGCATCACCTTTTGCACGTTGTTGAGAATGGCGTAATCACCACAACCCGGGCACCAACGCACTTCCTGGTCGGAAACAAAATCGGCCTTCTTCAACTGTCCCGGCGGCGGCGCAACACGCCCCGACACCGACGAACCAATGTCGCTTTCAGCCGAAACCGCTGTTTCCGCGAACGACTTGTTCCCATTCCCACTCTGACCGTTACTCTGTGTACTCATTATTACTCCTGAATTAACTCTCTTTAACTGTGGCTGAAGTAGGTCCAAAAATCCTATCAAGCGAAATTCGGAAACCCGGAAAAAGATCTTGCGCCTCCAGGTAATCAGATCCGGAAAACGTTGTAGCATCTGATAGTGATCGGTAGACCGTTACTGTACTGTGCTTCGGCTCCACGATCCAGATTTGCTTCGTCCCAAAACTAAACCACTGCGCTATCTTTTTGTTCACTTTGCCAGGACGGTCACTTGGACTCAAAACTTCGACTGCGAGATCGGGAGGACCGGGCCAATAACCCTCAGTTTTGCTTCCCTCGCTGAAATGTTCGTTTGTAACGAACGCAAAGTCTGGAGCCAGAACAGTGTCAGGACTCGACGTCAACTTGAATCCCGTATCAGTAGCGAATGCTTCGCCCAAGCCATGATCCAAGATAAATTGTCCAAGAAACACTGAAAGCCGCATAGCAATCCGGCCGTGAGGATGTCCGGGTGGTGGCATCTTTTCAAGTTCTCCATTTATGAGTTCATAGCGAAAACCGTCGTCAGGCAGCTCCATGAGCTCCTCCGCGGTCATTAGCGCTGTTGAGGTAGTACTCATCTGTTTAACTCCTACTGACTTGCGTCTGTGAGGTACGCTCCAACATTACAAATACTCTTCAACCTTCCTGATGATCTCCCGGATTTGGAACGGGCGGCCTTTCACTTTCGAGAAGGGGACCGCGTCCACCAGAAACTTCGCACGGATCATCGTGCAGAGTTGGCCCAGGTTCATCTCGGGGATGATTACTGTCTCGAAGCCTGACAAGACTTCGCCGAGATTGCGCGGGAAGGGATTCAGATAACGCAGGTGCGCTGCTGAAACACTCTTTCCTTCGCGCTGCATCTTCTCAACTGCCGACGAGATTGAGCCGTAAGTCGAGCCCCAGCCGAGTACGAGGACTTTTCCGGTCGACTCACCCATCACTTCCAGCAGCGGAATCGACGCGGCTGCGCGGTCTACTTTTTCCTGGCGCAGCTTCACCATGAAATGATGGTTCTCTGGATCGTAGTTGACGTTGCCGGTGATGTGCTGTTTCTCGATACCGCCGACACGATGTTCGAGCCCCGGCGTACCCGGCAGCGCATAAGGCCGCGCTAATGTTTCCGGATCGCGCGCGTAAGGCATGAACGTCGCCGGATCGTTGGCGAAGCTGATATCGATCTTCGGCAGATCGTCGATCGGGGGAATCGCCCACGGCTCCGCGCCGTTCGCGAGATAACCGTCAGACAGGTAAAACACCGGCGACATGTATTTGAACGCGAGTCGCACGGCTTCGATCGCCATGTGGAAACAGTCACCCGGCGTCGCGGGCGCCACAACAATCGCCGGACACTCGCCGTTTCGTCCCCAAACAGACTGGAACAGATCCGCCTGTTCGGTTTTTGTCGGCAAGCCCGTCGATGGTCCACCACGCTGAACGTTGACGATCACGAGTGGCAGCTCAGTCATCACCGCGAGCCCGATCGCTTCCTGTTTCAAAGCCACGCCCGGTCCGGACGTTCCAGTCAATCCAATCTGTCCCGCGAAGCTTGCACCGATCGCAGCGCAAACTGCGGCAATCTCGTCTTCCGCCTGAAACGTTTTCACACCGAAAGACTTGTGACGCGACAACTCGTGCAGAATGTCAGACGCGGGCGTGATCGGATACGAGCCGTAAAACAACGGGCGACCTGAGATCTGCGATGCTGCAACGAACCCGATGGCAGTCGCTTCGTTGCCGGTGATCTTCCGGTACTTGCCGGGAGCGATCTGCGCTTTCTTGACTGTGTAGTGCGTCGTGAAGACTTCGGTCGTGTCGGCGAAGTTGTAACCAGTCTTCAGCGCAATCTCGTTGGCCTTCGCGAGCTCCGGACTCTTCGCGAACTTGGAATGAATCCAGTTCAGCGTGTTATCCATCGGGCGGTCGTAGAGCCAGTAGAGCACGCCGAGCGCGAAAAAGTTTTTCGAGCGGTCGATCTCTTTGCGCGAGAGCTCGACGTTGCCCTTGAGGGCGTTCATGTTGAGCGTCGAGATCGGCAGTTTGTGCACGCGATAGCCGGCCAGCGAGCCGTCTTCCAAAGGGTTCGTCGCGTAGCTGGCGTATCTCAAATTCTCCGCCGTGAAGCCGTCGGTGTTCACGATCAGCGTGCCGCCGTCTTCGAGGTCGGGCAGGTTCACTTTCAGCGCCGCCGGGTTCATCGCCACGAGGACATTCGGCTGGTCGCCGGGAGTCTTGATGTCCTGGCTCGAGAAGTTCAACTGAAACCCGCTGACGCCGGGCAAGCTGCCTGCAGGAGCGCGAATCTCTGCGGGGAAGTCAGGGAGGGTCGAAATGTCGTTGCCGACCACTGCCGACGTGTTAGTGAACTGCGTGCCGGTTAGCTGCATGCCGTCGCCAGAGTCACCGGCGAAGCGGATGGTTACAGTCTCGACTTCTTCCAGATTTTTCTCAGTATGCGGAACAGGAGGTTCTATAACAGTGCTCATCTCTAATTGTCTTTAAGGCCTTTCAGAAAAATGATCGTCGCCGGGAATAGTATAGGACATTCGGCTCGGATAAGTCCTACCGACTCTATCTAATCTAGGCTTAATGTAGCCAATTCTTTATCGTAAGGCGACATGGCAGCGAGCTTCTCGATGATCGCGGGAAGAACGCGCAGCGTCGTGTCGATATCTGCTTCGGTGTTGTAGCGACCGAGCGAGAAGCGGATCGAGCCCTGGGCGGCGGTGAAGGGGACGTTCATTGCGCGCAGAGTCGGCGATGAGTCGTGCGTTGTTGAATGGCAGGCGGAGCCCGTCGAAACGCAGATGCCTTCCTGGTCCAAGTGCATGAGAATGTTTTGGCCGTCAACGTATTCGAATGAAATGTTCGACGTGTTTGCCAAACGCTTTGAGCGATCTGCCGCGCCGTTGAGACGCGCGTTCGGGATCTTTGCGAGGATCTCGTCTTCGAGACGGTTGCGCAGGCGTTCAATAAGATCGTGATCGTTGTCCTCGATTGCGAGCTGGCACGCAGCGCCAAGACCGACGATGTTCGGAACGGCGGACGTACCGGCGCGCCGTCCTTGCTCCTGCGCGCCGCCGATGATGAACGACGGCAACGACAATCCTTTGCGAATGTAGAGCGCGCCGATGCCTTGCGGCGCGTGCAGTTTGTGACCGGATAACGCGAACAGATCTACCTGCGTGGTCTTCAAATCAATCGGCATCTTGCCGACCGCCTGCACGCCATCAACATGAAACACAGCCTCGGATTTCTCCTTCACGATCCGTCCGATCTCCTCCATCGGAAACAACACGCCAGTCTCATTGTTTGCGAGCATGATCGAGACAAGCGCGGTGTCAGGACGTAAAGCAGCGCGCAACTCGTCGGGATTGAGCTCGCCGTTGCTGTCAACGCCGAGCCACGTCACTTCGTAACCTTCCTGCTCGAGCGAACGGCAGACGTTTCGCACTGCTTCGTGTTCAACTTGCGACGTCACGATGTGTTTTTTGTTTGGCTGTGTCGCGAGCGCACCGCGGATGGCCCAGTTGTCTGACTCCGATCCGCACGACGTGAAAACGATCTCGCTCGTCTCAGCAGCGCCGATCAAACTCGCGACCTGTTCGCGCGAGTGATCCACCGCGCGTTTCATCTCACGACCAAGCGCGTGCGCTGAAGAAGGATTGCCGAAGAATTCGCTCAGGTAGGGCTGCATCGCGTCGAGCACTTCCGGCGCGACGCGCGTCGTGGCGTTGTTATCGAGGTAAATCATTTGTTGCAAGAATCTCCTGAATCAATTGATGACACGAGCCACAGCCGCCGCCCGCGTTGCAGGCCCGCGTGACTTCAGCGACGCTCGTTAAGCCGCGGAATTTAATCTCGAGCTCGATCGTGCGTTCCGAAACGAAGAAGCAGGTACAGATTAGCGCTTCGTCGCCCGCCCAGTCCTCGCGTGCAGCATTACTATACTCGCGGATCGCGTCGAGTAGTGCATCGCGGGCGAGGGCGGCGCAGCTCGTTGCTCCGTTGCCGATCCCCGCTGCTTCCGCCGTCGTCAGTCCTGTGACTTGCTCGGTCAACATCGAAGCCGCCGCAATTAAGGCATAACAACCAACCGCCCTGAACCTCGCCTGAGACACTCTTTGCGCTTCGTCCACCTGGATCGAGAACCGCACATTCGCTCCACAAGATAACGAAGCAGCGCGTCCAGTGAAGCTTGGCTCGTCCGCATCACCGACGTTTCGAGGGTTGAAGAAATGATCCGCTGCTTCTCTGTGCAACCTCTGTGTCCTCTGTGTCTCCGTGGTGAGATCTATTTAACCACAGAGACACAGAGGACACAGAGGTTGCACAGAGAATGCCAATCAGCTACGCTTTTTCGCTTATGACTCAACTAAATGAACAACTCATACTCGACGGCTTAAGACAAATCAAAGATCCGGATTTGCACAAAGATATCGTGACGCTCGGTTTCATCCGCGACCTCAAGATCGACGGCGGCAATGTCTCTTTCCGTATCGTCCTAACCACACCGGCCTGCCCAGTAAAGGCAGAAATGGAAAGCGCCGCGAAAGAAATCGTGAGCGCACTGCCGGGCGTAACCTCGGTGGCCGTGACGATGGACGCCGAAGTCCCGAAAGGCCGCGGCCTCGGCGAGAAGCTCGTCATCGAAGGCGTGCGCAACATCATCGCCGTCTCATCGGGCAAAGGCGGCGTCGGCAAATCGACTGTCGCCGTAAATCTTGCCGTTTCGCTCGCGCTCAACGGCGCGCGCGTCGGGATCATGGACGCCGACGTCTACGGTCCAAACGTTCCGATCATGCTCGGCGCCAGCGACGCTCGCCCGGAAGTCGACGTAAACAAGCTCATCCCGATCGAAGCGTTCGGCGTGAAGTTTATGTCGATGGCGCTGCTCCAGCCGGGCGACAAACCGATGATCGTGCGCGGCCCAATCCTGCACGGTCTCGTGAAGCAGTTTTTATCGGACGTGAAGTGGGGCGAGCTTGACTACCTGATCGTAGACATGCCCCCGGGCACCGGCGACGTGCAGTTATCACTCGCTCAACTAGTTCCAGTCCAGGGCGCAGTGCTAGTGACGACGCCTCAGAACGTCGCCGTTGCGGACGTCCGCCGCGCCTTAAGGATGTTCGAGACTGTCGCAATTCCAGTCCTCGGCATTGTCGAAAACATGAGCTACTTCATCGCTCCCGACACCGGCACACGCTACAACATCTTCGGCGAGGGCGGCGGCGAGCGGCTCGCACTCACGTATCACGTGCCTTTCCTCGGCTCGGTTCCACTTGGAATCGAGGTGCGCGAAGGCGGTGACAACGGCGTGCCCGTAGTGGTCAGCAAGCCCGATTCACCGCAGGCGCAGGCGCTTCGAAAGGTGTCCGAGGAAGTGGCGCGACAGGTGTCGATCGAAGCGATGAAACCTGAGCTTGTCGTTTTGGGCAAAGGGCAATAAGATACCCCTAGAGTTTAAGCTTTAATTTTTATTTGAGAGGTTAGTAAAGATGTCAGCAACTACAGCGCCTACCGTGGCACTCAATGTCACCGAATCGGCCGCAACCGAGATCAGGAAGTTCATGTCCAGCGAAGAGGGCCTACCCGAAACCTCAGGGCTCCGCGTACGAGTTGTGCCCGGAGGTTGCTCTGGTTTTCAGTACAGCTTGAACATTGAAGAGCAGTCGCGCGAAGGTGATTTCATCCTTGACGAGAAGGGCGTGCGAATGTTTGTCGATATGTTCAGCGCGCAGTATCTGAACGGCGTCGAGATCGATTACGTGAGCGGCGTCATGGGCTCCGGTTTCACGTTCAAGAATCCGAACGCCACCGGCAGTTGCGGGTGCGGTACTTCGTTCACCGCCTAAGCCTGCCGCGAGTGATTTTTCGACAGGAGACGGGAGCGATCCCGCCTCCTGTTTGTGTTTAAACCTTAGAACCAGGAGTCAACTTATCAATGCCGAAAATTGAAGCTGAGACCGCGAACGGTCTCGTCGAAACTGAACCACCTGCCGGAAAAAAACTCGTACTCGCCCTCGAAGACGCGGGCATCGACATACTTCACCGTTGCGGCGGCAACGCGCGCTGCACCACTTGCCGCGTCGAGATTCTCGAAGGTGAACCCGGTGAAATGGGCGAGCTCGAACGAAACCGCCTCGCTGTGGAAGCGGAGCTCGCGCCCAACACCCGTCTGTCTTGCCAGATTCGCGTCAACAGCGATTTGAAAGTTCGTGTAATCAACCAGGCGAGCGTGCGCGGCATGGATGCGGGGCCACGTCCGCTTGACGAGTGATTGCGCACCGGGTTGGTCTAGGTGTAATCTTCGGCGGTAATTCCAGGCTTTCAACACGGAGGACGTATGCTAATTGAGTCAACTGCTCATCTCCCCATCAGTCTGGCTATGTTCCAAGAAGTTTTTCACGCACCTGACGGCCCTGCCATCGGTCGAATGATTCTGCGCTGGTCCCACTTCGTAGCGGGTATTACCTGGATTGGTCTTCTTTACTTCTTCAATCTCGTGAACGTGCCGTTCCAGAAAGGAATCGACGCGGACACAAAGAAAAAGGTCAATCCGGATCTGCTCGGACGCGCACTCTGGTACTTCCGTTGGGGCGCTCTTATCACCGTGCTGGTCGGTTTGACTTACTACGCGATGTACATCCTCGCGGTGGACGTACGCAACGCGAATACACTCGGGCGCGGTGAACACGTTGGCGTCCTGTATATACTGCTGTTTTGGCTCGGATATCCGCTCGTCCTCTTCGCCATTGAGTTCCTGATCATTAAGAAAGTTCCAGGGGTGATCAAGGATGGACGCGTGTTTGCGGTTGTCTTCTTTGTCCTCGTGGCGATCTTTACCTATGGACTCGTCAGGTTTTTCGCGTCAGCAATGACTGTCGGAGGCGAGAGCTTCGCGAGTAACAAGGCCTATTCGATCGGTATCGGCGGAATGTACGGCATCGTGATGTTGTTGAATGTTTGGGGCATCATCTGGCCCAACAACAAACGCATCCTTGCTGCGGCCGCAGGCACCGGCCCGGCCCCAGCGCCCGAGCTCGCGCGACAAGCGTTCATCGCTTCGCGCACGAACACATGGCTATCGCTGCCAATGCTGTTCTTCATGGCCACATCGCACGGCGACTGGATAATCTTCGGTCGCTAAAGAATCCGGGGATATAGGTCCTATAGACCTTGCACAAAGTCTCGATCGCACTCTTCTCTGTGCAACCTCTGTGTCCTCTGTGTCTCTGTGGTTGATGAATTCCGAGTAAACCTAACCACAGAGACACAGAGGACACAGAGGTTGCACAGAGTGTGATCGAGACTTTTGTGCAAAGCGGGTCCTATAGAACCTACTCCGCTTTGCCACACTAAATCACCAGCCTCACAACGTATTCGCCACACCTCCGCGCGATATTCTCCAACATCGACACAATTGAATAGGAGGTATCTATGAGTACAACTGGCTCTTATCAGCCGCGGCAGTTTAATCTCAGCGGCCTTAAAGGGATTTCAGATCAAACGCTGGAAATGCACTTCAAACTCTACGAAGGCTACGTCAAAGAAACAAACAACCTGACACAGCGAATCACCGAATTCATCAAAGACGGAAACGTGGACCAGGAAGAGATGCCCGCCTACTCCGAGCTCACGCGCCGGCTTGGGTTCGAGTACAACGGCATGGTGCTGCACGAGTATTACTTCGACAATCTTCAGACGGGTGGCGGCACGGGTGATCCGGTGAAATCGTCGCAGTTTCTGAAAGCTACTGAAGCGACGTTTGGCAGTTACGATATCTGGAAGGCTGACTTTGTCGGGATTGGGAAGATGCGTGGCGTGGGTTGGGCCATCTGCAACCAGAATCCTGCAAACGGAAGAATCTCAAACCACTGGATCACGTTGCACGAGACGGGCAACGTCGCAGGTTTTAATCCAATCCTCGTGATGGACGTTTGGGAGCACGCGTTCCTGCTCGACTACAAACCGGCCGAGCGCCCGAAGTACATCGAAGCGTTCTTCTCGAACATCAACTGGACGATGGTTGAGGATCGGTTGAAGAAGATCACGGGCGTCCAGTCGGCACGGGCCTAATCGGGTCTTTAAATCCGCGTAATCTGTGGCTTACTTCTGCGGGAGCGGTGGCTTGCTGAGGGTGCAATCCACCGTTAACGCCCGCAGGAAATCCAGTAGCGCCTCGCGTTGATCCGGAAGCGGGTGACGCGCCTGAAGGTTCTTCTTGTCGAGAAACTCGTTCGGCTTGCCACCACCCACCATGATGTCGACCGCCTCTTCCAGCGTCTTTGCACTCCCGTCGTGAAAGTACGGCGCTGACCTCGCGATGTCTCTCAATGTCGGCGTCTTGAATGCGCCCGTATCCTCGGCCCTCTTCGTCACCGTGTAACGTCCCACATCCGGATTTTCCTGGTCCATGCCGATGCCGATGTTGTGAAACTGCTGGTCGGTAAACAAAATCCCATCGTGACAGTTGTTGCACTTGATCCCCTGAAAGATGTTCCAGCCACGAACGGCGCCTTCGCTCATCGCGCTCTGATCGCCTGCGCGCCAGCGATCGAACGCCGTATTGCCGCCGATGATCGTCCGCTCGAACGCAGCGATCGCTTTCATCATGTTCTCTTCCGTCGCGTCGCTTTGAAACACTTTTTGAAACTGCGATCTGTAGTCCTGCAGCGCATTGATCTTCGCGACGATCTCACTCGTTCTCTCGCCAACGCCCATGTTGCCGCCTTTCCACGCAGCCATGGCCTGCTTCTCGAGTGAATCGCTGCGACCGTCCCAGTAAAACGCCTGGTGATAGCCGATGTTCCAGAGCGTCGGGCTGTTGCGCGTCAGCGATTTGTTTTCAGCGCCGATCGCTTTTGGTAAACCGTCTGTTAGACCACGCTCGCAGACGTGACAGGAGTAACACGATCGCGAGCCATCGATGCTCAGTCGCTCGTCAAAGAACAACTGCTTGCCGAGCGCCACCTTTTCGGGTGTCATGGGATTGTCAGCCGGGATCGGCATCGCTTCGTAACCCGCGAGGCCAGCGGGAAGCGGTTGGGTTTTTGGCGAGGTAGGTGTAGACGTCGACGATGTGCCGGAAATCGGTTCGGTGTTCTTTCCGCAACCGTTGAGTGCAATGACGAAGCCGATCACGAGAAGACTAATTTTGCTGTTGATCATAAAATGCTACTTACATTGGTTTTGACTAAATGTCTAGACGGTTTCTCATCATCACGCTTATAGCTGTTGTGTCTGTCGCGTGTTCTGGCAGCAATGACAACGCGCACACGACAGCAACGACGATCGTTCCACCGCCGCCGCGACAAGTGTTGCGTGTCGAGAAGCGCGCGGGCAATCAGGTCCCGGCGCAACCCGATGATCCCAGGTTGAAAGTCGATCCGGCGAAGCCGTTACTGGTTTTCAATCTTCCAAACGGTAAGACGTTTCGTGAAGGCGAGCCGGTAGTGCTCGACTTCTCGCTCGCGAACGCGAAGTTGAAAGGTGACGGCGGCGAGTATCGCGTGCGTTACATCGTCGACGATGAGGAGATGCAGTGGATCGACGCTAACGAGCAACTCGTGCTCACCGGCTGGACGCTCGGAAAACACACGATCCGGATCGAGCTTGTCGGACCGGACGGCTGGCCGTATCGCAACGGCGATTACAACGTCGTGACGCGCGAGCTGACGGTGGTGAAGTGAAGGAACAACTGTTCAATGAATTGATTAAAGAGGCTGCGGGCTGCACGCTGTGTCCGGCGATGTGTGGACGCAGCGCGGTGTTGAGTGAGCTTAACGGATCACCGGATGCGCGGATTATGTTCATTGGTGAAGCGCCGGGACGCAAGGGCGCCGATCGCACGCGCGTTCCGTTTTCCGGCGATCAGTCAGGCGCGAATCTCGATCGTTTCCTGAGCTCGATAAATCTGACGCGAAAAGAGATCTTTATCACGAGTGCGGCGCTGTGTAATCCACGCTCCGAGTCAGGCGCGAACCGGAAGCCGACGCAAAAGGAGTTGTCGAACTGTTCGAGCTTTTTGCGGCGAACGATCGAGCTCGTTGATCCGCGCGTGATTGTGACGTTGGGTTCAGTTGCGCTCGAAGCGTTAAAGCGCATTCAATATCACGAGTTGAGCTTGAAGACAGCGGCGTCGCAGATACACTCATGGAATGACCGCGTGCTCGTGCCGATTTATCATCCGAGCCCGCAGGTGCTGGCGTCGCATCGACGTGAAGCGGAGCAGTTGCGGGACTATCAAATAGTTAAGAAAGCCTTAGAGAACGAATTATGACTGAGTATGAAGCGGTTCGTGATGGTAGTGCGGGGCTGATCGATCTATCGGCGACGCGTGGGCGCATTCGTGTGAGCGGGTCGGAAGCGACGATGTTTCTCAACGGGCTCATCACGAATGATGTGAAGAACCTCGCGCAGAATCGTTGGATGCCGGCGGTGTTTCCGACTGTGCAGGGCCGGCTGATCGGCGCCGTGCGCGTAATACGCGGCAGTGAGCCGGCGTTTCTGATCGATACGGAGACTGCCTCGCACGAGGCTGTGTTGAAGACAATCTCGCGGTTCACGCTCGCCGGTGATTTTAAGGTTGCGGACGTGACGAGTGAGACTGCGTTGTTGAGCGTTCAAGGGGAAAAAGCAGCCGAGGCGGTGGAGAAGGTTTTTGAAACGCCAGTGTCGGAGCTCCCCAGTAATGGTGTTGTAGAAACTGGGGGCAATGTAACCATAATTCGCGCCACGCACACTGGTGAAGAAGGATTTGACATCATTGTCGACGCGTCGCGGAAGGCTGAGCTCCAACAGGCCCTTGAAACAGCAGGCGCACAACCGATCGGTGCGGACACATTCGAGATCCTGCGCGTCGAAGCCGGAATAGCACGTTTTGGACAGGACATGGATGAAAGTAACGTCGTTCCCGAAACCAATCTCGACGATGCGGTGAGCTTCACGAAAGGCTGCTACGTTGGTCAGGAGATCATCGTCCGGATAAAGCATCGTGGACATCCCGCGAAGAAACTGACGCAATTGCGTTTCGAGACGGACCAGCAGATTGAACCAGGCGCAGTCATTCTATCTACGGAGAATCAGGAGATCGGGCGTGTGACTTCAGCAGTGATTTCGCCGCGACGCGGGAGCATCGGGCTCGGTTATGTTCGTTATGAATATATCGCTGATGGAACACGCGTCATCGTTGGTGATGGAATCGATGCGATTGTAGGAACGAATGGCTGAAGATCTTGATTTCCAACAAGCGCGACTGGCGTACTCGATCATTGAACGCTTGATCGAGCACAACCGCGTGGTCAGTGACCTGATCGCGATGATGGCCCAGGTGCTCGACGAGGACACGACGAAGGCGCTCACGCAAACGCCGACGTGGACGGCTTATCTCGATAGCCGTCGTGCCTTGGAAAAGACGAGAGCGGACGTGGAAACGTTCGCGGAAATGCTTAATGGATTTGATGGGGACGAACAGAGCTAGACAGATTTACAAGATTTTTCAGGATTGACATGCAAAATCCTGTAAACATCTTGTAAATCCTGTCTAACGGATCGTCATTATCACTTGGCGCTCACGGCCACCGTCGAACTCGCAAAGAAAAATTCCCTGCCAGCGACCGAGTAGTAATTTTCCATCTTCAAATGGGATTGTGACCGAAGAGCCGGTGAGGCTGGCTTTGATGTGCGCGTCGGAGTTTTCCTCGCCGTGACGAAAGCCCATCCCGTGCTGAGGAATCAACGTGCGGAGCGCGTGAAGCATGTCGCGCGGCACGTCTGGATCGGCGTTCTCATTAATCGTCAGGCCAGCCGTCGTGTGTTGCACGTAAAGCACAACCACACCTTCGCGCTGGCCTGATTCCGTAAGCTTTTCCTGGACGATGTCAGTGAATTCAACCAGCTCTTCGCGGTTGCGCGATCTGACCTTCAAAACATTCATTTCTTCAATAACGCCCAACCTGTCGGAAGCACTGCCGCGGCGAGAGCGATCTTGATCACATCGCCGAGCAGAAAAGGCAACACCGCAAGCTTGAAAGCCGCGACCGGCGATGTATTCGTGAGAATCGCAAACCACGCCCAGCCGCCGAGAAAGATGATCGCCGAACCAATCGCCATCGCCGCAATCGCAGTCGGGTAACGCTTGTCCCAACCGTGCTCCGCAAACGCGCCCACGATGAACGCGGCCGCTGGAAATGCGACGAGATAACCGGCGGTTGGACCAAGAAATCGCACGAGTCCCGCGCCGCCGCCCGCAAAGAACGGCAAGCCAATCGCGCCTTCGATCAGGTACGCGATGACGGCCGCCGCGCCCAAACGCGAGCCAAGCAACATGCCCGTCAACAACACGGCAAATGTTTGCCCGGTGATTGGTATCGGACCGATGTGAATCGAAAACTGCGCACACGCGGCGATGAAAAGGCTAAAAACGATCACCAGCCCCGCGGATCGAACGGAGTCGAGCGGCGCGAGCGCCGCCCCCATCAACGTGTCAGCCTTAGCGTAACTACTCATCAATTAGTCTCCTGCTGCACGACTCACGATTTCTTCTTCAACCGGACGCGTCTCTATTGCCGTCGTTCCAATGCGCATGCGATGGAAGGAGCGCCAGACAAAGAATACTGACACGAGGAAGAACACGAGCGCCAGTATGTGCGTCAACGTCGTATTGCCGTTGCGGGCAGTCAAACTCACCGCCAGCTCAACCGCCAGCAATCCGAACAGCGTCGTAAACTTGATCACCGGATTCATCGCCACGGACGAAGTGTCTTTGAACGGATCGCCAACCGTGTCGCCGACGACTGTCGCTTCGTGCAGCGCTGTGCCCTTCATCTTCAGATCGACTTCGACGACTTTCTTCGCATTGTCCCATGCGCCGCCGGCATTCGCCATGAAGATCGCCTGGTACAAACCAAAGATAGCGATCGAAATCAAATAGCCGATAAAGAAGAACGGCTCCACAAACGCGAACGCAAGCGTCGAGAAGAACACCGTCATGAAGATATTGAACATGCCCTTCTGCGCATACTGCGTGCAGATCTGGACCACTTTCTTACTGTCTTCGATCGAGGCTTTCTCAACACCTTCGAGCCGGATGTTTGCCTTGATGAACTCAACTGCGCGGTAAGCGCCAGTGGTCACGGCCTGGGTTGATGCGCCCGTGAACCAGTAGATCACTGCGCCGCCCGTGATCAGTCCGAGCAGGAAGGGAGCGTGTAGCAACGACAGGCTTTCAACGTCGGTACGCAGTCCGTCCGTCAGCGCCATGATGATCGAGAAGATCATCGTGGTCGCGCCGACGACAGCCGTTCCGATAAGCACCGGTTTCGCTGTCGCTTTGAACGTGTTGCCCGCGCCGTCGTTCTCTTCGAGAAGATGCTTGGCGCGCGAGAAGTTTACGTCGACGTTGAAGTCTTTTTTGACTTCCGCTTCGATGTTCGGCACATGCTCGATCAATGAAAGCTCGTAAACAGATTGTGCGTTGTCGGTCACTGGACCATACGAGTCGACCGCGATCGTCACCGGTCCCATGCCGAGGAAGCCGAACGCCACGAGTCCGAAACCAAACACAGGCGCCGCGACCGGAGAAACCATCAACGCACCTAAGCCCAATCCCGCGTCTGCGCCGAGATTAGTGAAGAAGTACGCGATAGCCATCAGGCCGACGATGCTGATGCCAAGCCAGTAGGCGGAGAAGTTGCCGGCGACGAGGCCGGAAAGAATGTTGAGCGACGGTCCGCCTTCGCGCGAAGACGTCACGACTTCGCTGACGTGCCGCGACTCGGTTGAAGTAAAGATCTTCACGAGCTCGGGAATCAGCGCGCCTGCGATCGTGCCGCACGAAATGATGAAAGCGAGTTTCCACCAAAGCGTCGGGTTGCCGCTGAGCGCCGGAATCGTCAAATAAGAAACGATGAACGTGATCACAACGGAAACAATCGACGTGATCCACACGAGCGACGTCAACGGCGCTTCGAAGTTCATCGAATCAGAATTCTTGTAACGCGCCTTCGCGATCGCGTCGTTGATGAAGTAGGAGAGCGCGCTGGCGACGATCATCATCACGCGCATAACGAAGATCCAAACCAGTAGCTGCACCTGCACGATTGGATTGGTAACGCCGAGCAGGATGAAGGTGATCAGCGCGACCCCCGTGACGCCATAGGTTTCAAAACCGTCGGCGCTGGGGCCGACTGAGTCGCCCGCGTTGTCGCCCGTGCAGTCTGCAATCACGCCCGGATTACGCGCGTCGTCTTCCTTGATCCCGAAGACGATCTTCATCAGGTCGGAACCGATGTCGGCAATCTTTGTGAAGATACCGCCCGCGATACGCAGTGCCGCCGCGCCCAGCGACTCGCCGATCGCGAACCCGATGAAGCACGGTCCCGCGTAACTGCCCGGAATGAAGAGCAGAATGCAGAGCATAATCAGCAGCTCAACGCTGATCAGCATCATGCCAATGCTCATGCCGGCCTTTAGCGGAATCGCGTAAAGCGGAAACGGTTTGCCTTCCAGACTGGCGAAAGCTGTGCGCGAGTTGGCGAACGTATTGACGCGAATACCAAACCAGGCGACGCCGTAGCTGCCCGCGATACCGATCAAACTGAACAATAGAATGATCACGACGCGGAACGGCTCCATCCCCGACAGCACGCCGAAGTAAAGAATGATCACGACGGCGATAAACGCTTCGAGGATCAGAATGAACTTGCCCTGGGTCGTCAGGTAAGTTTTGCAGGTGGCGTAGATCAGCTCGGAAATCTCGCGCATTGACCGGTGCACCGGCAGTCTCTGGAGGTTCATGTAAATCGCGAGCCCGAAACCGAGCCCGAGAACACAGATAACAATGCCAAACAGCAGCAAATTATGGCCGGTGATGCCATTCAGGAAGGTCACCTGCGTGAGATCCGGTAGCTCGAGGCTAGCTTCGCCCCCCTGATGGGATTGGGCGTAAGTTGGGATGCCGAGAGCCAGGGTCGTAACGGTGGCCGCAATAATAATTGCTGCACGGCGCAGTGTCAGCGATAGTTCCACTTCGGAAATTCCTTTCGACTTGTCTAGATTATGGCGAGATACGCTTTACGAAAACGCGCATTATCGCCGATTTGCGCCGAAACTGTCCAATCGAGCAGTAGACAGGATTTACAAGATTATTCAGGATTAACATGTCAATCCTGTAAAATCTTGCAAATCCTGTCTATGTTGCTGTCTCTTGAATTGGCGTCAGTTGGGGATGGCTGCGTGTTCCAACCCAGCGCCGGATCGAGTCGAGCATGATGATCACCGCCGCTATCATGATGATTACGGTGAGGCTTGTGTTGATTAGGCCCTGGACCGATGTTTCGGGCTTTTGAGCCAGTGGCCAGAAGATGTCGGTGATCGATTTGAAGCCCGCGACGAGCGTCGTTGTGCTGACAAACGCGAGCGGCAGGATCGTCACCCACGCGTACTTCGCGCGACCGGAGTTGATGATGATCGTCGTCGCTACGCACAATGCCACCGCCGCGAGCAGTTGATTCGCGACGCCAAACATCGGCCAGATCGTCGAGATCGAGCCTGACCAAATGAACGCCGCCCACGCTGTCACGACGAGGGCCGAAGTAACAATCGATCCCGGTAGCCAGTTTGGCTCTTCGAGTTTCTTGTAGAACCGCCCGCCAAATTCACCCACGAGAAAACGTGCCACACGTGTGCCCGTGTCGATCGTTGTGAGGATGAAGAGCGCTTCAAACATAATCGCGAAGTGATACCAGTATTTCATCAACCCGCCGAGCCCCGGTATGCCGTCGAAGATCTTCGCGATGCCGAGTGCGAGTGTGACCGCGCCGCCGGTCCGGCCGCGCAGGTTCTTCTCGCCTGACTCCTGTTCGAGTCGATCGATTTCCTGCGGCTGGAGATTGAAGCCCTGGTCAGTGTGCGTGTCGACCATTTGAACGTAGGCGGCCTTTTGCGCGTCGGTGCGTTGCGGCGTGTTGATAGCGAAGTAATCGCCCGGGAAAAGCGAAGTCGCGGCGATGAGCGCCACGATGCCGACCACGCCCTCCATCAACATGCTGCCGTACCCGATCATGCGCGTGTCAGTCTCTCTTGCGATCATCTTCGGCGTCGTGCCGGAAGAGATGAGCGCGTGAAAACCGGAAATCGCCCCACACGCAATCGTGATGAAGACAAACGGATAAACCTTGCCGGGAATTACCGGTCCGCCACCTGCCGTGAACGGCGTGAACGCCGGCATGTTCAAGTTTGGATGGACAAGGAGCACGCCGATAATCAGAAACGCGATCGTGCCGATTTTTAGGTACGACGACAGGTAGTCGCGCGGGCAGAGCAGCATCCACACCGGCAACACCGAGGCGATAAAGCCGTAAGCAGCCATGATCACGATCAGGCTGTTGCGCGAGAATGTGAATGTCTGTGCTAACGAAGTCTCAGCAATATAACCACCGAGGTAAACCGCAAATAGCAGCCCGATGATGCCGATGATGCTCGCTTCGGCAATCTTGCCTTTGCGAAAGCGATACATGTAAAGGCCCATGAACAACGCGAGCGGAATTGTGAAGGCGACCGTGAAAGTTCCCCACGGCGACTCGGCCAGTGCATTCACGACGACCAAACCAAGACCCGCGAGTGCGATCACGACAATGAAAAGTATCGCCACACCGGCGACGAGCCCTGACAGCGGACTAATCTCGGTGCGCGCCATCTCCGCCAGCGACTTGCCTTTCCGTCGCACGCTTCCGGCCATAATCATGAAGTCGTGCACGGCGCCGCCAAGACACACGCCGATTACAAGCCACAAAAGCCCCGGCAAAAACCCAAACTGCGCCGCCAGCACCGGTCCAATCAACGGCCCCGCCCCTGAAATCGCGGCGAAATGATGTCCAAACAACACCCACTTGTTAGTCGGATAATAGTTATGTCCATCAAACATCGTCTGCGACGGCACCGGCCTCGAGTCGTCCAACGCCAACACCTTCGCAGCAATGAAAGCCGAGTAATAGCGATACGAGATCGCAATCACGCAAAGTGAACCGATAATGATTGGAAGCGCGTTCATTCAGTCAAATTCCTAGACGGACATCAATCCCGTTCATGCCAGTATTCCGGCAGTCGCCGATGGTGAGCAATCGCGGTTACGAAAACTTCATTTCTACGAGTGCGGTAAATAATGGAGTATGGAAATCGCTTTAACACAAACCGGCGTTCATTTGCGCGGGTTCGCGGCCACGCGTCGGGAGATGCTGCGATACTTCTTAATGCGCGAAGAACTTCTGTTATGAATGCGCGGGCAGCAAGCTTACTACGTTCGCAATACCATGACCGCGCGCTTTCAAGATCCAATCGCGCTTCGGGGTGAAATTCAATTTTGGTCATTCCTCGCGGAGAAGGTCAGCCCTGACTTCCTCCCAAGGAATAGTTTTAACCTGCCCCGACTCGATTTCCTGCCACCGTCGTTCTGCTTCAGCAGCCCAGGCAGCTTCAGCTTCTGGATCGGTGGTTTCTCTAGCTTCAAGGCTTTCAATAAGCAGCCCGACAAGCGTGGCTCGATCATTATCTGAGAGCTCTAAAGCATTATGAAAAACTTGATTTAGTTCTGCCGCCATGGCTCAGATTGTACGCAAAACAATGTTCGATTCCCAGCTATTACTCCTATGAACATTACTACGATGCTTCTTTTTCTGACGTGCCCCACGCGATGCCGGCGGCGGCGCCGATCAGGCCGCCGATGATGATTATTAGGCCGTAGAGGGTCTGATTGTGCTTCTCCGCTGTCGCGTCAAAAGCTTCGGAGAATAATTCACGCGGCGCAACGTCGTGCGGGATGACGAAGAGTCCCACTGCGACGAGAAGGAAGCAGACGGCTGCAAACTTCAGGCCCACGGGAGTCAGCGATGGGCGTCCGAGTTTTTGACCGACTGCGCTGCG
>DASYFE010000006.1:0-7672 GCA_036498585.1 Pyrinomonadaceae bacterium | reverse complement strand
CAGAGACACAGAGAACACAGAGGTTGCACAGAGAAAACCGAAACGTGATATAACGCTCCGGCACGCCACCTTAATCTCTTACAAAGAGGAAACAATGAAACTCCTGGTTATACTACTGAGTGTCCTGCTACTGAGTCTGGGACTTCCGCCGCAGCGTGCTGAATCAGCCGACATCGTTTTCAAAAACGGCAAAGTCTACACAGCCAACGACAAGACACCGAAAGCACAGGCGATCGCTGTTAAAGCTGACAAGATCGTTTTTGTCGGCACGAACGCAGCCGCGCAGAAGTTCGTTGGTCCAAACACACGTGTCGTCGATCTGAAAGGCAACACGGTGCTGCCGGGTTTCACTGACGCGCACCAGCACCTCTCCGGTGTCGGTCAGCGTGAGATGACACTCAATCTCGAAGGCACGACGAGTCTCGAAGACTTGCTCGCGAAAGTGAAAGCACGTGTCGATCAGGCAAAGCCGGGCGAATGGGTCACGGGTCGCGGTTGGATCGAGACGCACTGGCAGCCACCCGTATTTCCGACGCGCTGGGATCTCGACAAAGTCTCACCAAACAATCCCGTGATTCTCGGACGCGCCGACGGCCACGGCGCAGTCGCAAACAGCGCCGCCCTAAAGCTCGCGGGCGTTGATAAAAACACTGCAAATCCATTCGGCGGCGAGATCTCTAAAGACAAACAGTCCGGCGAACCCAACGGCATGTTGCTCGACGCCGCGCAGGGCCTCGTTCGCCGCCGCGTGCCGCCGTCAACCAAAGAAGACGACGAGCGCGAAGTCGTGCTCGGAGCGAAACGCGACGTCGAGCTTGGCTGGACTCAGGTCCAGGACGCGGGCGGCGATTACGGAGATGTCGACATTTTCAAAAAACTCTACGCCGCGGGCACGCTCAAGCTTCGCATTTACAAAGCCGTCTATGGACCAGGACCGCAAGCGAATCGTCTGCTCACGGAAGGCCCAATCATCGGCGAGTTTGGGAATCATCTAACGGTGAGAACGATCAAGGTCATTTCGGACGGCGCGCTCGGCTCGCGTGGCGCGGCGCTGCTTGGACCATACTCTGACGCGCCCGACACTTCCGGATTTCTAACCGTTAAAGCCGAAGACTTGCGACCGATGCTGATCGACGCTTTGAAGAAAGGCATTCAAGTCGAGACGCATGCGATCGGCGACCGCGCGAATCGTTTCATACTCGACGAGTACGAAACCGCGCTCAAAGCCGTGCCGGTGAGCGAAAGAAAAGTTGCGGAGCCGCGCTGGCGCGTCGAGCACGCGCAGATCGTCAACCCGGCCGACATTCCGCGTTTCGCGAAGCTCGGGATCATTCCGTCGATGCAGCCGTCGCATGCGATTGGCGATCTCTTCTTCGCGCCGAGCCGTCTCGGCATCCCGCGTCTGAAAGGCTCTTATGCGTGGGAGAGTTTCATCAAGTCGGGTGTCGTGGTTCCCGGCGGATCTGACGCGCCGGTCGAGCGTGGCGAGCCGATGATCGAGTTTTACGCAGCGGTTGCGCGCAAGGATCAGAAGGGATTTTCGGGCGAAGGCTGGCATCCGGAAGAAGCCGTAACTCGGGAACAAGCGCTCAAGATGTTCACGATCTGGCCGGCGTATGCAGCGTTCGAAGACAAACTGCGCGGCACGATCGAGGTTGGGAAACTGGCAGACTTAACGATCCTTTCCGCCGACATCATGACCATCCCTGAGCTCGAGATACTCAAGACGCGCTGCGTGATGACAGTTATCAACGGCGAGATTGTCCATGAAGCGACTTAACTTGATCGTAAAAGCAGCGATTTTCTTTTTGGCGCTGAGCTCCATCGTTCTCGCGCAAGAGCCAGCTCCGCCTGCCGCGAAACCTGCTGGTCCAACGGTGCAGTTGAGCCTCATTGTCACTGATTCAAAGAACAAGTCTCTTAACCAGGTCAGCAAAGACGACGTTCATGTGATTGAAGACAAAGTTGAGCAAAGAGTGCTGAGCATCGCGCCTGACGAGAGGCCGGTTGATTTGGTATTGGCAATCGATTCCTCCAACTCCCTGCGCAGCCTGATGCGGGCTGTTTTCGAAACGGCGGCCCTGATTGTCGTCAACCGCCGGCCCGAAGATGAAATCCTCCTGATGCGGTTCATAAGTTCCGACAAAATCGAAAAACTTACGGACTTCACGCGCGATGGAGATGCGTTGATGGCAGGGCTCAAGGCAATTACTATCGAGGGTGGACAGTCAGCCGTCATCGATGCTCTTTATGTGGGCGCTGGTGTTTTTGCTGATTTCAAAAAAGCCAGCCCGGACCGGCGTAAAGTGGTCGTGATCGTTACGGACGGCGAAGATCGAAACAGCGTCTACAAGCAGGAAGCCCTCGTAAAAAAGTTACACCAGAGTGATGTTCAGGTTTTCGCCCTCGGTCTCGTCACTGAGCTCGACCGGGAATCGGGGCTCGTGTCGAAAAGTCCTCGTGACAAGGCTGAGAAACTGCTAAGGACGGTCACCGAGGAGACCGGCGGACGAGCGTTCTTCCCCAGGAACCGCACCGAGCTACTTGATTCGATGACACAGATCATCAACGATCTCCGCGGGCAATTTCGTCTCACCTATCAATCGTCCAATGGCGAGAAGAAAGGTTTTCGGAACGTTGAAGTGAAGCTGATCTCGCCAAGCGGTGAAAAGCGAAAAGCGATTGTGCCGCGAGGTTATGAAGCAAAGTAGAAGACAGGATTTACAGGATGTTTCAGGATTTACAAGAATGACTTGTTCATCATGAAAAATCTTGTAAATCCTGTCTAACACTCCCTACGGTAGGAGGCTTTCTAATGAAAACACGTCGCGACTTCCTCTCACTTGCCGGCAAAGGTCTAGGTCTCGCTGCGCTCACGACGCCAAGCATTGGCGCGCTACTGAAAGAAGTCGAAGCGGCGACGCGCAGTGTGGCCCATCTCACGCCCGAGCAGGCGGCGATGGATGAAGACTACTGGTCCTTCATTCAAAACTCGTTCACGGTCACACGCGGTATCGTGAATCTCAACAACGGCGGCGTCTCGCCGAGCCCGCGCATCGTCACCGAAGCGCTCGTCCGTTACATCTGGCAGCAGGAAGACGCAACCGCTTACACGATGTGGCAACTACTCGAGCCACAGTCGGAAACCATTCGCACCGGTCTCGCAGAGATGTTTGGTGTTGACCGCGAAGAGATCGCGATCACGCGGAACGCCTCCGAGTCGCTCGAAATTTTGCTGATGGGAATGGACTTCAAACCCGGCGACGAGATACTCACCACCACACAGGACTACCCACGCATGTTGACCACATTGCGACAGCGTGAGCGTCGTGAAGGTCTCGTGCTCAAGATGGTGCAGATCCCGATTCCGCCAAAAAATCTCAACGAGATCACCGCGGCGTTTGAAAAAGGCATCACGAGTCGAACAAAGCTCATCCTCGTTTCGCACCAGGTGAACATCACGGGCCAGATCACGCCGGTAAAAGCGATTTGCGATCTGGCGCGTGCGAAAGGCATCGAGACGGTCGTCGACGGCGCGCACTCGTATGCGCAGTTTGACTTCAAACAGAAAGATCTCGGTTGCGACTACTTCGGAACGAGTTTGCACAAGTGGCTTTACGCGCCGAAGGGAACGGGGCTGCTTTACGTCAAGCGCGAGCGTGTCGAGAAGCTCTGGCCGTTGATGGCGGCGGAGTCGAAACAGGCAAACGACATTCGTAAGTTTGAAGAGATCGGCACACACTCCGCGGCGCCGCGGCTCGCGATCGGTGAAGCGTTGCTGTTTCACAATGGCATAGGTGGAAAACGAAAAGAGGCGCGACTCCGTTACTTATCGCGTTACTGGATGAATCGTCTCAAAGACGTGCCGAAAGTCAGCTTCAACACGTCGTTCGATCCGGACCAGTCCTGTGCGATCGCGAACGTCAATATCGCAGGTATCGATCCCACCGCTATCGGGAGTTATCTCTTCAACAAGCACCGCGTCTTCACGACGCCCATCGTGCACGAGGAATTCAAAGGCATCCGCATCACTCCGAACGTCTACACGACGCTCGGCGAGCTCGATCGCTTCTGCAACCTCATGGAATCAATCGCCCGGAACGGCCTGCCGACTTAATCCGTATCCCTCTGTGTGATCCGCAGTTATAACTGCTAGAATGCCAATGGTTGGAGGTTTGATATGGCAGAAGGTCGGGACCCTATTCGTGACGTTGCCGCCGCCGTCTTAGGCGGTTTGCGCAAAATCGAGGATTGTCAATACGCAATTCTACCCAAAGACATCGCACACTCCGTGGCGGGCATTAAGAAGGCGCTGCTTGGCTCGCTCACCAACGCGCTTCGATGGGAAATGGATTGGATCGATGACCGTGTCGCGGGCGGCGACAAGCTGAGAGAGGAGTGGCGCGAGAAGGCTCGGCAGCGGACCTCGCAGGCAGCTCAATAACATGGAAGTCCTACTCGCAGAGGAATTCGGTTTCTGTTTCGGTGTTGAGCGTGCTGTCGAGATGGTCGAAGAGGTAGTCGAAGAAGGCGCGCGCCCGATTCGCTCGCTCGGTCCACTCATTCACAACGCGCAGGAGATGGAGCGACTCGGCGCTCGTGGCGTTTCGACGATCGACTCGCCTGACGAAGCTGACGCTGACACGATCGCCGTGATTCGCGCGCACGGAGTCACGCCACAAGTACAAAGCGAGCTCGAACAACGAGCGGCGAAAGTGATCGATGCCACCTGCCCGTTTGTAACTCGCGTGCAACACCTTGCCGAACGCGCCGCACGCCAGGGACGTGATGTTGTTGTGGCGGGCAATCCGGATCATCCGGAGATGATCGGCGTCGTTGGTTATGCGCCAAACAATACTTACGTCGTGCGTGATGCTAGTGAAGTCGCGAAGCTTCCGAAATTGCGCTCGCCGTTGGTCGTATCGCAAACGACGATCAAGTTGCAGACATTTTTGGATGTCGCTGACGCAGTTCGCGAGAGAGCCGACACCGAGCCGCAAGTCGTCAACACGATCTGTTCGGCTACGCGCGATCGACAGGACGCGGCGCGAGCACTCGCAGGGCAGGTCGACGCCTTCTACGTGATCGGCGGCCGCCATTCATCAAACAGCGTTAAGTTGCTCGCAGTTTGCGAGGAGCAGTGCGCGAAGAGTTTTCTGATCGAGACGCCTGCCGAGATCAATCCGGCTGACTTGCAGGGCGTGAAGAAAGTCGGCGTAACGGCGGGCGCTTCCACTCCAAACTGGCTCATCGACCAGGTCGTCGAGCGTCTCCATTCGATAAGCAAGTAGTGGCTACAACTCGTCTGCTTGATCGAGGGCGTTCGAGATTTGGCGGGCTTCCTCTGATCCGTATTCGATGACCTGTCTTCGCAGAGCGGCCCGGGCTGTTTCTGCATCAACCGGATCGTTCAGCAACGCGGTCAATACCGAAACGGGGCAGCGGGCGAGCGCTTCGTTCGCGAGCTCACGAACGATCGTGTCTTCAGAGCGCGCGAGCTCGCAGATCTCGCTGGGCGGAAAGCGCGCCGTCAGCGCGTCTGCGAGGATATCGATGCGGTTATAGTCCCTCTGCGCTTCGGCGCGACGGACGAGCTGGGCGAACACCTCTGCTGATTCGGTTTTCTCGAGAAGAACTGCGGCGCACGTGTCTGCGATGGATTTCAGTTTGCCGTTCTTCTCCGCGTCGAGGGCGGCGAGAAAGCGGCTGAGCTCGAGATCGGCGCGCGCGTCGTACTGAAAATTTCGAGGTGTTTGAGTTCCGGTTGAGGCGGCTTGTAACGCTCGTTCTATGAGCCCGCGTGTGGCGGGACGGAGCTCAGACCAGACGCTGGCGATGCGTGACCCGAAATCGTCAATGCTGAGGGGCAAAGGCATAGAACGGCGTACTATACGCCAATACCACCGAAAACCGAAAATTAGGTACTGACGTTGTGATCCTTAATCTCCGCAATGGTCGGGAACGGAATCTTCACGATCTGCCCGTTTGCTATCTCCATCTTTACGCTGGGAGTGGTGAGAGCCTGGGTGGTCTTCATGCTTCTGACTGTCCCGCGCACCCGCCTGCCATCAGTCGTGATGATCTCCACGTTGTCCTTGCCATAAAGGGGTTGTAGAGCTGCGAGTGCTTTGGTTATTTCCACAGTAAGATCCTCCCGGATACCCCGCATTATTGCCTTTGCGTGGCCCCAAAGTCTAACGAAGTAGCACGGATGCAACCGGAAAACATTATTTGGCGTATAGACCCTGGCCGTGTATTCTTCGCTAGATTCCAAGAATAGGTGGATCCGCTATGTCGCAGGTTGCTGAAACAATTTGTTCAAACTGCCATTCGACGATGCCGGCGGAGCTCCGCTTTTGCCGGAATTGCGGGTTTCGTCTGACTGGAAGCACAGGTGGCTACACCGGAAGTGAGTACACTGCTGCGGTCGCTGACTCTGCCGGGCTCACGAAGAAGAAACGTCGCATCAGCGGTATGTCCTGGATCTTCATCGGACTGCTCGTGTTCTTCGTCGGCGCTGCTGCGTTCACCGCCTTGATTGCTCCGCTGCGCAGTCATACGAGCATCATGACGCGCCAACCGGTTGTTAAGTCTTACATCGGCATTGACGACTTCAATAACACAGACAAGGGCGTGATGTTCGAAGCCGTCACCACACCGGGCGGACCCGCGGATCAGGCGGGGCTCGTCGGCGGCGACGTGCTTCTCAGCTTTGACGGTCAACCAATTCAAAACGAGGATCAGATCAGCGAGCTCATGGAGAAAACGCCGATTGGGAAGACAGTCGACGTCGAATACATGCGAGACGGTCAGAAAAAGACGGCCAAGTTGACGACGATCTCGCAGGATGAGAACAGGCGATTGACTCGCGAGTTTGAACGTCGGCCGGAAGGACGCGCTCATTTCGGTTACGAAGACGGTGATGCAGAGCGCGTGGAGGTTCCGGGAACGAATACGTACGGCGTCAGGCTGGGAACGATTTTGCGCAGCCGTCCGGCGGATCTCGCGGGCGTCAAAGAAGGCGACATCGTTACGGCGTTTGATGGTATCCCGATTCGCACGAGTGAAGAGTTTCTGATGCGCGTGCGCCGCGCCCTGCCTTACAGCACCGTGAAGTTAAGCATCGTGCGCAAGGGTGAGAACGAAACCGATCCGGTCGAGAAGCTCGAGATTCCGGTCAAGATGGGAAAACAATAGGTCCTATAGGACATATTCGACCTATATTTCCTTTGATCCAACGTAGTCTCGGAGCCGTGCTTCTATCTCCAGTTTCACGTCATCGCGCTCTTCTTCAGTTTCATCGGCTTCAAACGTCTCGAACAACGCATACTGCGTCTGTGCCAAAAGCCTTAACTCCCACGCTTCTCGATCGTTGTGTGATGGACGCGAAAACCACAATGCATCGCACGTCGCTTCTTTAACCGGCAAATCTTCCGGAAGCTGAAGCTCGACACGCGTCTCCGGACGTAGCAGCACACTCCGCAATTGCCACCCATGCTTGCGGTAGATCGCCGTTATTTCCGTGAACAGATCCGCGCTCTTCATGCTTAATGAGATCTTTAACGAACAACTTTAGGGGTGGCCCTCCGTGGCCACCCGCTCTTTGAGTTTCTCGGCGCGGGTGGCGGCAGCGCAATGCGGAAGCGGAAGAGCATGAAGTGTTCGCCGTGCG
>DASYFE010000005.1:0-8141 GCA_036498585.1 Pyrinomonadaceae bacterium | reverse complement strand
GCGTGGACCAGAGCTCGTCCCGCTTGCCGGTTATGCGGACGATCTCGTCGAGCGTTCGAAGAGCCTCGGCGGCATTGTTGACGCTGATACAACTCTCAAACTCAACAAGCCCGAACTGCGTGTCGTGATCGATCGCGATCGGGCCGCGGATCTCGGTGTTGACACGTCTGACATCGCCACGAGTTTGCGACTGATGGTCGGCGGTGAAGAGGAAGTGTCCCGCTTCCGCGATGAGTCGATCAACGAAGACTACGACGTGCAGTTGCGTTTGACTGAAGCTGACCGGAGTGACGTGGAAACGATCAAGCGCTTGTATGTCCCGTCGTCGAGAGGTGGCAGCGCGACGACAACGGCAGGTGGCACGGCTGTAGCCGGAGCCGGACTTGTTCGGCTCGATAATCTCGTAAAGATCGTGCGCGACACCAGTCCTTCGCGAATTGACCGTCTCGATCGTGAGCGACAGGTTTCGGTGCGCGCGTCGGTGGCGCCGGGTTACGCGCTCGCCGATCGAATCGAAGCGCTGCGAAACGCGGTTAAAGAGATGAACCTGCCGAGTGCCTACACGACGACGGTTTCCGGTCGCGCGCGCGAGCTCGAGCGAACCTTCAGCGAGTTTATCTGGGCGTTCATACTGTCGATCATCTTCATGTACATGATCCTCGCGTCGCAGTTTGAAAGCACTGTGCATCCGCTCACGATTCTTTTGAGCCTCCCGTTGTCAGTGCCGTTTGCGCTGCTGTCGTTGTGGGGCACAGGAGACACGCTCAATCTCTACTCGGCGTTAGGAATTCTCGTCTTGTTTGGTGTGGTGAAGAAGAATGCGATCTTGCAGATCGATCACATGAACAGTTTGCGCGAGAAGGGAATGGAGCGGCACGAAGCGATCATGCAGGGTAATCGCGATCGTCTGCGACCGATCCTGATGACCACGCTGGCGCTCGTCGCCGGCATGTTGCCACTCGCCTTGGGGACCGGACCGGGCGCGGAGGAGCGACGCTCGATCGCCATCGTTGTTATCGGTGGTCAGACTTTGTCGCTGCTACTGACGCTGATCGCGACGCCGGTAGTTTATTCGCTGCTCGACGATCTGAAGGGAACTGCGCGATGGCGACGCTTCGCGGAGACCGCCGCCGCATTCACTCATGGCATTGTTGAAAGACTAAAACCGCGCCGCAAACCCGCGCGCGAGAGCACTCCCGAGCCAACAATCGAGAGCGGAGACTAACTGTAGGGGTGGCCCTCCGTGGCCACCCGTTTCGCGAATTCACGAACGGGTGGCCACAGAGGGCCACCCCTACAAAAAATTCCATGAGCGTTCTTAGTCTCTGAAGTTAGCGCCCATCCGATCGAGCTTTCTTAAGAGTCCAGGCCAGACTAATCGTCCACCGCCACCTTGCGTTACGACCTGTTCCTGGGCTGGGATCTGCGCGAATATCTTCTCGTTGATCGGCACGAGCTTCCCCCCACCTGACTGCGCCAGGATCTGAATCCGGCACGCTCGCTCCAGCAGAAACATCGACAGAAACGCATCCGCCACAGTTGGCCCAACCGTCAGCAATCCGTGATTTCGCAGGATGAGAAAAGTCTTCCGGCCCAAGTCTGCAACGAGGCGCGGCTTTTCTTCGTCATTTAACGCGAGCCCTTCGTAGTCGTGATAACCAAGCGACGCCAAAACAAACAGCGATTGCTGCGATAGCGGCAGCAGTCCGTTTTCCTGCGCGGAAACCGCGATGCCGTACTCCGTGTGCAGGTGCAGCACGCAACGCGCATCCTCACGCGCTGCATGCACCGCACTGTGAATCGTGAACCCAGCCGGATTAATGCTGTATTCGGAGTCCGTCACGATCTTTCCATCGAGATCGACTTTCACGAGACTCGAAGCCGTGATCTCTTCAAACATCATCCCGTACGGATTGATCAGGAAATGATGTTCGGGCCCGGGCACGCGCGCCGAGATGTGTGTGAAAACCAAATCATCCCAGCCATAATCCGCCACCAGGCGATACGCAGCCGCGAGATCGACGCGCACCTGCCACTCTTCCGGCGAAACCTCGTCGCGAACGTCGGATTTCTTCACCTCGGGAGCGCTCATGTTTATCCTTTCGCTGCTTCAGGAACGTTTTCGGGCATGTTGAGGATCTCTTCCCAGCCGGAGTTGTCGGCGCGCATTCGCTGGACCAGGTCGTCGCGAAGCTGTCGCAGCTTTGCACTCAGCTCGTGCGGGTAGTTTTCAATGTCGGTGAACCGTTGTCGCTGCTCTTCAACGAATACTTTCTGTTTCTCGATCGACGGGATTGCTGAGTGTTGCCCGTTTTCCCAGAACGGGACGAGCAGTCGCTCCACTTTTGTCGCGCCAGGAATCTCGATGTCTTCGTCGTCGAGTCCGATCACGTCGCGTACGTACATTCCGTGGGCATCACTGCCGCGAAATAGCTGTAGCCGTCCCGGCAGCGTGATCTTGTCTTCGGAGTTCGAAGCCTTGAGTGTCGGCTGCCCCTTCATCACGCACTGCTTGAAGATCACGCCCGCGACTGCCTTTACTTCGCTCGATAACTTCGTACCGATGCCGAAACCAGCAACCTCCGGAAACTCCGCGACGATCTTTCTGACTTTTTCCACCGTCAGATCGCCCGTGAGATTCGCGCGCAGTCCGGTCAAACCGTTCGCGGCGAAGAAGCGCAAACACCACTCGCCGAGCTCCGCGAGATTTCCGGAGTCGACACGAAATCCTTTGAACGCGCGACGTCGCGCTTCAGTTGACGTCGCCGCCATCGCAGCGTGGACCGCGCCCATGTAAACGTCGATCGTGTCGAGCAGCAACGTCGTGCCGTTCGGGTTCGCGTCGAGCCAGCGTTCGAAAGCGACCTGTTCGAAATGTTTTGGTTTGCCAGTGCGCGAATCGATCTCCGGCTGGTCCATGTACTCGATATACGCCTGTTGCCAGTAGTGAGCTTCAGTGCCGACGGCGGGAATGTCGAGACGGTGCGCGGCTTCGAGATTTGAAGTGTCGTTGAAGCCGCCGATGAACGCGTAAACCGCGATGTCGACGGCGCGCTCGATATCGCCGTTGCGACGCAGTGAGAAATCCGAAAGCCAGCGATTGCCGGCCGCCATGCGAAACTGCATCGCCGTGCTGGCCGTCGTCATCGGCAAATCGAAGGCGTGCTCAAACTTGATCTCCTGCGCCTGCGTCAGTCCGAACGCGCCGCTGATGTCAGCAAAAGGTTCGTTGGCGAAGACGATCGTGCCCGCACGCACTGCCCGGATTTTTCCGACGAACTGAATGTCTTCGATAGCTTTGGCGAATAGTTGCAGGCCGCCGCGGTCCTGTTCGAGAAAGCGAAGACGCGGGCGATCAATCTGGCTGTCGACGAGGAGTCGCACGAGTCGTTCGTGGCCCAGGCATGGTGCGAAGGGAAGTTTGCGTTGCGTGACGTAGAAAGTAGCTTCCGCATCACTCAGTCGCTGATCGTGGAGCCGCGTCACATCTTTAAACGACGCGTCGCCCATCGCGGCGTGATAACGATCGATATTGAGAGTGCCCATCAGTTCAAAGCCTGCGAACTAGGCCGAGAGCATAAAGCATTCATAGTTTCTGGACGCCTGCCCCAGGAGCGTTTACGCCGAAGGCGTTCGCTAATTACAGCCTAGGGTTCGAGGAACGAGAACCCTGGGTAATGAACCCAAATACACGTTCTAACCCTGAAAGGGTTCCATGGTTGGCGAACCCTTTCAGGGTTGAAAATAATTTGTTTCTAAACCCAGGGTTCTCGTTCCTCGAACCCTGGGCTGAAATTAGCGAACGCCTTCGGCGTAAAACGCTCCTGGGGCTCAGATGACCTCGGCGCCGGCGTCGCGCATCTCGTCGATCGCGCGGTCTCCGTCGCCGGGTTGAAGATCAACAGGACGCATGGCGTTTTCGATAGCCTTAACTTTGAAGCCGTGTTTCAGGGCGTCGAGCACTGAGCTCTTGACACAGTAGTCAGTCGCGAGTCCGCCGATGACGACTTCTTCGACGTTTTGATTGTGTAACCGAGTGGCGAGATCCGTGTGGTCGAAAGCCGAGTAGCCATCGTGTTCGTCGACGCCTTTCGAGATCACTGTGATGCGCGGGTCGTCGTGCAGCGCCGGATGAAACTCCGCGCCTTCTGTTTCGCGCACGCAGTGGACGGGCCAGGTGCCGCCGTGCGCCGCAAAGTGTGGCGTTACCGGTGGGTGCCAGTCGCGTGTTTTGTAAACAGGCGCGCCGCGCTCGAGAAAATCGTCGATCAGTTTGTTGAGTGGTTCAACTACTTCATCGCCATGCGGGACGGCGAGGGTTCCGCCAGGACAGAAGTCGTTTTGCACGTCGATTACCAGAAGAGCTTGTTTCGGTTCAGTCATACGTTTACAGGACGACGGACAATGTTACACTGAGGGCACAATGAATCATAACGGGGTGGTCAAGCGTATCTGGCAGAAAGACGCCACGCTCTGGAAGTCTGATCCCGACAGCATCAAGATCATCAACAGCTCGTTGGGGTGGTTAACTGTTGCTGACGAGATGATAGGCGTTATTGATGCTCTAGTCGAGTTTTCTGAGACAGTTCGGAGCCGCGGTTTTCAACACGTGATGGTCTGCGGCATGGGCGGCTCGTCGCTCTGCCCGGAAGTGCTGGCGCGAACATTCGGCAGGCAGCCGGGATTTCCGGAATTGCTCGTCCTTGATTCGACCGATCCGGACGTCATCGCTGCTTTCAAAGAGCGAATCGATATCGAGCGTTGTCTTTTTATAATCGCTTCAAAATCCGGGAGTACAACCGAGCCCAACGTCTTCTACAAGTATTGGTACAAAGAAGTGAGCAAGCTGAAGGAAAGTCCCGGTGAAAACTTCATCGCCATCACCGATCCCGGCTCGCCCCTCGTCGAAACAGCGGAAGAGCTCAAATTTCAGCGCACGTTTCTGAACCAGGCGGATATCGGTGGACGCTACTCGGCGCTTTCTTACTTCGGCATGGTTCCCGCGGCGTTGATGGGCCTCGACGTGCGCAGGCTTCTCGAAGGAGCGCGACAGGCCGCGCAGTCAAACGACGCAGCGGTTGAGCTGGGAATCACGATGGGTGATAACGCAGCCGCCGGACGCGACAAACTCACGCTTGTGATCGATCGATCTCTCGAAACTTTGGGACTCTGGATCGAACAACTCATCGCGGAGAGCACCGGCAAAGAAGGCACAGGAATTCTGCCCGTCAATGGTGAACCACTCGGCCCTCCTAATGTATATGGCAGCGATCGCCTGTTCGTTTCAATTTCGCTCGGCGCTGTTTCAGAGAACACACAGCTCGAATCTCTTGCTGCTGCTGGTCACAATGTCGTCTATCGCGAGCTCAATGACCTGTACGATCTCGGCGCGGAGTTTTTCACCTGGGAGTTTGCCACGGCGGTTGCCGGTTGGCGACTCGGAATCAATCCGTTCGATCAACCGAACGTGCAGGAAGCGAAAGACGCGACGAAAGAACTGCTGACTGCTTTCACCCGTCGCGGGCAACTGAATCCGCGCAATATCGTGGCTTCGGACGAGTCGATCTCGGTTTACGGTGGTGATGGGTCGGATAAAGCGGAGCCGGTCGCAGACGTCTTGAGAAATCACCTCGCAACGATCAAGCCCGGCGACTACATTGCTTTCCTGAACTACATCGAAGAGACGCCCGAGATCGATCGTCAGTTTCAGGAGCTCAGAACTCAACTGCGCGATAACACGCGCTGCGCCACCACGGTCGGTTATGGGCCACGCTTTCTGCACTCGACCGGACAGCTACACAAAGGTGGTCCAGACACTGGCGTGTTCTTTCAGATCATCGCCAACGATGCGGTTGATTTCCCGATTCCCGGCGAGCCTTACACGTTCGCCATCCTGAAACAGGCGCAGGCGCTTGGGGATTTCCGCGCCCTCGTGAAGCGCGGCCGCCGTGTAATCGGTATCGATCTTGGCGATAACACGAGCCGCGGGATCGCTCGTCTCGCGGAGTTGCTTCGGTCATCCTGAACGCGCGGAACTCGTACGCTCCACGGCCTCACCGCACACTTGTCATACGGCGACTGGAATCCACGCCTTAATCGATCTTTATAAATTCCAAAGACATCCCCCAGAGGACAACTGCTCTTTCGCAAGGCATACGAGTTGCCGCTCGGAATGCGATCACTCGCTCCCGTGGGCCCTGCCAATTTGGAGGAGGAACCGTCGCCGTGAGATTTATCGAGAAGTTCTTTAAGAACGAGTTAGCTATAGATCTGGGGACAGTCAACACACTCATCTATCAACCCGGCAAAGGGATTCTTTTGAACGAGCCCTCTGTCGTAGCGCTCGATCGCTATGACGGTGAGGTCGTTAGCGTTGGTCACAAGGCATTGAAACTCCTGGGCCGTGAGCCGCGCGGCATTGAAGTACACAGGCCAATTCGCAGCGGCACGATTTTCAACTTCGAAGTCACGCGCAAGATGCTGCGATCTTTTATCGGCCAGGTGACTGACGGAATTCGCTTCGGACATTTTGTCGTCGGCATTCCCGGGTCTGCGACTGCCGTCGAGCAACGCTCAGTTCGCGATGCCGCGCACGATGCTGGTGGTCGTCGCACAGATCTCGTTGATGAAGGACTCGCTGCGGGAATCGGCGCGGGTCTCGCGTTCGATGATGAGCGCGCGCACCTGGTGGTTGACGTCGGTGGTGGCACGACGAACATCGCGATCGTAGCGTCAGGCGGAGTTGTTTCGTCGACGAGTTTGCAGGCTGCCGGAAACGCGATGGACGAAAGCATTCGCGATTACGTGCGGTCCAACTACTGTCTACAGATCGGCGAATACACCGCTGAAGCTTTGAAGCGCGAGCTCGGCGCGCTGAGTGATGATGACATTCCGTCCGATGAGCGCAAGATTCAGCTTGTCGGAAAGCAGTTGAGTGATGGTTATGCTTGCGCGGTGCAGATAACGGCTGAAGAAGTGCGCGAAGCGCTGGAACCAACCATCAATGAAATCGTGACAGGCATCCGGCGTGTGATTGAAGACGCGCAACCGGAAGCTGTCGCTGATATTTACTACTCGGGAATGATTCTCACGGGAGGTGGATCACTGCTGAAGGGATTGAAGAGTCGCCTGCAAAGTGAACTGAAACTACGGGCGACCGTGCCGGAAGATCCGATAAGCACCGTCGTAATGGGAGCCGGTATCCTTTTGGACCGTCCCGATCATCTGTACCGTTGCGCGATTCGTCCGAACTTGCCGGTGTGGCAGGAAGCGGAAGAACTTGTGGTGACCTGGTAAGTCGTTGGACAGGATTTACAAGATTTCTCAAGATGAACAAGATAGCTGCTTGTAAATCCTGTCCAACGACTCTCTTAACAGTGAACGTAACCCAGCGCCCAAAAGACAATAATGAAAATCAAAATGGTGGAAATGCATCCACCGCCAAACTTCCACGCTGCTGCGCCCGCAAGTATTCCTCTTAATGGGCCTTCCATTGATTAAACCTCCCGCGTGATATCGAAACAGTTATCAAACTTCTCCGGCTCCTCGGCAATCACAGTGCCAATCTCACTTGACGCCTGTCTTGAGAAACCTGAGTAGCGACTGTTCGGCTTTGTGTAAACCGCGCCCACGGAAACCGATCAGATCGTCGAGATTTGTGGCGCAGGCGTCGATCACCTGGCCCTTCTCGAACGAGCTGATGATCTCGGGACACACGTAAGAGCCGCGACATACTGCCGGCGTGTTGCCCAGCACTTCCGCCGTCTCTTTGATCGCCTCGACGATTCGTTTGTTTCGCGCAGTCTTCTTGTCCGGAATCTCAACACCGTTACGCGCGAGTGCGCATGCGCAAACAAGTGTGCCCGCCCACGTGCGAAAGTCTTTCGCACTGAAACTACTGCCCATTACTTCCTTGATGTACTCGTTGATGTGGCGCCGAGTCACCACTACCGGCTTGTCGTCGCCGTTTATGTACTTGAAGACGTTGTAGCCCGGCAGCTTAATCGTCTCGCGAACCACGCGCGCGACCCGGTGATCCCGTAGCTCGCGCTGCTGTCGCACGCCCGCCTTTCCGCGAAAATCGAATTGGATCAGCTCGCCTTTTACAGTCACGTGTTTACGACGCAACGTCGCGATGCCGT
>DASYFE010000004.1:0-23955 GCA_036498585.1 Pyrinomonadaceae bacterium | reverse complement strand
CTTCGTTGATTAGTTCGACAGTCAGCATAGTGAAAAGACACTTGAGAAGTTTTTTGTAATTCGGTCTTCGACGAAGCTCAACTCGATTTCGTCACCGAGTAAGACTTCCATCGACGTTACGGGTTCGCCTTCGCAGGCAATTATTAGATCGAAAAAACTGAGATCGGTGTTTACGTTGAGCGCGAAGCCGTGCGTCGTCACCCAGCGCGAGATGTGTACGCCGATCGCCGCAATCTTCCCGCGCGGCGTGTGGACCCCCGTCAGTCCCTCGATGCGAAATGCGTCGATGCCGAAGTCTGACATGGTCCGGATCAACACTTCTTCAAGATCGCGAACGTAGCGATGAACGTCTTCGCGATCGGGGCTGAGATTGATAATCGGGTAACCGACGATCTGGCCCAGGCCGTGATAAGTCACTTTTCCGCCGCGATTGGTCTCAAACAGCGTCACGTTGCGCGCTCTTAGTTGTTCTTCGTTGAGCAGGACCGAGGAATTGTCGCCGCGACGCCCGATCGTGAGTGTATGTGGGTGTTCGAGCAGGAGCAACGTGTCCGGTTGAATGCCGGTTTTAACCGCAAGTTCCGTCTGTTTTTGGATTGCGAGGGCGGATTCGTAGTCAACGAGGCCGAGCCGTTGGACCAAAAGCTTTCTTTCCCTAGTCATACAACAGTCATACAACCAGATCGTAGTCTTCGCGCGTCATTCTAACAGCCGCCTTGGTCTTTGGTACAATCCTCACCAGAAGCGCGAACAAACTAACTGCAGAAGAGGAGACAAACACTTTGAAACGCATCGCATTCACTTTACTGGTCGCATTCCTTCTAATTCCCTCTTCCGCCTTTAACCAAACGCGCAGCCGCTCGTCCAAGCCAAAGCCGCCCACACAGGCGCAACAGGCGCAACGCGTAGCGCAAGTGCGTATGCAGGGCGCGACGCGCGTCGCCGAACTGGTGAAGAATATAGCGCGGTTTACCTACCTGCTCGGTGGTATCAACAGCACAATCAACGCAGTTGATGATGCGGCGAAGCAAAACCAGGTGTCCCCGGCAGGGCTGCAACTAAACCAGGAGAGAAAGACGAAGGTTAAGGCGAGTTTCAGGGACTTCAAGGATGGGCTTGATAAGTTAGAGATCGACTTCCGCAACACGCCCGAGCTTCAGCCTTTTTACATCAAGCTGGCAGGCGTTGCGGCCGGCGCGGCCACAGCGGAAGAGCAGGCCAACGCGAACCAATTCGACGCGGGCGGCCGCACGCTACTTAACGTGATCAATCGATTAGCCGACGTGCTTGTGATAATGAGGCAATAGACGGTTTAGACAGGATTATAGGATTTTCAAGATGGACAGGAGGCATCCTGTAAATCGTGAAAATCCTGTAATCCTGTCTAGTCTTGTTTCTTGGCGTAGTAGCCCTGGCGAGCGCGGACGCGCACGTCATTGCGCGCGGGAACTGCAACCTCGATTTTCCGGAATTGCCCGGCGGGAACCTTCTCGGAATCAGCGTAGTATTGCAGTAGATATTGTCCTCGCAACTCCGCGGCAACCTGTCGAAACACTCTTTCGAGATCAACATCCGAATCGGGAACGAAGGCCGTGCCGCCGGTCGTCTCAGCAATCGCTTCCATACCCTTCTCGGCCCGCATCGCAATCATATTCAGCTTTATTGAAGGACCACCTGGGTTCACAGAATAAAAGATCGCGTCAGCCTGTTGTACAGCTTTTTGCACTCCCGCAACTGCTCGCTGGTGCGCTTGCAGTAAACCAGTTCTGGTTCCCAGGGCTGACTGTTTTCCAGCCGTCGTGTCGTTGTAATCCGCAAGCGATTGCCCTCGCGTCATGGTACTGAAGTTATCATCACCGTCCGAGAGCACCACAATGACGCGGCGATAATTACTCGGCGCGTTAGCCGTAAGATACTTTGCCGCTGCTTCAACTGTGTCGTAGAACGCGGTCGGAACACTGGCTGTTGCCGGCGGGATGCTCAACATCTTTGCTGCTGACGCATCCGCGGAAGCAAGCGGTTGAATCAGGGTCGACTGGCCAGTGATCGTAAATATCGCCGCCTTGTCAGATGGCTTCATCACCAGCTTAAGAAACGTAGCCGCTGCATTCTGTTGTGACGCGAAGAAACCCTTGGTACTGACGCTGCTCGAAATATCAAACAACAACGCGATCGCCAAAGGCACCTGCTCCGGATTGCCGAGACCCGAAATCTCCTGCTGCTTTCCTTCTTCTTCCAAACGAAAGTCAGCGACCTGAAGTCCCTGCACTGCGTTGCCAGTTTGATCCGTAACAGACACCGGCACCATCACGAGGTTTGAGTTCGTACGAATGACGTCTGTGATTACTTCAGGCTCGGCCGGCTTTGGAGTGGGTGTGGGCTTCGGTTTCCAAAGCGGCGGCGGCGGCGGTAAGTCTTTGACTGTTTTTTGCGCCTGCGCGGTTGGTGTGGATAGAAAAAGGGCCAGCACTCCCATCAGGAACGCCGGCCACAAAAATTTTTTCTCAACCCCCAGAATCATCTTTCGACACCCTTCGAGCCTGTTTCATGCCGCCAAGTTGCTGGCTGCTGGCTCCCTATCCTACCGCTTTTTTGACGGCATGATCCACGACTCTTTTGGTGCCGCTCACAATGCGCGGAGTTGCACTGTCAAAGTGAACCCCGCGCTACACAACATTAGTTGTCTGAACCGGAAGTACCCGGATTCATGGTCGGCGCCGGCGCCGTGAGTCCCTTGTTGACGAGCAACTTGATCTCAACGCGTCGATTCTGTGCGCGACCTTCTTTGGTTTCATTCTCTGCAACCGGATTCATTTCGCCGTAGCCATACGGCGTCACGATTCTGCGCAGCGGAATGTTGTGGCTCTCAACGAGGTAACGAATCACTGCATCAGCACGACGCTGGCTCAGCGCACGATTCAGGTTTACGCTGCCGCGCGAGTCGGCAAAACCGGAAACCTCGAGCACATAGCCTTTGGCGTTCAAAGCCTTGCTGGCGATGTCGTCCAACGTTGTCTTCGATTCTGGTGAAAGCACTGCGCTGCCTGTTTTGAAATTCACGGCAGCAGTTTGCTGTGGTGCGTAGTCGTCGAGAGCCGAAATGCGTTCGTTGGTTGCGTTCACGCCGGCGACAGCCGCGTCAGCAGTTTGCTGTGCAGCTTTCGCGCCGCCTCGCGCCGCGTTCGAAACCGCCTGGAGCTCTTCCAACTGACCCGACAGGCGTTGCGCATTCGCTTCAACCTGGCTCAGTTTGTTTTCCGTGTCAGACGCTCTCTCTTCGAGTGGCGCAGCGCGCGATTCGACTGCGCGGGCAACTTTCATGTCGGCGTCGTTGAACCGGATCTTCTCTGCGTCTAACTCACCCGTTCCATTGCCACGTCCTTCAACTTCAACGTTGAGGCCGCGCAGGATGCTGGTCTGTGCATAGTTTGAGCCGCCGCGCAGGAACCCACCTTTTGTCTTCACACTGGTTTTGTCGCTCAGACGAACAACCGTGTCCACGCCATTCATGTCACGGACGGTGAATGTATCAGCATCACGCCGGGTGACAACGCCTTTGAGCTTCATTTTCTGACCACTCGTGACAGTGCGCGAGCCGGCCGGGTTGGTCTTGTCTTGGGCCAATAAGGGGGAGGCTGAGAAGACTAACAGGCAGGTGGCAAGCACTGCCGGGGCAAACATTTTATGTTTAGTGAATACCATCGATTTATCTCCTTCAAACTGGTAACTGGTTAACGCGCTTCTTCGCGCGCGTCTTCTTCAAGCTAACAACGGCGAGTCTTTTCCCTCGCCTCCCGCTCGTTAAATTTTGCGGATGACATGATTTAGATCGTCATCGAACTTAAGTCAATAGCCTTGGCTTTTCTTCATCGAATCACCACTTTATCGCAATAAGGTGTGCGTGGAAATGGAAATTTGCGTGTTGTTTTTGTAACGTTACCGCAAAAAAACAGGTCCTATACGACGTATAGGACCTATCCACTATTCAGAGTTTAGGAAGAGTTAAACCGAAAAGTCGCCGGCTTCGAGTTCCTCTTTAATGAAAGCAAGGAAGCGTTCTGCGTCTGCGCCATCGATCACACGATGGTCGAAGCTGAGGGCAAAATAGGCCATCCAGCGAATGCCGATGAAGTCGTCGCCGTCAGGCGTCGTCATCACTTTTGCACGCTTTTCTATCTTTCCGACGCCGAGGATCGCGAGCTGTGGCTGGTTGATGATCGGCGTACCGAAGAGACCGCCAAACACGCCTGGGTTCGTAATCGTAAAGGTGCCGCCGGTAACTTCGTCGGGCTTTAACTGCTTGGTCCGGGCGCGGTCTGCAAGGTCATTTGCAGCGCGGGCGAGCCCCGAGATGCTCAAATCGTCAGCACGTTTGATTACCGGCACAATCAAACCCCAATCAAGTGCGACAGCCATACCGAGGTTGATGTCTTGCTTGTAAATGATCTGCTCGCCGTTTACCTGTGCGTTGAAGATGGGAAACTTTCGCAAACCTTTGTTCACGGCCTCGAAGATAAACGGCATGAACGTGAGCTTGGTCCCAGTCCGTTCGTAGAACGCATCGCGATGCTTATCACGCAGTCGTGCGATGCGGGTCATGTCGATCTCGTAAACGGTGGTGACGTGCGCTGAAGTGCGTCGCGATAGGACCATGTGCTCCGCGATCTTCTTGCGCATGACGCTCATCTGCTCGACGCGATCGCCAAGCTGTGGTCTCGGTGGCGGTGGCGCGACGATCTCCTGTGGGGGGGCAGGCGCGGGTGCCGGCGCAGGTGTGGCAACGCGCTCGGCCGGACGTTGCGCTGGCGCTGCTGTGCTTCCCGATTCGATGTAGCTGAGAATGTCGTTCTTGGTTACACGACCACTTAGACCAGTGCCTTCGAGTTGTGAAATATCGACGTTGTGCTCCTGCGCGATCTTGCGTACGAGCGGGCTCGACTTGGTCCGGCGCAGCTCCTCCGCAGTTGGAGCACTGCCGTCTTTTTTCTCTGCTGCTGGCGGAGGTGGTGGCGGTGGCGCTGGCTTCGCCTGAACTGGCGGTGGCGGCGGTGGCGGCGGTGCGGCTTGTTGTGGTGGCGGTGGTGGAGCAGGCGCTGGTGGCGGCGGAGGCACAGGCGCCTCAGCTTTCGCCGGCGCTTCTGTAGTTGCTGACGCCTGATTACCGTCAAGCACAGCGACGACTGTGTTCACTTCAACCGTCTCGCCCTCTTTGAATCTGACTTCGGTTAACGTTCCCGCAGCGGGCGATGGAATCTCTGCGTCGACTTTATCCGTGGAGATCTCAAACAGCGGCTCGTCGCGCTCGACGCGTTCTCCAACGTTCTTCAACCACTTCGTAATCGTTCCCTCCGCGATGGACTCACCCATCTGCGGCATCACCACTTCAGTGCTCATCTCAACTCCAGTTTTTAATAAGCCGCCAGCTTGCGTGCTGCGTCAACGACGTCTTTTGTCTGCGGCAAGTAATAATCTTCCAACGGCGGCGCATACGGCACCGGCGTGTCGATCGATGCGACGCGAATTACCGGCGCATCAAGCCATTCAAATGCTTCTTCAGCAATCAGCGCCGCGATCTCACCACCAATGCCTCCGGTGCGCGAGGCTTCGTGCAGCAGGATTGCTTTGCTTGTCTTCTTCACACTCGCGAGTATCGCCTGCTTGTCTAGCGGCGCGAGCGTTCTCAAATCGATAACTTCAACGTCCAGGCCTTCCTTCTCGAGTTCTTCAGCAGCATCGAGCGCCGTCAAAACCATCGCTCCAAACGTGATGATTGACAAGTCTCGTCCTGCGCGCGCCACACGTGCCTTTCCGATCTCGACGATGTAATCATCCGACGGCAGCTCTTCGCGTAGTCGCGGCAAGCGATAGAGTTTCTTGTGCTCGAAGAAGAGTACCGGATCGGGATCGCGGATTGCCGCTTTGATCAGGCCCTTCGCATCGTAAGCAGTCGACGGCTCGACGATCTTCAGTCCCGCGGTGTTCAGGAAAAACGACTCCGCGTTGAGTGAATGAAAGGGCCCCGAGCGTACTCCCGATCCGCATGGACCACGAAACACGGCTGGGATTCCGGCGCCCCAGCGATAACGACATTTCGCAGCGTAGTTCGTCAGCAGATCGAAACCCGCGGAAATGAAATCGATAAACTGAAACTCAGCGACCGGACGCATACCCATCAACGCCGCGCCACACGCTGCTCCGACGATCGCGCCTTCCGAGATGGGCGTGTCGATCACGCGTTCTTTGCCAAACTGATCGATCAATCCGTCAGTGACTTTGAACGCGCCGCCATATGCGCCGACGTCTTCACCAATCACAAACACGGTTGGATCGCGTTCCATCTCCTCCCAGATTCCCTGGCGAATGGCTTCGACGAGCGTCGCCTGTCCACCACGTTCCGGGCGCGCAGATTTATGTTCTTTTTTGACGGCAGTCGACATCGTTAGATACTCAGGCTGACTTGTTTTACCGCCCTGATACGAGCTTTAGGATTATTGGGCCAGGGAGGATTTACGAGCAGCCGTTCTCCCTTTGGATCTATCATCACGTCCAGCCCTTCCATTGGATACGCACCTAGCAAAACCTCGGAAGTGCCCGGCATGACAACAGCGCTTACGATTGTGGTCTTACTTTCGAAACGAATCTCGATCGGACCTACAACGTCTACTTCAATCACGGTTTCATCTGCCATCTCGACAGCTTGCCGGTCTATCACAGGCAAGTCTAGTTGGTGCTGGACTTCTTCATTAATAACAAGGTCCCAGGCTCCACTATCGACCAGTGCCCTGCATTTGACCTTTTTGATTTCACTTTCGAGCAAAAGCCCGTGGCGATGAAGGACCACGTCATCTTCATTTGTTAATTCGATTTCCGCATAGACATATCCCATTCCTCTTCCTCCGGTAAGTGAGGTACCTTTGGTACTTCTGTCTTTGTAATTTGCTGGTTTAAGCATCGTTTTAGCCCTCCAGGACCTTTGGTCTGAATGCAGGCGGGACGATAGTGTTTTCGAAGACTCCGTACGCCGCCTGCTCGCCTTCGGGCATCGGTGAAGATTCAGCCCAGGCGCAATCCTCGTCAATCTCGCGGAGAACACTCGCGTCGATCTCTTCGAGCTTCTCCTTCGTAGCGAAATTGCACTCCAACAAATACCGTTCGTATCGATCGAGCGGATCGTTGTTCTTCTCCCACCACTCGACTTCGCCTTCCCCGACGTAACGCTGATCGTCGTGTTCAGCGTGTCCCTTGCGACGATACGTCTTCGCTTCGATCAAAACAGCGCCGCCGCCACGTCGCGCATAATCAGCCGCCTGTTTCGTCACTTCATAACACGCGACCACGTCGTTGCCGTCGACGATGTGCGAAGGAATACCGTAACCAGCCGCTTTCTCCGCGAGATCGCGAACGGCCGTTTGCAGGCTTGTCGGCGTCGAGTAAGCGTAGTGGTTGTGTTCGGCGACGACGATCAGCGGCAGTCGCTGTACGGCGGCGAAGTTGAGTCCTTCGTGAAATGCCCCCGTGCTCATGCCACCGTCGCCGATGTAGGCCACGGCCACAAACTTCTTCTTCTGCATGCGCGCGCCGAGCAGGATGCCAGTCATCACGGGAATCATGTCACCCAAATGCGAGATTGGGCCGATGAAACCCTTCTGCATGTCGCCGAAATGGATGTTGAGATCTTTGCCGCCTGACGGTCCCCACGCCTTCGCCATGTATTGCGCGAAGATCTCACGCGGGCGAATGCCTTTCACCAGCACCGCGCCCAGGTCTCTGATCAAGGGCGTGATGAAATCCTCCGGCTGGAGTGCGTAAGCGGTCCCGACTGCCGTCGCTTCCTGGCCCAGCGAGCGAAACACGCCACCGACGACCTTCGTCTGCCGGTAGAGATTCACGAGACGTTCTTCAACGAGACGCGTCAGCTTCAGGTAACGATAGAGATCGAGATGCTGCTCGGGGTTGAGCGTCGTTTCAGTGGAGCAGCCTAGTGGTTGGCCGTCGACGGCTTTGCGCGGCGCGTACTTCGTGCTGACGCGCATTTGAAAACGTGGGCGCGCTGGACGACGACGGCGACGGGTTGATTTATCCGGTTGGTCCATAGATACAATGCTTAGCTGTAGTCCTGTCAATCATGAAAATCCTGTGATCCTGTCTAACTTATATGTGAACAGCGAGATCGTGAACACCCTCGGCGGCTTCCATCACAGCCTCGGAAACCGTCGGGTGCGCGTGCATCGTTCGACCTAACTCATCGGCCGTCGATTCGAGTTGCATGGCCACGCACGCTTCGGCAATCAACTCAGTCGCGTGTGGTCCGATGATGTGTACCCCGAGAATCTCGTCGTACTTCTTCTCGCTGACAATCTTGACGAAACCTTCTTCCTCGCCGAGTATGCGCGCCTTGCCTGACGCCGAGAACGGAAACTTCCCGACCTTCACGTCGTAACCCTGCTCCTTCGCTTTCGCCTCAGTGAGACCAACTGATGCAACCTCGGGATCGCAGTAAGTACAATTCGGGACTAATCTTAAATTGATTGGTCGGACGTCTTTCTTACCAGCCATATGCTCGACCGCGACGATCCCTTCTTTTGACGCAAGGTGCGCCAGCAAGGGCGTCGGCACGACGTCGCCAATTGCATACACACCTTTTTCCGCCGTCTGCTGATACTCATCAACGAGGATGAAGCCTCTGTCGACTTTGATCTTCGTGCCTTCGAGCCCGAGTCCCTGTGTGTAAGGCATTCGCCCAACCGCCACGAGCAACATCTCGGCTTCGAGACTTACCGCCTCGCCTTTGGACGTCTTACCAGTCACACGCACGCCTGTTTCAGTCTTCTCCAGCTTCTCGAGCTTAGTATCGACCTGCGACTTGATCCCGCGTTTACGAAAACTACGTTCGAGCTCTTTCGAAACTTCCTCGTCCTCGAGCGGCACGATTCGCGGCAAAAGCTCGACGATCGTCGTCTCCGCACCAAAGCGCGAATACACCGACGCGAACTCGACACCCACAGCGCCACAACCCATCACGATCAATGACTTCGGTACCTGCTGCAACTCGAGAATGTGATCGCTATTGACGACGTGCTGCCCATCAGTCTCGAATCCCGGAATGGGCCGCACAACGGATCCAGTAGCGATGATGATGTTTTTCGTTTCGAGCGTCTGCTTTTTGCCTTCAGCATCGGTGACTTCAACCTTCCCCGGGAGCACGAGCTTGCCCGTGCCTTTGAAAACAGTCACCTTGTTTTTCTTCATCAAATACTCGATGCCCTTGGAGTTTTTCAGCACCACCTTGTCTTTTCTCTTCTGCACATCTGCAAAAGCGAGCTGAATGCCCGACGCCTGCACGCCGAAATCAGCCGCGTGCTGCATCTGTTCGTAAATGTGCGCCGACATCAACATCTGCTTCGTCGGAATGCAGCCGCGCAGCGTGCAAGTGCCGCCAAGCCGATTATCTTTCTCGACTATCGCAACCTTCAAACCCAACTGGCCTGCGCGTATTGCTGCCACATAACCGCCAGGCCCGCTGCCGATAATTGTTACGTCAAACTGTTCGTTCGCCAATTTTGTAGGTTTCCCCTCGTCAAGTGCGGTAATAAAAGAAAAGACCGGGCATTATAAACGTTTGGGACCGCCTAACAAAAAGCATCCACAGATTACACAGAAATCTTATGAAGCTGACTTCTTCTCTGTGCAACCTCTGTGTTCTCTGTGTCTCTGTGGTTAATGAAGGCCTACCAAAAAACAACCACAGAGCCACAGAGAACACAGAGGTTGCACAAAGAAAAAACCGCGGATGATATGGATTGAATCCGTATCATCCGCGTCATTCGTGTTCGTGATTGTCTAGAACTCGAAGCGAACAGCTAACTGAATCTGACGTTCACGGAAGAAAAAGCCGTTGGACAAGTCACTCGCTGTGCCGAACGTCGGATCGAAAGTACCAATCACGTTCGTGCCGGATGCTGATAGAACATATATTCGGTTATTCACACCCGTCACCTGCGTACGGTTGAAAATGTTGAAGCCTTCAGCCAGGAATTCGATCTTGGATCCTTCAGTCACCTTGAAGCGACGTGAGATGCGCAAGTCGACATACTTGATCGACGGCGTATGGAACGCATTGTTCGGCGTCAAACCAAATCGCAGCGAACCATTCGAACCGTTGATGCCGCCTGCCTGGCTGGTTCCAAATGTGCCGGCGGTTGCAACAGCGGCCGGCGGCGTGAAGGCATTAGTCACCGCAGTGAAGCGGAAGCCTGAATACATATTGACGATTGGTGCAATCGTCCAGCCGTTCAGGATTGCTTTGGCAGTGTCACTAAAACCGGTGAAGTTGGTGTTGTAAACAACGCTGGCCACGAATTTGTGACGGCGGTCAAATGGAGACAGGCCACTGTCAGCCGGCGCATCGAAAGGATCGAACAGCGCCGAAAACCCAGGAGTGAACGTGGCGGAGCTCTGCGATCCGCCGTTATCCTGTGATCGTGACAACGTGTAGCTGCTTTGGAATTGCAAGCCGTGTGTCAAACGTCGATTCGCCTGCAACACGAGAGCGTGATACTTCGTCGAGATGCTGTCGCGAATCTCGAGAATGTTGCCGAAGGCTGTGTTGGGTCGCGTGCCACGGTAGTACGGGAACGTCCACACTTGTCCGGCGATTGGTCCATCGACGAGGGTTACTCGTCCCTGCGCAGTTGCAGGACTCAGGTTCGTATCGACGAACGTGGTCAGGTGGTTTCCATAGCTAAAGAGATAGCTCGCGGAGATAACCGTGTTACGCGCGATTTCGCGTTCGATGATCAGGTCGCCCTGATGAATCAGGGGATTCTGGAATCCGTCGCGGAAGTAATTGACTGCAGCGGTGCCCGCAGGCGCCGTGGCCAGGATATTCGGGAACAGCGGAGCCACCGGATTGCCGGCGGGGTTGGTGGCGTTAGCAGCACCGCAGAGCGTCGCACTGCAATTGGCCGGAACCGAACTGACGGCCTGACCACCCGACGTTCCAGTGTTGATGAGCGAGTTGATAATGATCGTGCCATTGATGCGGCCGTAGTAGATTCCGTAGCCGCCGCGCAGGCTGGTCTTACCATTGCCACTGAGATCCGTCGCGAAACCAATGCGCGGACCGAAGTTGTTCTTGTCGCTCGGCCGGTTGCCCGTCTGCGGCAACGCCGGGTTCACGAGGAACGGTTCAGGAAACGCTTCGTAGTCCCAGCGCAAACCGAGGTTCAGTGTCAGCCGCGGCGAAACGCGCCAGTCATCCTGAGCAAAGAAGGCCCAGTCAGTAGTTGTTTCTTCAAAACGCGGTTGGCCGAAACCCTGTGCGAAGTTGCTGGTGTAGCACCTTCCGGCAAACCGAGTTTGAGCGGCATTGGGCGCCGAAACTGAGGTGGCGCACCGGCCGGCAAGATTCAAGGTCGCGTTATTCGCGTTGAAATTTGCAATAGCAGTGTTGCGAAGGGCGCCGTTAGTAGTCCAGTTTGTGTAGTCAACGATGAAGTCGTTGATGTTGCTGTAAGTGTAAGAACCGGCTCCGGTGAACAGGTTGTCGTCGACGTCACGGACGCGATTGACGTCGGTACCAAACTTCAAGGTGTGGTTGCCGGTCGTGTACGTGATTGAATCCGCGAATTGGAAACGACGCTCATCAGGGAGCGCAAGTCGATCCAGCGACGTGGACTTGCCGATCGTGACGCCGTTGGTCAACGTAATCTGCGGTGAAAATCCATTGGCCGTGGTCGGCTGACCTGGCAACGGCGTCTGTGCAAACTGTGCATTCAGCTCATCGGCCCACTGGAAGCGGAATTCATTGATGAGCTTGTTTGAGAGAGTTGAAGCAAGACGAAGGTTCAGTGAATCGACCTCAACGAAGTCATCACCAAAACCGGCGCGATCGCGAGTCACGGTGGCGCCAGTCTGAACACCAGCCGGTGATTGCCATCGCAGCCGGTTATAGGTCGCCGTGAACTGGTTCTTTGAATTTATATTCCAATCGATCTTCGGTAGGAACAATCTCTGATCACCTCGACGCGGCACTTCACCAGTCTGATCGTTGAGGAACAACAACGCTGAATCGACTTGGGTGCTTGTCAAACCTCTGGCGTTAAGAACTGTGCGGTTAACTGTATCGAGATAACCGGGCGTACTAAACACTGAGATGCCGGGGAAGTTACGTCGCTGCTCGTCGTAGCTGAAGAAGAAGAACAGCGTGTCTTTGACGATTGGGCCACCAATCGTGCCGCCAAACTGATACCGAACATCTTCCGGCTTCAAAGCTTCTCTGGTGGAGACTCCGTTCACTAACCGGTTTATGAAACTATTCGGGTTGCGCGCGCCCAACTTGTTGTTGCGGTCGTAAAAGAACGCCGAACCGTGAAACTCATTCGTGCCCGATTTGGTGACGGCGTTGATAACACCGCCCGCGGACCGGCCATACTCAGCCGCGAAGTTTGAGGTGTTGACCTGAAACTCGCGAATAGCGCCCTGGCTGATCGAGTACCCGGCGCGCGTGCGGCCGCGCTCTTCTGAGAAGAAGCCCTGGTTGTTATCGCCACCATCGACAGTGCTGTTGTTCAGCAAACCCGAAATGCCGCGAAAACTGATCAGACCGAAGTTGCCGTCCGGAACAGCGGTCGGAGTAAGAATGGCGAAGTTGGACCAGCGACGTCCATTGACGGGAAGCTCGTTAATGGAAGTTTGATTGATGTTGGTCGAGAAGTCCTGCTGCGTGGTGTTGATTACCGGTGCTTCAGCGCTGACATCTACGGTACCAGTTACTGGGCCAACACTGAGCGCGACTTCGAGAGTCGTCTCACGTCCGACTTCAACCACGATGTTTTCCATCGTGCTGGGACTGAATCCGGACGAGCTTACGGTCACGGAGTAGTTTCCGGGTTGCAGGTTTGAAACCTTGAAACGTCCGGTGTCATCGGTGGTGGCCGAATCTTCTTTATTCGTGCCCATGTTTTTCACCGTGACTGTGGCGCCGGAAACGACCTCTTTATTAGGATTGCTCACAACGCCGCCGACGGAGCCGGTGGTGTTCGACTGGGCAAAGGCGACTGCGCTAAACGCGAACACCAGCAGGCTTACTAACAAGAACTTTACAGTTTTCGACATACAGGGGAACTCCTTACATGAGTTGACGGTTTGAACGTATCTCGGCCGCGCGAGCCGAGCGCGTGATTCTATCGCAATTTAAGACTGCAGAAATCAATTTAAGGAAGACTTAACACCTAATCCTGATGGAGACTTAGCGTGCTAGCGAAAATCGGCAATCGTTGTGCCGGATAAATGTCACGCCCGTCTGGGCAGACGAAACCTCTTTATGCCAATAGTTAACGCCCGAGAGAGAGATAAAGCCAGCTCCTGAGTCGCATCAGGAATTTGGATCTAATCCTAATTTCAGGAGAAAGCAATCCCGCGAGTAAAAATAAAACAGGGGCGGCCGATTTTAGACTCGCTCGACTATCATCGCTATTCCCTGGCCGCCGCCGATGCAAGCGGTCGCAAGGCCATAGCGTTTTCCGCGGCGGTGCAGCTCGTGCAGCACTGTCAAAACGAGCCGCGTACCTGTCGCACCGAGCGGATGTCCGAGCGCAATCGCGCCGCCATTGACGTTAGTACGGCTGCGATCTAATCCGAGTTCTTTTTCCACCGCCAGGTACTGCGCTGCAAAAGCCTCGTTCACTTCGATGAGATCGATATCGTTCAGCGACAGACCTGCCTTCTGCAACGCCAAACGCGTTGCGGGCACCGGTCCGATACCCATGATCTCGGGCTCCACACCAGCATAGGCCCAGCTAACGATGCGGCCCATCGGCTTGAGATCTTTCTGCTTCACAAACTCTTCGCCTGCGATCACGAGCGCCGCTGCGCCGTCGACGATTCCTGAAGCATTGCCGGCTGTGACAAATCCGTCGTGCGCAAATGCGGGTTTGAGTTTCGCCAGGATTTCGATCGTCGTTTCCGGGCGCGCATGATCGTCGTCAGTGACTTGTGTCGTTCCCTTGCGCGACTTCACTTCAACCGGAACGATCTCTTCAGCAAAAATGCCTGCGTCTTTAGCGCGCTTCGCTTCCTGCTGCGATCGCAGTGCGTACTTGTCCTGCTCTTCGCGCGAGACTTCAAACTTGCGCGCGAGGTTTTCCGCAGTGCCCGCCATCGGTGTGTTGCAGTAAGTGTCGAGCAACGCCACCATCAAGCTGTCTTCGAGTTTTCCCTGGCCGAGCGCGAAACCTGAACGCGCGCCGCGGATGACGTGCGGCGCCTGCGACATCGACTCCATGCCACCGACCAGACATGTTTGCGCCTCGTCGAGCTGAATCATCTGCGCGCCTGACACGATTGATTGAATGCCGCTGCCGCAGAGCCGATTGACTGTCAACGCCGGACGCTCGAAAGGAACGCCGGCTTTTAGTGCGACGTGACGAGCGCCGTAGATGGCGTCGCCTGATGTTTGTAGTGCGTTGCCGATAACCGTGTGATCGATTTCTTCAGGCTTGACCCCGGTTGCTTCGAGTGCGCCGCGAGCCGCGACTGCGCCCAGATCGATTGCTGAAATATCCTTCAACACGCCGACATACTCAGCCATCGGCGTCCGCTTGCCACCCAGTATGAAAACGTCCTTACTCATGTTCAAATCCCCTGTTACGAATTACCGCCTCAAAAGAAACCTTGAAGACTACCATAAGCCGCAAAAAGGCACAAAAACCATCCACAGATTGGTACTGGTTCAGTTTGAAATACCGCCGAAGGCGTTGGCCAATTTACGCCGAAGGCGTTGGCTAATTCGAGCCCAGGGTTGGAGCGCACGCGACAACCCTGAGGCGTCCAATAATAACAAGTGAATAACCCTGAAAGGGTTTGTCTTAGGGCGAACCCTTTCAGGGTTTGAACGCCTTTTATGTACTGGACCCAGGGTTCTCGTTCCTCGAACCCTGGGCTAAAATTAGCCAACGCCTGCGGCGTAATTAACGAACGCCTGCGGCGTAAATTAGCCAACGCCTTCGGCGTATTTCAAACTGAACGCACAGATTACACAGATGTTTTAAATGAAGTCTGTGTAATCTGCGTTACCTGTGGATGACTAAGTTCTGAATCTTCGTTCCTGGACGTAGCGGTGGAGTAGTTCTTCGAGGAAGCCTTCGTAAGTGAACGTGGCGAGGTCGTAGGTGGGACGGAGTTTGTAAAGAATCGGCAGCGAAACTCTCCACGCCATCCACTGTCGCGGCATCTCAGAGAGATCCCAGCGGCGGCGCAAAAAAGTCTCCACCACCTGAATCTCCGCGTCAGTCAAACTGTTCAGACTGGCAGTGAAGTTTACCGGCTTGAAAGATCGTCGCATCGCTGGATCGCTCACCGGCGTGGCAAACACCTTCGCGAACTCAGGCGCTTCGGTTTCGCGTTCACGAACGACCACCGTGCCCCCGACCATGTCGCCGATGCGCTGATCGCGCATCGACGCAAAGACAGCGATCAATCCAATCGAATACGATCCCACCGGAAACATATCGAGCGCCCGAAGCAGATTTCGCACTGACGCTTCCCAAAACGTGATCGGCCGCCCATCCTCGCGAATGACTCGCAACTTCAACCAGCGCTTGCCCGGCGTTTGCCCACTCCAGATCCACTCAAAGAACGTGAAGTAACCGGCAAAGACCAGAAACAGAAGAATGAGCATCACCGCGAGTACCCACTTCGGCGCGCTCGAAATCATTTGCTCGATGAACGAAAAATTCATGAGGGTGACAGAGGCAATAACGATGAGCCCCAGCGCAAGCACCTGAATCGTGTGGTCAATCGCGCACGCAAGAAAACGATTTCCGATCGACGCGAGCGCGAAGTGCAGCGGCACACGCTCCGGCGTCTCGATAATCAAGACCTCTTCAGTTGCGAATGTTGCTGACAGCTTAGTTTCCTCTCACGCGTACAAACTTACGCTTCCCCACCTGAACGAGCAGCGAATGATCCTCACAAATCCCAACCTCGAAATCCGTCTGCGTCCGTCGCTCACCATCAACATAAACACCACCCTGCTCGATCACGCGCCGCGCTTCAGCCATCGACGGCACAAGCCCGAGCTCGACCAAAAGCTTCGGCAGCTTCCACGCTCCCGACGCCACCATTCGCTCCTCGATATCTTCCGGCGCCTGCTTGTTACGAAACATCGCATTGAACTCTTCCTCGGCCTTCCGCGCTTCGGCCGCGGAATAGAAATCAGTCACGATGTGTTTCGCGAGTTCGGCTTTGATGTCACGCGGATTACGTCCACCACTGTTGGCGCCATTACGCAGCGTTGCGATCTCCGCAACGGAAAGATCCGTGCATAACTCATAATAACGCCACATCAAATCGTCACTGATCGACATGACCTTCCCGAAGATCTCCTGCGGCGGCTCGTTGATGCCGATGTAGTTGCTCAAACTCTTCGACATCTTCTGCACGCCGTCAGTGCCTTCGAGCAACGGTGTGATCATCGCTACCTGCGATTCCTGTCCGTACTCTCTTTGCAGGTTTCGGCCCATCAACAAGTTGAACTTCTGATCGGTGCCACCGAGCTCGACGTCCGCTTCGAGCGCCACCGAGTCGTAAGCCATCACCAGCGGGTACATCACTTCGTGCAGCGCCAGCGGCCGGTTCGTTTCGAGTCGTTGTTGAAAATCATCGCGCTCGAGGATCTGTCGCACAGTGACGTGGCCCGAGAGACGCAGAAAACCGGCGGAGCCAAGCGTGTCCATCCAGCGTGAGTTGAAGTCGATTACTGTCTTTTCCGGATCGAGCAACTTGAAGATCTGTTGTTTGTAAGTTTCGGCGTTTGCGTTGATCTCTTCGCGCGTGAGCTGCGGGCGCGTGGCGTTCTTGCCCGAAGGATCCCCGATCATTCCGGTGAAGTCGCCGATAAGAAAGATCGCGATGTGGCCCAGCTCCTGAAACGCGCGCAGCTTGCGGATCACGACCGTGTGGCCCAGGTGAATGTCGGGCGCGGTCGGATCGGCTCCGAGTTTCACGCGCAAAGGCTTGCCGGTGGCGGCGGATTTTTCGAGCTTCGCGCGCAACTCGGCTTCGCGAATGACCTCCACCGTGCCTTTGCCGAGATATGAGAGTTGTTCGTCGATAGTCATCGCCGGATAGAGTAGCTCAACTATTAAAGTGTGCGCTATCCTCGTTTTATGGCTGATACAAATCCTCTTAGCAATTGCCGTTTCGCGTTTGTCGGGTGTGGTGTGATGGCCGAGGTGATTATTGCCGGGCTACTCCGCAAGAAGCTGGTTGGTCCCGAGCAGATTGTCGGTAGTCACCCGCGGCAGGCGCGGCGTGAAGAGATGCACGTGAAGTATGGCGTCGAGATGTTTGAAAGTAATCGCGAGGCTGTCACTGAAACTCACCCGGAAGGGCCGGACGACAGCTCGATCATCGTGCTCGCCGTGAAGCCGCAACGTTTGCACGTCGTGCTCGAAGAGCTGAAAGGCGCGCTAGTGAAGGAGCAGCTCGTCGTTTCGATCGTCACGGGCGCGAAGATTGAGACGATTGCCGAGCAACTCCTGCATGCGTCAGTGGTGCGCACGATGCCGAACACGCCCGCGCAGATTGGCGAAGGTATGACTGCGTGGACGGTGAGCGGCGAAGTCAACGAGAAGCAGGAGAATCAGGTTCGCGCCATGCTCGATGCGCTCGGCAAGAATGAGCGCGTTGAGAATGAGCGGCAGATCGATATGGCCACGGCGTTGAGCGCGACTGGACCGACGTACATTTATTTAATGATGGAAGCGCTGATCGACGCGGGCGTACATATGGGATTCTCGAGACGCGTGGCAGAGGATCTCGTCCATCAGATGATGCGCGGAGCGGTGTTGTTTGCGGTAGAGTCGCACAAGCATCCGGCGGAGCTGCGAAATATGGTGACATCGCCGGGCGGCACGTCAGCGGAAGCGATCTATCAGATGGAGAAGGGTGGCTTGCGGACGATGTTGTCGAAGGCTGTGTGGGCGGCGTTCCAGCGCGCCGAGTCGCTCGGGAAGATATGATTGTTAGAGTCAGACGTAGACAGGATTTACAAGATTTTTCAAGATTCACAGACTTGTTAATCTTGAAAAATCTTGTAAATCCTGTCTACGTCTGTTTCGCCAACACGCGCGCCACCGCCTCGGGATATAACTGGTGCTCCTGTTCGAGGATCCGTGCTGACAAGCTATCAACCGTATCGCCCTCAATCACCGGCACCGTACGCTGCGCGATGACTGGACCACCATCGAGTGTCTCGTCAACAAAGTGCACCGTGCAGCCACTCACCTTCACACCGTGATCGAGCGCCTGCCGTTGCGCATCGAGCCCGGGAAAGTCAGGTAAGAGACTCGGGTGAATATTAAGAATCTTCTCTCGAAACGCCTCGACAAAACACGGCGACAACAACCGCATGTATCCAGCGAGACAAACAAGATCCACGTGATGCTCACGCAGAGCTGCGATGATCTCACGCTCGTGCTCTTCACGACTCCGCCCGCGACGAGCAATCACGACGGTTTCAATTCCACGTTCTCGCGCGAGCTCCAGCCCGCGCACGCCGGGTTTGTCGCTGATCACGATTGCGATCTCGGCATCCGGTATGCGCCCGTCACAAACCGCATCACTGAGCGCCAGCATGTTTGATCCGCGACCGGAGATCAGGACCGCAATTCTCTTTTTCAGATTAGTACCTCGCGATTCCCAGTAACAACATCTCCGATCCGGTAACAAGTTTGCAGGTGCGCCTCAACCGCGTCCACATCACTCGCCGCACAAACGATCACCATCCCCAAGCCCATATTGAACGTGCGATACATCTCCGCGTCGGAAACGTTTCCGAGCTTGCGCAGCAGCTCGAATAATGGCGGTATGGGCCACGAGCCGCGCTCGATCTGCACGGCAGTGTTTTCAGGAAGGATGCGTGGAATGTTGTCGGTGAGGCCACCACCGGTGATATGGGCCAGTCCTTTGATTATGCCCTTGTCGAGCAAGTCATTGAGGGGTTTCAGATAGCTGACATGCGGCAACAGCAATGCATCGCCGGCCGTCATCCCCAACCCAGGCAAATGTGTGTCAGGTCGATAACCTGCAACTTCGAAGAAGAGTTTACGTGCAAGCGAGTAGCCGTTCGTGTGTAATCCTGCCGAAGGCAATGCCAGCAAAACGTCGCCGGGCGCGATCGTCTTACCGTCGATAATCTTCGCGCGATCGACGACGCCGACGATGAAGCCGGCGATGTCGTACTCACCATCCTGATAGAAGCCCGGCATCTCCGCCGTCTCGCCGCCCAGCAACACACAACCATTCTCACGACAGCCATTCGTCACACCCTCGACGATGCTTGCCACGACGTCGGGCGATAACTTTCCGGTCGCGATGTAGTCGAGAAAAAAGAGTGGCCGCGCGCCCTGGACGAGGATGTCGTTGACGCAGTGATTGACGAGATCACGGCCGACCGTATTGTGTACCCCGGTCGCAAACGCGATCTTGAGTTTTGTGCCGACGCCGTCAGCAGACGCGACGAGCACAGGCTGCGCGAGACCCGGAAATGCGCCGTCAAACATCCCGCCGAAGCTACCGATCTCGGAAAGCGTGCGCTCGTTGAAAGTCCGGCGCGCGAGATCTTTGATCCGGTCGGTAGCGCGTGTGGCGGCGTCGATGTCCACACCCGCGTCGCTATATGAGATTGATTGTTTCATTAGTCAGTTTTAGACTTCTTTGTCTTGGGTGGCGGACCGAAGTCGCCATACGCAATGAACCCCGAGCGTGACGAATCATCCTTCTGCGCCATGCGTCCGGCCCACAGGTCTTCAGTCGTTTCCTTCGCGGGCTTGATCGTCATATCACTTTCTTTGCCGCGCGTCGTGATTGTGATCTCGCCCTGTAAATCGGTGCGATAGAGCTTCACATTCGGGTTCGCCGCCCGCAGACGATCGAGCACGGCCTGCGATGGATGCCCGTAACGATTCCACGCGCCGCACGAAACGATCGCCACCTCCGGCTGCACGCGTTCCAGAAAGTCTTTCGACGTCGCGTACTTCGATCCGTGATGCCCGATCTTCAACACTCGACTCCGCAGATCCAATTCCTTCGTCAGCAAACGATGCTCGGTCTGCTCTTCCGCATCGCCCGCTAACAGCATCGAAAACGATCCGTAATCGAGACGCGCCACGATCGAGTTGGCGTTTGGCTCGTTGCCGCCGGTGGTCATCTTGTCTTTCGTGAAGAACGGCTCCGACGGCGCGAGGATCATCAGCAAGGCTCCACCACCGAGATCGTACTTCGTTCCCGGCTTCGCATTCTCATAATGAGCGCCGCTCGCGCTCACGGCTGCTTTGTAATCGTCGTAGAACTTTGTAAGCGAAGTGGTCTTCGTTGTTTTGCCCTTTAACGGTGGCGGCGGCGGTGGTTTCTTCGTGTCTTTCTGCTTTGAAGATGGTGGCGTGGCTAGCTGAGGCACGCTTGGCGGCTGACCGTTGTCGATCACGTTCAGGATTTTTACTGCTTTGAAAACTTCAGCCGCGCCGCCGATGTGATCCGGATGCGGATGTGTCGCGATGAAATAATCGATCTGTTGAATGTTATTGCGCTTCAACGCCTCGACTACGGCTTTCCCTTTTGTCGTGTCGCCGGCATCGATCAGCACGGTCTTACCGGCGGGTGATGTGATAAGGATCGAGTCGCCGTTGATTGGACCAACATCGAGAATGCGGATCGTGAGCTCGCCACCCGAGGCCGGCGGTGGCTGCGTTCGCCACCACGGCAGCACGTAGCGCCACGCGACAAACCCGCCCGCGAGAAAAACCGCGAGGAGAACTGCAATCGCACAACCACAGCCTCGTGTTGTTCGTCCCAATCAGTAATCCTCGTTTAGTTTTTCCTGAAATAGATAGGGCCGCGCCCTACCGGCGGAGAATCGACCTGATTCGTCACGCGCATCACGCTTGGCACGACGGAAAAATCTCCGCGCGCGTACGCTTCGATTGCGTCCTTTGCTTTCACGACTTCCCAGATCGACTCGCGCGAGATGACTTGCTCGATCATCATCAGCAGCCGCTCGCCATCTTTTAGCCCCAGCTTGATCGCGGTTTTGAAGGTTAGCGTCTTCATCCCATAAGCGGGCAGCGAGAAGCCTTCCGTCCGGTTCACGCGTATTTGAACCCCACCCTGGGCAGCGACCGAAACGAGCGAATAGCGGAGCCCAAGAATTTTCAGATCTGAGCTGTTACTGAAGGAGAGTTGCAGGAATTGGCCACGCTCATTTTTCGTTAGCGATGCTTCGTGAATGCTGAGCGGCAGATCGAGGACCTGAAACACTTCGATCGGGAGCGCGTCCGATTGCGGGGTCATGTTTAGACAGGATTTACAAGATGTTTCAGGATTAACATGTAAATCCTGAAACATCTTGTGAATCCTGTCTAAGTGCGCCGTCGAAAGAGCGACACTGACGAGTAGTAGTAAACTAAACCGATTCATGCTCGCGTTCCCAGTAAGTCTCCGCCTCGCGCGTGATGCGCGTCGGGTATTGACCATTCCAACAAGCCACACACGACGAATCAGGACTTAACCCCGTGGCGGCGATCAATCCTTCGAGCGAAAGATAACCCAGCGAATCAGCTTCGATAAACTTCCGTATCTCCTCGACACTCATGTTCGCTGCGATCAGCTCCGACTTGTTCGGCGTGTCGACACCGTAGTAACACGGACTGATCGTCGGCGGACAACTGATGCGCACGTGAATCTCTTTCGCGCCCGCCTCACGAACCATGCGCACGATCTTCTTTGACGTCGTGCCACGCACGATCGAGTCGTCGATCAAAACCACGCGCTTGCCATTGATTAGATCGCGCACCGGATTCAGCTTGATGCGCACTCCAAACGAGCGGATCGATTGCCGCGGCTCGATGAACGTGCGTCCCACATAATGATTGCGCACAAGCCCGAAACGAAAACTCAACCCACTTTCCGCCGCGTATCCGACCGACGCCGCCAGGCCCGAATCAGGCACCGGCACGACAATATCCGCATCCGCCGGCTGTTCGACTGCAAGCCTCCGCCCCATCTTGTGTCGCGACTCATTGATCGACTTTCCGTAGATCAACGAATCCGGACGCGCGAAATACACATGCTCAAACAAACACATCGAGTGTCGCTGCGGCGGCAGCGGATGCGACGATCGCAAACCATCCTGATCGATCACGATCATCTCACCCGGCTCAACATCCCGAATGTACTGCGCATCGATCAGATCGAACGCGCACGTCTCAGACGCAAGCACCCACGCATCGCCGAGCCGTCCGAGCGCCAGCGGTCGAAAGCCGCGACTGTCACGTATCGCAATCAACTCTGTCGGCGTCAAAAACAGCATCGAGAACGCGCCTTCAGTGCTGGTCAACACCTGCGGAATCGCTTCACGCACGGGCAATCGCGAGCGCGCAACACCGTGCAGCACGACTTCAGTATCAGAAGTAGACGAAAATATCGCGCCTTCGCGTTCGAGTCGCAGTTTCTCTTCACGTGCAAACGGAAGATTCCCGTTATGACAAACTGCAATCTGTCCGTGCTGGCACGTGACGCAGAACGGTTGCGCCTCGAGAATCGAGACCTCGCCCGCAGTTGAATAGCGCACGTGGCCGATCGCGCTCGAACCTCGCAGTCGATCGAGATGCGTTTGATTGAAGGCTTCGGAAACGTGACCCATCGCGCGCTCGAATCGCAGCTCAGCGCCATCCGACGCGACGATACCGCACGACTCCTGGCCGCGATGCTGCAGCGCGTAGAGGCCGAGATAAGTCAATCGTGCAGCGTCCGGGTGGCCAAAGATTCCGAACACGCCACACTCTTCACGCAGCTTTGTGATCTCGATTTCAGTCAATTGATTCGTCCTGGTTTGCCGGCTCGGGGATTACGGGGGCAATCATAACAAACCGGAAATCAGTTTCACAGGATTACAGGATTTTCAGGATTAACATGTATCATGGCGCGCATGCGAATCTACGTCCTAGCCCTGGCTGTCGTGGTTTCTCTCGCGGGATTTGTGCGGGAATCTCGTGGCGATAACGTTCGTCCGGCGACGCAGACCTATCGCCGTTACTGCGTCTCGTGTCACGGCACTGACGGCAAAGCCAAGACTTCGAAGGGCAAATACAGTCACGCGCGCGACCTGACCGACGCGCAGTGGCAAGACGACGTCAGCGACGAGCGCATCTTCAACTCGATCATGAACGGCCGCAACACGCGCGGCAACATGCCCGCGTTCGCTAACAAGCTTAACGAAAAAGAGGTCAACTCGCTTGTGAGTCTTGTTCGCGGACTGAAAGCGCAGTAATGGTTTCTCGCTCGTACATTTCCGGTCTGAAGCGTTTCGGCGCGATGCGCAACCTCGCTATCGTCGCGTTGCAGGGGCTGCTGATTCTTTTGCTCGTCGGCGCGGGTTGGTTGATTTATCGACGACTTCCGGCGAGCGGCTCTGAAGCCGCGCTCAATCAGCAGACGACTGACTTGCAGATCGTGATCCGCCAGACGCCCGAAAGCGTTGGGCCAGCGCTCGATGTCGCGATCAATCTCTACCCGGTTGACATCATCGCCGTGCGACACGAGTACTTCACCGAGCCGTCGAAGGGCAAACGGTGGGATGATTTTTTGAAGGAACGGATGAAGGGACGCTCGCCGGTTAACGCGCGCCTTGACAAGCAAGGGCATGGATCGGTGTCGCTGCCGCCGGGTAACTGGTGCTTATACGCGACGCTTTCGGGCGACGAGCAGCTCGAATGGCGTTTGCCGGTGACGGTTGTCGGCTCGAAGCAGGTGATCGAGCTCACGCCTCAGAATGCGTACACGAGAAGTAAAACCTTCTAATGCTTGCTCTCCGTGTCGATAAAAAACGACTTTCAATCAAAGACATAGAAAAACCGGAACGTGCTGATGAGGCCACCGTGCGTGTGGTGTTGTCGG
>DASYFE010000003.1:0-55266 GCA_036498585.1 Pyrinomonadaceae bacterium | reverse complement strand
GGGGAGGATCGCGAGCTGGCCCAGTGGCTCGCAAATTCAGCGAAGGACCGCGCTGAGAACGTGATGATCGTCGATCTGCTACGCAATGATCTTGGTAAGGTTTCTGTTCCCGGTAGCGTGCGCGTGTCGTCGTTGTTCGATCTCGAACGTTTTGAGACTGTCTGGCAGATGACATCGACAGTCGAGTCAACCTTGCGAGAAGGGACGACGCTCGTTGATTTGATGGGGGCGCTGTTTCCGTGCGGCTCGATCACGGGCGCGCCCAAGATTCGCACGATGCAGATCATTCGCGAGCTCGAACGCTTTCCGCGCGGCGCGTACACGGGCGCGATCGGGTTGTTGAAGCCTGGCGGCGACTGCGTCTTCAACGTCGCGATTCGCACGGTTGTGATTGATACGGAAACTGATGTGGCGACTTTCGGCGTTGGTGGTGGCGTGACGATCGATTCCACTGCCGAGCGCGAGTACGAAGAGTGTCTCGTGAAGAGCCTGTTCCTGCATTCGAAGCCGGTGGAGTTTCAGTTGTTTGAGTCGATACTGTTGGAGGATGGCGAGTATTTTCTGCTCGAGGATCATGTAGCGAGACTCAACGAATCTGCTGAGTATTTCGGGTTTATTGGAACGCGGATTAACGCGGATTTAGAACGGATTGCAATCGAGAATCCGAGGGGATCTCTCAAAGTCAGGGTGATGTTGTGGAAGGATGGAAAGGTCGAGACTCAGGTTACGCCGGTGGAGATGTTGGGTGAGTTGAAAAGTGTGGAGCTCGCGCGTGAGCCAGTCGATTCGTCGGATCGGTTTCTATACCATAAAACCACGCGGCGACCCGGTGGTGATGGGCTTGTGTTCTGGAATGAGAGAGGTGAGATTACGGAATCGAGTATAGCGAATGTCGTGGTGTCGATTGACGGCGAGCTCTGCACACCACCGATCGAATGCGGTTTGCTGCCCGGCGTGTTCCGGAAACACCTGCTAGCCGAAGGAAAGATCAAAGAGCGCGTGATCACGATCGAAGAATTCCAAAGCGCAGAAGAATTCTATTTGATCAATTCCGTCCGAAAGTGGATCCATGTAAGCTGTGGCTAATACAACAGGATTGACTCGCGCTCTTTCCGGAACTCCTGCAGTCCCGCGTTCCACGACCCGAGGATCTCTCTCGCACTGTCACCACGCTTCACGCGCGCGAGTGTGTCGGCGTTCACGAGCAGTCGTAGGTAGCTATCAATCTTCCAATCGTTCGGATACAACTTTCGCAACGCTAGCGCCATTTCGATTCCCGCCAGCAACGGCCGAAACGCAGATCGATCGGTGACGATGATGTTCACGCCACCGCATTCCTGGTCCTTAAACACTGACGCGTTTGGCTTGAATCGCAACGGTACAAAACGCACACCCAGCACACCACGTTGATTCAAATACTCAGCGAGCTTGTCACCCTGAATCCACGGCGCACCGACGATCTCGAACGGCGTGTCAGTGCCACGACCGACCGAGACATTAGTCACCTCGAGTAAACCGACGCCAGGATACAGCGTCGCTTCAGTCAAACTGCGCATGTTTGGCGACGGGTTGATCCACATGAGGTTCGTTTCGTCGAACCACATCGAGCGCCGCCAACCTTCCATCTTGATCACGCGCAGGTCCGCGCCGATGTTTCGCTGTTTATTGAAAAGCTGCGCGAGCTCGCCGATTGTTAGACCATGCCGCGTCGGTATCGTGTGATACGACGTGAACGAGAGCTTGTCGGGGTCGGCTATCGGCCCGTCAACATCGAGACCGCCGATCGGGTTTGGCCGGTCTAACACAAACACCGGAAGCTTCGCTTTCGCACACTCTTCGAGCAGGTAACCGAGCGTCGAGCTGTAAGTCCAGAAACGCACGCCGATGTCCTGAATGTCATACACGAGCGCGTCTAGATCCTTGAGCTGCTCGGGTTTCGGGCGGCGACTCTCACCGTAAAGCGAGTAAATTGGAAGCCCGGTTGCTTCGTCTTTCGAATCAGGGACGTTATCGTCCGCAACACCACGAATACCGTGCTCGGGCGCGAAGAGGGCGACGAGTTTCACCCCTGGCGCTTTATTGAGCACGTCGATCGTCTGCCGGCCTTCGCGATTGCGACCAGTGTGATTCGTCACGAGTCCGAGTCGCAAGCCCGCGAGTTGTTTGAAGTTGTCTCGTTCGAGCACATCGATCCCGGTCAGCACTCTCGTTGAACTGCCTACTCCGTCACTGCGAAAGGCAAACTGCTGCAAGCTACTGACGAGCTCGTTGTAGTATTTCGCAGACTGCGCGCGCGCGCGTTCGACTACTGCCGTATCAGTGACAGACCCCGCCACGATCGTGGCCACACGCCCGCGCAATGGTCCAACGTCACCCTTACCGTCGGGATGCACACGGTTACTCAGAAACACGACAAACATCCGGCTCGCCGGATCGATCCAGAGCGACGTGCCAGTGAAACCCGTGTGACCAAACGAGCCGAGCGGAAACAGGTCGCCGCGATTGCTCGAGAAAGTCGTGTTGATGTCCCAACCGAGCCCGCGTGTCGCGCCGTTACTCGCAACCAGTCGCGGCCACGTCATTTCGGCCACAGTCAGCGGCGACAGAACCCGCACGCCGTGATACGTGCCGCCGTTCAGAATCATCTGGCAGTAAATGGCGAGATCGTTTGCGGTTGAAAAGAGGCCTGCGTGTCCGGCGACGCCGTTCATGCGATATGAAGTCGGATCGTGGACCTCGCCGCGCAGCCACGCTTCGCCTTCCGCGCCCACGTTCACACCGGTGTCGCCGAGATAACTCATCTGGCCGCGACGTTTCTCAGTCGGCGCGATCCTCGTCATCAATGTCTGGCTCGGACGAAAGCCTGTATTGCTCATGCAGAGTGGGCCAAAGATGTTCTTCTGCGCAAACTGATCGAGCGGCATTCCACCGGCGCGGGCGACCACTTCACCAAGCGTGATGAACCCGATGTCGCTGTAAGTGAAGCGACTGCCGGGCGGATTGCGCAGTGGCTCTTTTATCAGTCGCTTGATCGCTTCGTCGTGGCCGGTCCAACGCTCACGCAGATCAAAGTCAGGCGCATAACCGGAAACGTGCGTCAGCAGTTGTTCGATCGTGATTCGATCTCTTCCCTCACCTTTTAATTCGGGAATGTGAAATGAAACCGGATCGCTGAGACGCAGCCTGCCGCGCTCCATGAGGATCATGACGGAGGTCGTAGTCGCGACGACTTTGGTGAGACTCGCGAGATCGAAGATCGTGTCGGGCGTCATCGCCTCACGGACCGGTTCGACCGCACGCGCGCCATACGCCTTCCTCCACACCACACGACCTTCGCGCCCAACCAGCACAACTGCACCCGGCAGTTTTTTATCGGCGATCGCGTCAGCGATAACTGCATCCATCTGCGCCAATCGCACAGACGACATAGCAACCGACTCGGGTCTTGCAACCGGCACTTGCCCGAACGCAGACTGAGCGAGTAACCACACCAGAACAACTGCAACAAGTATTCGTGAATTCATGAGTCGCATGCTTGCATCAACTGTAGGGGCGGCCACAGAGGGCCGCCCCTACAGTTACTTCTTTCCAGCCTTGAGTTGGATGCCAGTCCCACGCGGGTACAGACCCGGCAGCGAGATCGGCAACCGTCCCACCACATCGATCTCTCCGAGCAACGCGCGCGCGGCCGCCTGCTGCAACGCCGGCATGTCGCCGTACGCCACAACATAAGTCCGCAACCCCCTGAAGCTCTCTAATAAATAAGGGTTCCCGAAACTAATCCCGACGATTGGCTTCTCCTCTGACATCAACCACGACAACGCGTGCGCACCGGCTTGAGGTATTCCGACACTCGACGCCTGTCCCGATCGAACGCGCCCGTACAACGAAGCGATCACGAGGTCAGCAGCCTTCGCACGATTAACCGCCTTCTGCACCTCTTCCAGCGTCGAGCGCTCGTCGAGAACAGCGGTCTCGACTTTCACTCCAGCGCTCTTGAGTCTCGACACAAACGGGTTTGCGATCCACGTTCGATCGTCGCCGTTCGTCACCGCCAGATTGAAAACGCGCTTCCCCGGTTTCAGCGGCATAAGCTTGTCTTCGTCACGCACGAGTGTGATCGCGTGCTCGGCAATCTCTGTCGCCAGCGCCGTCACGTCTTGGCTGCCGACGACGCGATCGATCGAATCGATCGGCGTCAGGCGCTCTTTGACAAGACCGAGATCGTACTTCGCGGCGAGTATCCGGCGCGCCGACTCCTCGATGCGTTGCTCAGTGATGCGTCCACTCTTCACCGCTTGCAGCACGCCACGAAATGACGCATCGACATCCGCCGGCTTCAGCAGCATGTCGGCGTCCGCCTCTAGCGCGCGCACCGCAGCTTCTTCGGGGGTGAAATAGATCGTCAACCCGCTCATACTCAACGCGTCCGTCACGATTATTCCGTCAAACTTGAGATCCTTTCGCAGGATATTGCCGATCACAGGAGACATCGTCGCCGGCATCGCGGCTTTCTCATCGATGATCTCGCCGTTCTGGTCGGTGTCGATTGGTTTCGACTTGAGGTTCTCCGGTAAAGGCTTGACTGCGGTGGCGTCGATCTGCGGCAGCGCGATGTGGCCCACCATCACCGCGCCGACACCGGCGTCAACGGTTGCTTTGAATGGCACAAACTCGACCGTGTTCAAGCGCTCGCGACTCACGTTGATCTCCGGCAGTCCGCGATGAGAATCGACCGCGGTGTCGCCGTGTCCGGGGAAATGTTTTGCAGTCGCAATCGCGCCTGCGTTTTGCGCGCCTTCAGTGAATGCAGCGGCAAATCGCCCGACGTCCGCCGGATCTTCTCCGTAAGAACGCACGTTGATGACCGGATTGGCGGCGTTGTTGTTGACGTCGACTACGGGCGCGAAGATCTGATGTACACCGAGTGCGCGTGCTTCGCGTGCGGTGATCTCGCCCTGGCGTCGCGCGTATTCCGGGTTACCTGTGGCGCCGACAGCCATGTTCCATGGGAAGTTGACGGTGTCGTCAAAGCGCATACCCGCGCCGGATTCGAGATCGGCGGAGACTAGCAACGGGTAACGCGCGAGCTGTTGCATGCGATTGACGAGGATCACCGATTCGTAAACCGGGCCACGAAAAAGAATGACGCCGCCGACTTTGTTGTCTTCGATCTGGTGCTTGAGAGAACGAAAGGCGTCGGAATCCTGATTGAGAAAGGTCGCATTCACGCCGACGGAGATCAGTTGGCCGACCTTCTCCTCGAGCGACATCTTACGTAGCTGCTCGTTGGCCCACTTAAGCGCCTTCGACGAAGGTTCGCGTTTGTAACCGCTGACCTTCAACTGCGCCTGCGGCCGCGCGGGCAATGCCGCCAGACACAGCAGGATCGCAATCAGGATTGCCGAAAAATAACGATTCCGGTTAGACACCAAATTCTTAATCCTCCTCTGCACTCATAGGACCTATGTGTCCTACAGTACCAACCGCCGCGGGCGAGAACGCAAAACTCGCCGCCCACGCCACCACAAACGTGATCAGGCTTCCGAGAAACACGTACCACGTCCACGCAATCTTCGTCGCAAAAAACACGTACAGCATCGAGGCGATGCTCACGAGCATGCCGATCAGCGCCGGCGGCTGGCTCACACGTCGCAAAAACGTTCCGACCAGAAAGACGCCGAGGATCGGACCGTTGATGAGCGACGCGATCGAGAGCGCCATACTCAACGCCGAGCCCGGCTGATTTCGCACCGCGAGCGCCACCGCGATTTGAACAACGCCCCACACCAGCGTCAGCACATGCGACACTCTCAAGTAGTGCTTGTCTTCACGATTGGGACGAAACGGCTTGTAAAGATCGTTGACCGCAGTGGCGGCAATTGAGTTCAACGACGACGACATCGCCGCCGCAAAGATTGCCGCCACGACGAGACCCGAAAGCCCGGTCGGCATGTACTTCGTGATGAAATCGGGAAACACGCGATCGCCGCCGGTAAACGGAAAAGCGGTGTTGGCTGCGGCTGCGTAACCCGGATCAGAAAACGGATGGTAAAAAGCAAACAACAAAACGCCGATAAATAGAAAACCAATAAACTGTGCGAGGACGATCCCACCGCTGGTTAGCAGCGCCACCGTCGCTTTGCGCGGGCGATCGGTGCAGAGATAGCGCTGCACGAGATACTGATCCGTTCCGTGCGTGCTCATCGTCAGGAAACAGCCGCCGATCAAACCTGACCAGAACGTGAACGTCTTCGTGAAATCGAGAGAAAAATCAAACAGAGAATATTTGCTGTACTGTGCTGCAAATGAGCTTGCCGCCGCCAGTCCGCCGTCAATGGAGTTAATAAGAACGACCGCAGCCGCGATGGCGCCCGCGATGTAGATGCCGAGCTGCACCACCTCGACCCAGATCACCGCCTCCATGCCGCCGAAGTAAGTGAAGATGATCATCGCAACGCCGATCAGAACGATCGACGCGATGATGATCATTTCCGCGTTCGCATTTGGTTGGAAAGACGCGTAGACGGCGGCGAGGACGATTGCGGTTAGCAGCAGTCGAATGCCGTCCGCTATGTTGCGCATAACCACGAAGAGCGAAGCTGCAACCATCTTGATCTTGCCGCCAAAGCGCCGGTCGAGGAGTTGGTAGACAGTCAGTAACTCGCCGCGGAAGTAAGACGGGATGAAAAGGATCGAGATGACGATACGCCCGAGTAGATAACCAAAGACGAGTTGCAGGAATCCGAAATTCCCACCGCGCGCGAACGCGACACCGGGAATCGAGATGAACGTGATAGTCGAGGTTTCAGTGGCGACGATCGAGAAGGCCACGGCCCACCACGGGACAGATCGATCGCCGAGAAAGTAGTCAGCAGTGGTCTTCTGCTTACGACCGAACCACGTGCCGAACAGCACGATCCCGATCAGGTACCCAAAAATGATGATGAGATCGAGAGCCTTCATCTAAAAATAGTTATCTTGTTAATCCTGAAAATCCTGTAATCCTGTAAAAAACTGACTACGAATTCCTGGCCGCTAAATCTTTCAACGCGCCCTGAACAACCCACTTCGAAGCTTCCAATGCCGACACCGCCGTTTCCTCATCAACCCCAGCTTCGGCCATCACGATCCGCACCGCCCGCTCGCGCAACTTCACATTCCGCGGTTGCAGGTTCGACATGCGGTTGCCGCTCACATATCCGAGCCGCACCATCGTCGCCGTCGATATCATATTCAGGACCATCTTTTGCGCGGTCCCGGCTTTGAGCCTACTCGATCCGGTCAGCACCTCTGGTCCAACCACCGGAACAATACTCAAGTCAGCCGCTTCCGTGATCGCCGAGCCAGGCACACACGTCAATCCAATCGTGAAGGCGCCAAGCTCTCGCGCAAACTTCACCGCGCCGACAGTATAAGGAGTGCAACCAGACGCCGCGATTCCCACGAGCGCATCGCCACTCCCAAACCCTCGTGTCTTCAAGTCAAAACCACCCGCCTCCGCATCATCTTCCGAAGCCTCGACCGCGCGATAGCACGCATCGTAACCACCAGCGATCACGCCCTGGACCAACTCCGGCGACACACCAAACGTCGGCGGACATTCAGACGCGTCGAGCACACCCAACCGTCCTGAGGTTCCCGTGCCCGTATAAAAGAGCCGCCCACCTTTCGAAAGCCGCGCGACAATCTCATCAACCGCTTTCACGACATCGCCGAGCACACGCTTCACTGCCGCTGCGACCGTCGCGTCTTCATCGTTCATAAGCGCAACGATCTCGGCGGTCGATTGTGAACTGAGATCTTTTGAGCGTGGGTTCTCTTGCTCGGTGATTGGAAGCGCGGTTTCCGTTTTCATATCAGACGGCGAGAGCGACATGGTTGATGCGTTCACGCGCCATTCTAGCGGCAGCCACGGCTGGAGCGAAGTGAGGCGGCTCGAAATACGCGCGCGGCGCAACCTTCCGCACCTCGGCGCGTAACGTGTCGAGCATCAAATCTCCCGCCGCTCGAAACACACCACCAACGTACGCAATCTGAAAACGCTCGCGCTCCATCTGCAAATTTCTAATCACTGCGACCGCCGCGTGTCCGAGCTCTGTGCCGCCATCAGCAACGATCTGAAGCGCCACCGGATCGTTTGCCTTCGCCGCCTCGACGACGTCTCTGCCAAAACCTGCCAGGCGTTCGTTGGTAATTGTAGGCGCGTAGATCGCTGTCGTGAGATCGTCAGGACTGGTGACGTGGAAGTACGCGCAGGCGTGCTCAGTAAGCTCAGTCTGTGGACCACGCCCGTCAAACGCATAAGCAACCGCACGCAGAGCACGACGCGCCAGCCACGCGCCACCACCTTCGTCACCCGCAATCGGTCCCCAACCGCCCGCGCAGAAACGCCGGCTGCGCGCATTGATGCCGCAGCAAATCGATCCTGTTCCGGCGATCACAACGAGACCCGGCGCACCGTCAGTCGCACCATACAACGCGATGTTGGCGTCAGTAACGACCTCGATCTCACCGACACCGAGCGGCATCAGCGTCTCGCGCATACGTTCGCGCAGCTCGCGTCGACGCGCCCCTGCAAGACCGATTTGCGCGGCGATCAGATCGCCACGCCTGAGCTTTGCGGCTGCGCACGCGCTATCGATCGCTTCGCGTACGGCGGCTGCAGCTCCTGCAATTCCTACTCGCAAAGGGTTCGAGGGTCCGGCGCGGCCCTCGCCGATCACTCGCTGGTTCGCGTCCATGATTACGGCTTCGGTCTTGGTCCCGCCGCCGTCCACACCGACCACCGAGTTCTGAGTGAGCACGCGTCTAGCTGGAGAGAGATCTGCTGTTAGTCGTTCAGTGCTCACAGTTGGGGCTCGGGCCGACTAGAAAACGATCCATTCAACATTATGTTGATTATTCTAGGGTTCGCTGATTTATAATGGAAACTAAAAGATTTTATTATTACGATAATCCATCTTGATATCGGGAGCCTCCTATTGTGGAAATTCGACAATTACGCGCCTTCGTAGCGATCGCTGAATCGGGCACGTTTACGGCGGGAGCTTTACGCGTACACGTGACCCAGGCGGCGATTAGCATGCAGATCCGGCAGCTGGAGACTGAGATCGGCGCGAAGGTGTTTGTTCGCGCCCCGCGGCATGTGATCTTGACTGAAGCGGGCGAGCAGCTACTGCGACGCGCGCGCCACATACTCCGCGAACACGACGCCGCGCTCGATGAGATCGCAGAGCTGGCGGGCGCTGAGCGCGGGCGACTGCGAATCGGCAGTGCGTCGGCGATGGTCCTCACTGAGCAGCTGCCGTCGATTCTGAAGGAGTTGCGCAAGCAGCATCCGGCGGCGGACATCTCAGTGACATCGGGGACGAGCGAAGTGCTGGTGGACCAGATTCTTGCGGGCGAGGTCGATGTCGCGTTTGTTTCGCTGCCGGTCGACGTGCGTGGCATTAAGACTGAGCGTTTGAGTGAAGATCAACTGGTGGCGATCGCGTCGCCGCATCACAAACTCGCGAAACAACGAACGATCAGCGCCTACACGCTTGCGGGTGAGCGATTGATTCTCGGAGAACGCGGTGGGAATACGCGGCGGTTGATCGATCAGTTCTTTGCGCAGGCTGGAGTTAGTTTGCGCGTTGCAATGGAACTGAGTAGACAGCAGGCGATCAAGCGGATGGTTGAAGAGGACATGGGTGTAGGGATCGTGCCGTTGCAGTCGGTGAAGGAAGAAGTCGAGAAGGGGCGATTGATACGCTGGTGGATCGAGGGCGCGCAGATCAATTGGGAACTCGGCATCGCGCAGTTGAGTAATGGTTACGATTCACCGATCATGCAGAAATTTGTGGCTCTGGCGCATAGGAATTTCAGTAGTGATGGTGCGGCTACGAAGAAAAGCAGAGCTAAGAACAAAAAATAAGCGCGCCAGTTTACGAGGTCAGTTTTACAGGATTACAAGATTTTACATGATAATCATGTGAAATCTTGTAAATCCTGTAATCAACTGAGCCCGGCTATCAAGCGCTCAACATCATCTTCGTTGTTGAAAAAGTCTGTGGAGACACGAAAGCCTTGGGGCTTCTCAGTAACGAGGATGTTCTGCTGAGCGAGTTGACCAACCACCTTTGCCGGATCTTCTGCGGCGACGAGCGTTTCTGCCGATCGAAACTGCTCTTCTCCGAGTGGCGATAGAACCTTCCAATCGATCTCGTCAAGACGGGATGTCAATTTACGATTCAACTCGAGCACGCGCGTCTGACTGTTCTCGATACCGATCGACTGCATCAACTCGATCGACGCTCCCAGCGCGAACACACCGGCAAAGTGCAGACACCCGATCTCAGCACGCGACGCAACATCATGCCGCAGGTGTATCTCATCGTTTCTCATTCCATACGGATCGTGAACACTCAACCAACCGATGGTCCGTTGTCGCGACGCCGCTTGAAGCTCCTTGCTGATGTAAACGAATCCGGAACCATATCCCGATCGCATCCACTTGTGCCCCGTCGAGCACAAGGCATCGATCTTCATCCGCTTCACATCGATCTCGAACGCTCCGGCCGCCTGGCTCGCGTTCACGACTAGCGCGTGATTGCCCTTGATGCTCGCGAGCTCTTCAAGATCGCTGCGAAAGCCATTTGAAAACTGGACGTAACTCATCGAGATGATTCCGGTGCGCGTGTTCATCGCCGAGTGCACATCTTCCGGATTCACTACGCCATTAATGGACTTCACAAAATGGACGGGAATGCGACGATGCATCCAGGGAATCGTCGTCACCGGAAACTCGAGATCACAAGAGATCACCTCACCATGTTTCTCGAGCGCATCGACAATCAGATTCATTCCGCTCGACGTATTCGTCGTGAACCCGATCTCGTTCGGCTCAGCATTAATAAACGCGGCGACCTGTTTGCGAATGTCCTCACAACGCGCAAGCCACTCATCCCAGTGAACGTCGCCGTCGTTCATCATCTGCTCGTAATAAAGCTCACCTGCCTTCGCGGTCGGCTCTGCCAGCGGTCCAGCTGCAGCCGTATTCAGGTATACACTGCTGCTCGTAACGGGAAACTTCGCGCGCACCTTAGCCCAGTTGATCATTTCCATTAAATCGATTCTTTGTACATTTCGAGGTTTTCGTGGATCTTTTGCAGCAATTGCGATTTGAGGGTGTTTGATTTGAGTTGTTCGGCAGGGACGGGATGCCACTTGCCCGGGATCAGGACTTGGGAGTCGATGAAGGCGTCGAGTGCTTCCTGCAAGCCGTCAACCCGGATCTTGTTTTTCATGGCGATAACTTCTTCGATGATCCATGTGACTGCGTCGCCAGTGATGCGATGACGGTGATTGATCACTGCCGAGCGCTCCTGCAACGTCTTCAAGACCATGTCGAACGGGCCGCCGAGCGCTGCAACCAGCCGCAGGTAACAGTGCTGAAAATCTTCTACGTGCGACACAGTCGACGCCGTCGGTTTCAAATCTCGCTTGCTGATATACGACGCCGCCATGATACGGCAGAATATCTCTTCCGGCATGTACGCGCTCATGTCGTCGGCCCGAGTAATTGTTTGCGCGACATAGTAAGCCGGCAACAGTCGCAGCAGATTGCGAATCAGGAAAACAGGACTATGCGTGAAGCCGTCCGGTAGCTTCTCGATTCCCTTCTTCACCTTGCGGTCTTCGAAGTAACGCAGGCTGCGATCGAAATCTCTGATCTCTTTGCCCGCGTTGTTCATCAGATATGAGATCTGTTCCGGTGTGAAGCCAATGCGCCAGAGCAGGCGCTGATCTCTTTCGTTTTCGAAAGCCTCGTCGAAGACGCGCAGGCACTCAGCACTCTTGAAATTGTTCAAGTTCTCTTTCACGCCTGACTGCACGAAAGCCATCGTTTGCGCGAAGACCTGTACCAGCGATCGCGCCCAGCCACGTTGTTCCGCGAGTGAAGCGGAATAACGATCCACGTCGTTGTAGCGATACTTGTCGTGCTTCGCAGCAAACTGTCGAATCGAGCCGTAATCGAGGATTGCGCCGCTCGCGAGCATGTTGTCCCCGTCCCACGAGAGCCAGTTGAAGATGTATTCCTCTTCGAGAATGGCCGCGAGTTTCGCGTATGAGCGCGCGAAGTAGTCGAGCGCTTTTGTGTAACGCTCACTCGGATCAGCAGGAATTTCCCAGAAGCCATTTTCGACTTCGCGGTCGATGAAGTAATCGACAGAGGCTTTCAGCTCTTCATGACGGCCTTGCTTGAGATAGCGAAACATGTGCGCCGGCCGAATGAGATTCGGAGCGCTCCTGACGCCGATCGCCGACGTGTCAGAAAATCCGATCACGGCGAGACAGCGTTCGGTTGGAATTCCCTGCCGGTAAAAGATCTCAGACATCACTGCGCTGCCGAGCATCTCGTCGAGATCTGCGAGGCCGGAGGAGTAACCGTAAGACTCATCACCGGTGGGCAGGGGCTTGTTTGCTTGCTGCGCACCGGGACTCAGTATGGTTGCGCCCGTGCCGCGACTCGAGATGTCGAAGATCAAGTTGTCACTCTTTATGTAGCCATTCCAGATGCTGCGACCGTCGCCTGATGTTTTGCCCTGGCGACTGCGATGTTGGATCTGGAGATAACGCGTCGCCATGTACGGATGAGGCTTGATGGTTTCGGGCGGATACTGCTTGCCGTGTTCGAGATCGTATTCGTTGATGATCTGGAGTGAGAAGGTGTCGAGGATTACCTGTTCGAGATCTTTCGTGATGCTCGCGCGATGGTCAGAGGGAATGAGGCCCATCTCTTTGGCGAGCGCGAAGTTGAAATAGAGGACACGCCCGTGCGGGCGATAACGAGCCTGATAGTCCACGTACCCGTCAGGGCTAACGTTGCGCCAGGGATGTGTGCCGTCTATCTCCTTGAACTTCTCATACAAGGCAACGACATTTTAGCCGCAAAAAGGCACAAAAGGCACAAAATTATTTGCGTGCGCGTTTGGTGCTGCTTTTCTTTTTTGTCTTCTTTGGCCCGAGCCAGATGGTGGTTAGAGGGGGAAGGTCGATGGTGGCGTCGTTGATGGAGACGGCGTTGCTGCCACCATAGACTTCAGCGTCCGTGTTGATGATGAGGTCGTAGTTGCCTTTACTTAACCGATCGACTTTGTAGCCTTTTTTCGGCACGGCGGAGAAGTTGCACACGCAGATGATTTCGCGGCCGGTGTCGGGTGAGCGGCGGAGGAAGGCGACGATGTTCTCGGAGGCGTTATCGACGTCGATCCATTCGAAGCCTTCGGGCTCACCATCCGCTTCCCAAAGCGCGTTCTCTGGTCCATAGACGCGATTCAGATCCCGGATCAACTTCTGCACACCACCATGCAGCGAATCCTCGAGCAGATGCCAGTCTAAACTCTCCGTCTCGTTCCACTCGCGCCACTGCCCCAACTCGCCGCCCATGAATAACAACTTCTTCCCGGGATGCGCCCACATGTAAGCGTATAGCGCACGCAACGTCGCAAACTTCTGCTCCGTCGTGCCCGGCATCTTGTTCAGCAAAGAGCCTTTCATGTGGACCACTTCGTCGTGCGAGAACGGCAGGATGAAGTTTTCGCTCCACGCGTAGACCAGACCAAACGTCAGCTTGTTGTGATTGCCGGCTCGAAAAAGCGGATCCGTCTGGAAGTACTTCAAAGTGTCGTGCATCCAGCCCATGTTCCACTTGAAGTCGAAACCAAGCCCCCCGGCGTAAATCGGACGACTGACCATGGGCCACGCAGTCGACTCTTCCGCAACCATGATGATTCCCGGACACGCGCGATGAGCGACTTCATTCAACTCCTTCAGAAACGCGATCGCTTCGAGGTTCTCACGCCCTCCAAACTGGTTCGGCGCCCACTCACCTTCCTTGCGGCTGTAGTCGAGATAAAGCATCGATGCCACCGCATCGACGCGCAATCCATCGATGTGAAACTCGTTGAACCAGTAGAGCGCGTTCGCGACGAGGAAGTTGCGCACTTCGTTGCGACCGTAGTTGAAGATATACGTGCCCCAATCAGGATGCTCGCCTTTGCTCGGGTCGAGATGCTCGTACAACGCCGAGCCATCGAAGCGGCCGAGCGCCCACGCGTCTTTTGGAAAGTGCGCCGGGACCCAGTCCATGATCACGCCGATGCCGCGCTGGTGCAGGTAGTCGACGAGATAACGGAGATCGTCGGGCTCGCCGTAGCGCGCGGAGGGCGCGTAGTAGTAAGTGACCTGGTAACCCCACGATGGTCCGTACGGGTGTTCCTTGAGCGGCAGAAACTCCACGTGCGTGAAACCCAGCTCCGCGACGTAGTTGGCGAGCGGCTCGGCCATCTCGCGATACGTAAACGGGCGATTGTCGTCTTCAACTTTGCGACGCCACGAGCCGAAGTGTACTTCGTAGATCGAGAGTGGCTCGCGGTAGTACTGATGCTTAGTGCGGTTCTTGATCCATTTAGTATCGCGAAACTTGTATTTCGAGTCGTAGACGATCGATGAAGTGTCAGGCGGGACTTCCGTGTGCTGCGCGTATGGATCGGCTTTGAATAATGGTGGGCCACCTGGCGATTGGATCTCGAATTTGTAGAGACTGCCGGCGGTGAGTTTCGGGATGAAGAGCTCCCAGACGCCTGAGTTGGCGAGGCGTTGCATCTGGTGATCCTTGCCGTTCCAGGCGTTGAAGTCGCCGACGACGCTGACGGCTCGCGCGTGTGGAGCCCAGACGGCGAACGCGACGCCTTTCGTGCGGCCGACTTTCGTGACGTGCGCGCCGAGCTTTTTATAGATCTCTTCGTGGCGGCCCTCGCCGAAGAGATGGAGATCGATCTCACCTAATTGCATCTTTGTTGTTGATCTTCACGCCACGGGTGGCCACGGAGGGCCACCCCTACAGTTATTTTTCAAGGGCCAGAAAAATCTCGGCGCCGTTGCCTCTGTCGGGGCGGTTGCTCTTCGCCTCGGATAATAGTTCCAGGAATTTTTTGAGTGGGGGATCGAGGCCGAGTTTGTTCATTAAATCTATGACTCGGGCGGCGTAGCGCAGGACCTGGATTGTTTCGATGCCTGCGAGATCTGAGAAGAACCAGCCGCAGCTCGTGAACATTAATAGTGAGCTTCGTTGCATTTCCAGTAAGTCCAACACACGAGGGTCAAACTCTTCGCGTGCCTGTTTCGGATCCAGAATCACTTTGATGTAGTCGTTCCGCTCCGCCCATGGATCACGCAATAATCCACTTTGCTCAAACTTTGCGGCTGCGTCGTCGCGCAAGAAATTCAGTGCCTCACGCAAAGGCTTTCGCCACGCTTGGTTCCAGCCCGGCTTACCACCAGTGTGACAGCCACAATCGCGCGACCATCTGCCAACACCGTGCACGCAACTCCACGAGCTGCCTTCACCGTCCGGTCCATTGTCGATGTCGACTTCCGTCTCCGCTGGATGCTGATCGAGATACTGCGCGTAATTCGTGATCCAAAAGCCGGCTGATTTTGCTTCGACCTTCAGCGCATGGGTCAGACACAGATCGCCAAACTTGAAGTGATGGCCGTAAGTCTCACCGTCTGTCGCGACGTTCACCAGCTCGCCGCCAACGCTGACGAACTTCTGGACCAGTCCACGACTGGACGCGAGTGCGCGTTCGAAAGCGATCGCACGCGCGAGTGGTCCGTTGTAGAAGAAAACCGCGATCGAGCGATTCGATCCGTCGGGATGGCGGAAGAGATAAGGCTTTGAACTATCAACTACACCCTTCGCCTGGTTGGGCGCGAGAATGACATAACGCATGCCCTGCTCGATGAGAAGCGCGAGCACCTCATCGTTGGCGGCGGTCTCGGGCAACCAGAGCGCCTCCGCTTCACGACCGAAGCGATAGCGAAAGTCGGCGAGACCCCAAAGTACCTGCGTCAAACGATCGCGCTCGTTGCAGAGTGGAAGAATCGCGTGACCATACGCTTGTGCAATCGCGTTGCCGTGACCACCACGCGCCGCCGCACTCTCTCGATCGGCGCTTAAGATCTTCTCATAAGTGTCGCGATGATGACTCTCGAGCCACGAGAGCAACGTCGGCCCGAAGTTAAAACTGATGAGCGGGTAGTTGACGATGTTTGGCGCGTAACACTCGGCGTGTATGCGCTCATTCCAGTCGTGAAATGGCGCGGCGCTCGGTTCTGCATCGACTTCGCCGGTCCATGGATTCTCGCGTGGTGGTTGGTAAAAATGGCCGTGGATAATTAGCGCAGTCATTGGACAGGATTTACAAGATTTTTCAGGATTGACAGGATAACTTGTTAATCATGGGAAATCTTGTAAATCCTGTCACAGACTGTTCCTCGCCAGCCGGGCCGCTCCAAGCAATCCCGCATTGTCGCCACACTCCGCGCGCGCGATCTTCACCTGCTGCGCGGTGGTGCGAAACGCGCGCTCGTCGACCTGCCGGTACATCTCCTCAGCAAACAGGTCCCAACCATTCACAGCCCCACCGGCAATGACAATGATCTGAGGATCGATCAGATTGATCAGATTCGCGAGCCCGATCCCGAGATACATCCCAAAACGCTTGAACACTGCGAGCGCGAGCTCGTCACCGTGGCGACCAGCCTGATAAACCTTCTCAGCCGTAAGCTCACAACTCTTCAATCGCGACTCCGGAAACGACGACAAACTCTCCTTCGTCATTCGCACGATCGCGGTCGCCGAAGCAAACAACTCCAGACAACCAGTGTTTCCACACTTACACTTCAACCCGCTAAACGGATCGACAGTCGTGTGCCCAATCTCGCCAGCCGATCCATGCGAGCCGCGCCACAGTTTCCCGTCAAGGATGACACCGCCGCCAACACCCGTGCCGAGCGTGACACTAACCACATCACTACATCCACGCGCCGCACCGAGCCACATCTCACCAACAGCAGCAGCGTTGGCGTCGTTTTCGAGAAACACGGGCCAGCCCAATCTCTTCTCTAATTCTGCTTTGAGTGGGTAGTTGACTAACGAAGGAAGGTTTGGCGCTTGCAGTACGACAGCTTTATCGGCGTCGACCGCGCCCGGCACCATTATCGAAGCAGCGACTACGCTGTGTTTGTAGTCATCCCAGTTCTGCGCGGCGGAAACAAGCGCAGCGACGACGCTCTCAGAGGAATCACCTTTCGGCGTTTCCTGCTTCGTCTGTTTGAGTATTCTCCCGTTATCATCGACGAGAGCTACTCGTAAATGTGTGCCTCCTAAATCGACGGCGAAGACTAAGCTTTCACTAAACAGGTTCTTCGGCATGTTCAAGTTGGAGCGTCTCCGCAGTCATCTCTCCACGCGAGAGGTTCCGTGAAATCAACGCCCCTGCCACGATCGCGATGAGCAAGTATAGGAATCCTGTGCCCCACTCCTTGAATATCAACTTGCCTATGCCAAACAAGGAACCGTAAATCAGCGCACACCCCAGTATCCAATTTGCAAACTGTAATGACAACCGTCCCTGCGCGTGCGACTCTGCCAGTCCCGCTTCGGCTGCGACTTCCGTCCAGCCCGGGCCTTCGGGTCTGACGCGACGGTAGAAGGAAACAAGCTTCTCGCGCGGCTCGGGGCTCGTGAATAAGGTCACTGTGATCCAGACGACACTCGTAATGCCCACGGTAACCAGCATCAGGTAAGCGAACTGCTTCGGATCATCGCTGTTCCACTTCAGCCCTGTCTGCAAAAAGATCGAAACAACCGCCGCAGTGATCATCGCCGACACTTCCGACCACGCATTGATGCGCCACCAGAACCAGCGCAACAAAAGCACCGTACCCGTTCCCGCGCCGGTAACGAGTAGTAGCTTCCATGCGCCGCCGATCGACTCCATGAAGAACGTGACAATCACCGAAGCAATCATCAGTAACACCGTCACGACCTGCGAAGCGACGACGTAGTGTTTCTCACTCGCCGATCGTTCGATGAAGCGGCGGTAGAAGTCGTTGATGACGTACGACGCGCCCCAGTTGAGCTGCGTGCCGATCGTCGACATGTACGCCGCTGCGAATGCCGCCAGCATGAAGCCGCGCAGGTAAGGTGGAAACACGTTTGGATCCATCAACGTCTTGATATAACCGGTTTCTTTATCGACCAAAGTGGGATAAAGAATCAGAGAAGCGAGCGCCGTGAGGATCCACGGCCACGGACGCAGAGCGTAGTGGGCGATGTTGAACCAAAGCGTCGCGAACAGGCCGTCCTTTTCTGTTTTTGCGGAGAAGATGCGCTGCGCCACGTAGCCGCCACCGCCGGGCTCAGCGCCGGGATACCAGGTGGACCACCAAATCACACCGAGGTACACAAACAACGTGATCGCAGGCATCCAGATGGAATCGAACTCGGGAAAGAAAGCGAGACGCGATCCGGAACCTCCATCCATCGCCGTGATCTTGGACTTCAACTGATCGATGCCGCCAACCGCATTGACCGCGAGGATCGCGAGCACGATGACCATTCCCATCTTCAGCGCAAACTGAAACAGATCGGTAACGAGCACGCCCCACAAACCGGAGATCGTCGTGTAGAAGGCAGTGAAGAGGAGCATCCCGATTACGATCTTGATCGCGCCGCTCTTAGTCACTCCCAACGTGATCTCGAGAATCTTCACCATCGCGAGATTCACCCAGCCGAGAATGATGCAGTTGATCGGCAGGCCGAGGTACAAAGCGCGAAAGCCACGCAGGAAAGCAGCCGGCTTGCCTGAATAACGAAGCTCGGCAAACTCGATGTCAGTCATCACGCCTGCGCGTCGCCACAGTCGCGCGTAAAGAAAGACGGTGAGCATGCCGCTCATGACAAAGTTCCACCAGAGCCAGTTGCCGGCGATGCCGTTCTTGGCGACGAAGCCCGTGACTGCGAGTGGCGTGTCAGCCGCAAAGGTCGTTGCGACCATCGAGGTGCCTGCGAGCCACCAGGGCACGTTGCGTCCCGACAGGAAGAACTCGCTGGTGCTGCCGGTCGCTCGACGTGCGTAGTAGATCCCTATACCGAGATTGAAAAGGAAATAAGCGGCGATGACCGTCCAATCCAGTGGTGAAAGGTTCATTGGAGTCCTTACTTTGTCGGTTTTGAAAAGGCGGTTACTCGGGGCCTGATCTCACGGCATTACAGAGATTCTGTCAAGTAAAATTCTCTGCGGTCCTCTGCGTATCTCTGCGTTCTCTGCGTTAAATGGGCTATTTCAACGCAGAGATCGCAGAGATACGCAGAGAACCGCAGAGAAAACCTGGCCATTTTCAAAATCTCGCAGTAACGGATACGATGGGCCAAATGACTGCGGAACAGTTAGTAGCGGGTCTCGCTTTGATCGGGATCGTCATCATCGTCTCGGCACTGCTGTCTGGACTCGTCGACAGAAGCGGTTTGCCATGGGTCGCCGTCTTTATAGGTATCGGCGCAGCACTTGGGCCTTTCGGGCTGGGCGTCTTCAATATGACGCTCGAGTCGCCGGTTTTGCGCGTGGTGGCGACACTGAGCTTGACCCTCGTTCTATTCACAGATGCTGTAACTCTCAACACAACGGAGGTCAAACGCCACTCGGGCCTCGCGTTTCGCATGCTGGGTCCCGGCACGATCCTTTGCGCCGCGCTGACTGCCGTCGCGGCCTGGTGGCTACTCGGCATCCCACCCGCTTTCGCCACGATTCTCGGCGCCGCGCTCGCTTCGACCGATCCGGTGTTGCTGCGTGGGCTGCTGCGACGTCGCGACATCTCACCCACCGCTCGCCAGGCGCTCCAGCTCGAGAGCGGTCTCAACGACGTCGTCTTGCTTCCGATCGTCGTGATTGCGATCGCTTTAACAGGTCCGCACGATTTTGGGTCCGGCCATCTCGCAAAGATGGGCTTCGGACTTTTTATCCTTGGCCCGGGCGCGGGAGTCGCGATCGGATTGCTCGCAGTTTCAGCGCTCGACTTGATACGCAAACGCACGGGCGTCCGACGAGATTATGAATCCCTCTACTCACTCGGCGTCGCCTTCTCCGCATATGCGGCGGCAGAAGCACTGCACGGCAGCGGCTTTCTCGCAGCGTTCGCGGCAGGTTTGACGATCGCTGCGCTCGACGTGGAGCTTTGCGACTGCTTCATCGAGTATGGCGGCGTGACCGCCGAGATGCTCTTGTTGTTCACGTTTGTGATCTTTGGCACTTCGTTGATCTGGACCGGCTTTACCGGTCTCGATTCACGCACGATAATCTTCGCCGTTTTCGCGACCTTCATTCGGATCCCAATCTATCTGCTCACCATGATCGGTTCGCACGTCGATCGTCGCGGACGACTTTTGATCGCGTGGTTCGGACCGAGTGGACTCAGCTCGTTGCTATTAGTATTGCTGCCGGTGTTCGCCGGTGTGCCGGGCAGCGATCAACTGTTTCGTGTCACAGCGCTGATCGTGATGATATCGATCGTACTGCACGGAACTTCGCCACTGTTGCTCGCGCGTTTGGGCAAGACTGAACCGAAGCCCGAACCGGTTGAGCCGCTACCTCCGCCGGAACCCGAGCTCGCTAAAGAATCGCGCTCACTGCCGGTGATCGAGACCACGCCGTCAGTAGGAAAACAGAGCATCACCTTTGAAGAATTGGAAGAATTACAGAATTCGGGAGATCAAGTAGTGCTCCTCGACGTGCGCACCGAACGAAGCCGCGATACGAGCGACTTGCAAGCGAAAGGCTCAGTGCGCATGTCGCCGGAGCAGAACGTAGCAATACAAGCTAAGGAGTTGAAACTTCCGAAGGAGGCATGGCTGATTGCCTACTGCGCTTGACCAAACGAAGCTACCAGCGCCCGTGTGGCGCAGGAACTACGACAAGCTGGATGGACCAAAGCCCGCGCCCTGATCGGCGGCTGGGACGGTTGGCAAGAGGCAAACCATCCTGTCGAGCCGAAATCCGTTTAATCCTGCTTCTCTGTGCAACCTCTGTGTCCTCTGTGTCTCTGTGGTTAACTGGTTTTCACCACAGTGACACAGAGGACACAGAGGTTGCACAGAGAAGACTTTCAAGCAAAGCTCGTGATTAAAATGATCCGTCTAATCTGTGTGCTAATCTTCGTTTCCCTGATGGCGCCGCCGACTCAATCTCAAACCAGACCACGCGCGCGCGAGGCGGGCGTCATCGTCGGCGTCTTGCCCACTGGCCCACTCAACGCGATCACAGACGTCGACGGCGTACTCGTCGGCCACACGACGATCATCCGCGGCGACAACATTCGCACCGGCGTCACCGCAGTCCTCCCGCACAGCGGCAATCTCTTTCGCGAGAAAGTGCCGGGCGCAGTCTTCGTCGGAAACGGCTTCGGCAAACTCGCGGGCTCAACTCAAGTCAACGAGCTGGGCGAAATCGAAACACCGATCCTGCTGACTTCTACCCTCGCCGTCCCGCGCGTCGCCGACTTCCTAATCGACTACATGCTCGCACTTCCCGGCAACGAAGACGTGCAGTCGATCAATCCACTCGTAGCCGAAACGAACGACGGCTATCTCAACGACATTCGCGGGCGTCACATCTCGCGCGACGACGTCTTTTCAGCTATCAAAGGCGCGAAAGGCGGCGCCGTAACGGAAGGATCAGTCGGCGCGGGCACTGGAACCGTGGCCTTTGGCTTCAAAGGCGGCATCGGCACCGCGTCACGTAAACTTCCGGCCCGGCTTGGCGGTTTCACCGTGGGAGTTTTGGTGCAGTCAAACTTCGGTGGGATTCTGACCATCAACGGCGCTCCGGTGGGCCGCGAATTAGGTCGCTATTATTTAAAGGACGAGCTCACCGAACCGCCCACCAGCCAGCCTGACGGCTCGATAATCATCATAATTGCGACCGATGCGCCGCTCGACGCCAGAAACCTCAACCGCCTCGCGGCCCGGGCAATGATGGGACTCGCAAGGACCGGCGCCGCCGGGAGCAACGGTAGTGGTGATTACGCTGTGGCCTTCTCGACCGCAGCCGACGTCCGCATCAAAACAGTCAATCAAAACGAGCGAAACCTGCCTCGCTCAGTCAAAACACTTGCAAACGATGCTGTCTCACCGCTTTTCCTTGCTGTGATCGAGGCCACGGAAGAGGCGATCTACAACTCATTATTCAGGGCCACAACCACTTCCGGCAGAGGCAAAACGGTCGAAGCGCTGCCGTTGGACCGTGCTTTGGAGGTCCTTCGCAAGCATGGTCTAAGTGTGCCTGTTCGCTAGCCGCACTATCACGACAAGTTCACGGTGGTCTAACCTTTTCATATTGACGAGAAAACTGTTTGACACTAGTTGGATCGGTGCATAGAATCCTTATCGAACCCCCACAATTTGAACTCAGACGGAAGGGAGTTAACGATGGCTTCGAGGATTAATGTTCGTATTAACCGAAAGAGACCGGAATCCATGACCCGGCAGATTCGGGAACAACTCAATACGCTGATAGAGGCAGGCGAGCTCGCGGCGGGCACGTTGCTGCCAAGCGAACGTGAACTGGCCAACACGCTCAAGGTCGCGCGTAATGTTGTTCGCGGAGCTTACGAGCAACTCATGGACGCCGGTAAGTTAACGAGTGAAGGCCGCAAAGGAAGATCAGTGAGTAGCGGTCGCGGCGGTTCGAAGAAGCGGACCACCAAAACATCGAAAGCATCGAAGGGTAGTAAAGCGCGTAAGAAATAGCGATCGAATTCGCGCTTAACTAAGCCCCTCTTGTTTCAATACCGCGCTTGCTCACTAATCCCAATTTATTCAGTGGCAGTCGGAATTTCTTTGCCGAGCGCAACGATCTCGTTTCGTATTGCGTTTCGCTCGGCTAGTAGCCGTACAAAAAACCTCCTCCTCACCAGGAAAAACATCAGCACGCGCAGGCCGGCTATAGATTTGTCCAGCTCTTCATAGAAGATGATCGCGAGGTAACCGCAAAACGGAACGACGACGAGAACGACGACCGCAAGCAACCAGCCCGAGAAGAAATAAGCCAAAACCGTCAACACGATCCACGTAAGTGGAAACAAGAGCATCGCCGAGATGATCTTGATCGTTGAGATCACGTCTTCTGAGTCACGCGAGAGCCTGGTCGCGAGCAAGCCGCCGAGTTTGTAAGCCGGGTAATGCGTGACCGTGCCGATGAGGGCTGGTCCAAGCATCAGCAGAAATTGCGTTAACCTGCGGACGATCGCGATCAGCACTCTCGACGTCGAGCCGGGCGGTGATAGCTCCTCCGGATCGACGCCCGCCTGATTCAGCTCTTCTTCGAAGCGCATCATTCTCGTTTCGAGCCGGCGCAGACGGTCGGGTTGAAGCTGCTGCACGATCGGATAGGCCTTGATGAATCGCTGTTGCAAGACCAGCTCGTCTTTCAGGCTCTCCTCTTCACCGTTATTCGACGCAGACGAGAAGATGCGTTCGGCGCGCGCGGTTGTTTGCAGCTCTTCTTCGTGTTTCGCGTCGAGGATGACTTCGCGCAGGGCTTTTTCGATCTGGCTGGAGAGCTGGCGGACGGCTTCGCGCGGCGGCGTGCCGTCGGGTTCGAGTGTAGTTGGTTTAACGTTGATGGGATTGCCGAAGTACAGGAGTGCGTCACTGCGAAAGCGCGTTTTCGAAGTGTAATAGAGTCCGGCGGGAACGATCTGCAATTCGCGGACTTCGCCGGTTGAGACAGCGGCGAGCGAGATCCGCGCGGCGCCGGTCTTGATTGGTTGCAATCCGGGTTTATCGTGCGAGATGCCTTCCGGACAGATTCCGATCGTTCCGCCGCGCGCTAGTAGCTTGCGGGCCGCGATAAATGTCTCCTGATTTTTCGTTACGTCTTCGCCTTCGTCCTGGCGTCGATAGACCGGGAGTGAATCGAGTTGTTTGACGAGGTAACCGATGACGGGCATGCGGAAGAGTGGCGCTTTGGCGAGAAACGAAACGTCACGCGGCGCCAGGCACAGGAGAAACACCGGATCGACGAGCGCGTTAGGGTGATTGAGCACGAAGATGACGGGCGTATCGAGCGGAACACGCTCGACACCCGTAACCTCAATGCGCTGGAAGTAGATCCTCAACGCAAGCCTTACGAGACCAACAATAATCCGTCGAATCATAGGTTCTTAAGATCAGTCGTGGACAGGATTACAAGATTCGACAGGATTTACATGTTAATCCTGATGAATCTTGTAAATCCTGTCTAAACTGACATTCCCGTACATTAATGCAATAATACTCACGCTTTCCCAATCGAACCAAAATTTCATCTGCTCGAGGAAGATCCATGAAGCGTTTTGTTGCTGTCCTTACTCTTTTGTTAATCGGCCTGTGCTCGCTCGTCGCGGCCCAAAACCGTTCCTACACGATCGAAGATTTGCTCAAGGTGCGTCGCGTCGGCGACCCGCAGGTCTCGCCTGACGGAAGGCACGTCGCGTTCACAATCGGCGACGTCAATTTCGACGCGAACCGTGCGGTCAACCAGATTTACGTCGTGTCGATCGACGGCAGCGGCCTGAAGCAGTTGACCTCCGGCGACAGATCCTCAGCCGCTCCGCGCTGGTCGCCTGACGGAAAGAAGATCGCATTCACGACCGGCAGCCAGGTCTGGGTGATGGACAATGATGGTGACGACAAAAAGCAGGTCACGAAGATCTCGAGTGGAGCCGCCGCGCCCGTCTGGTCGCCTGACGGAAAGTGGATCGCGTTCACGTCAGACGTTTATCCCGACTGCAACGACGACGAGTGCAACAAGAAACGTGACGAGCAAGCGGAAAGCAGCAAGGTCAAGGCCCACATCGTCACGCGACTACTCTACAAACATTGGGACGAGTGGCGCGACGTCAAACGAACGCACGTGTTCGTCGTCTCGAGTAACGGCGGCGCTGCACGCGATCTGACGACCGGCGACTTCGACTCGCCGCCATACGCAGCCGCATCCGGTGTCGACTACGCCTTCTCGCCCGACTCGACCGAGATCGCATACCTTCGCAACCCGGACAAAGTCGAGGCTATCTCAACCAACAGCGACATCTACGTAGCGCCGCTGAATGGTGGTCCGGCGAAGAATATCACCGTGCGCAACAGAGGCTACGACGCCAGCCCAGTCTACACGCGCGACGGCAAGTTTATCCTGTATCGCTCGCAAGCGACCGCAGGTTTCGAAGCGGATCGCTGGCGCTTGATGGCTTACAACCGCGCGACCGGCGCGAGTGTCGAGCTGACGAAGGGTTTCGATCTGCAAGTCGATGACCTCGTCGTTTCGCCTGACGGAAATTCAATCTACTTCACGGCTGGAGACCGCGGTAAGAGTCCGATTTTCAAAATACCTTTCAGCGGTGGTGTGCCGCAGAAGGTCCTTGCGAATGTTTTTGCGTCGGGTCTGAGAATCACGCCTGACGGTCGATCGTTTGTGTTCTCGTCGAGCTCGATGGCGTCACCGGCTGAGATTTACAAAGCGAACGTCGACGGCAGCGGATTGACGGCGCTGAGCTCTGCGAATTCGCAGTTGATGGCCCGCGCGAATCTGAAACCGGCGGAAGAGGTCGAGTGGACCGGCGCGCTTGGTCGCAAGATTCACGGTTACATCGTGAAGCCGACGAATTTCGATGAGAGCCGCAAGTATCCGCTCCTCGTGCTCATTCACGGTGGACCACAGAGCGCGTGGAACGACAACTGGGGCTATCGCTGGAACCCGCAGGTGTTTGCAAACGCGGGCTACGTCGTCTTTGCACCAAACCCCCGCGGCTCGACCGGCTACGGCCAGCAGTTTGTTAATGAGATTTCCGGCGACTGGGGCGGGAAACCTTACGTCGACATCATGAACGGTGTTGCGGACGTGCTGCGTCGCAATTCATTTATCGATCGCAGTCGCATCGGCGCGGCGGGCGCGAGCTACGGTGGCTACATGATTAACTGGATCCTCGGACACAACAACGATCCGCGGTTCCGGTTCAAAGTGCTCGTGTCGCACGACGGTGTTTACAATCTCGAGAGCATGTACGGCGCGACTGAAGAGCTGTGGTTTCCGGAGTGGGAATTCAAAGGCACGCCGTGGTCCAACCCGGCGCAGTACACGCGCTGGTCACCACACAAGTTCGTGCAGAACTTCAACACGCCGATACTGATCATTCACAGTGAGTTGGACTTTCGCGTGCCGCTTGGTGAAGGGATGCAACTATTCACGGCCGTACAGCGCAAAGGCATCGATTCAAAGTTTCTGACCTTCCCCGACGAAGGCCACTGGGTCTTGAAGCCACAAAACTCCCAGCTCTGGTTTCACACTGTATTGGATTGGGTTGATAAATATTTGCAACCAAGCAGTTCACAACAATCTACTGCCAAGCAGTAGCCCGCGAAGCGGGCGGCAGCATAAAGCCTGGGGCGCCAGCCCCAGGATCGAACGCAAAAAACACGTGCGAGCCCGCGAAGCGGCCGACAGCCCATAATTCATCACACGCTGTCGCCCGCTTCGCGGGCTCAAATAATTTCTTTACGTCTGATCCTGGGGCTGGCGCCCCAGGCTTTATGCTTTCGCCCGCTTCGCGGGCTTTACTCCGGCCGTTCGGGTGGCGGCGCGACGGCGACGAAGTCTTCGACGAAGCGCAGGCCGTAGTTGTCGAGTAGCTCGTTGACTCGATCGAGTCGTGGTGAACGGACGATGAGGCCGGCGTGGTGGCGCTTTTTCACGCGATAGATGATCTCGTCGTCTGCGTAGTTCATGGTGTCAGGGGTTTCCTGTTTCGCGAGTGACAGGATTATTCCTGCGTACTCTTTCCGCAGCGGCGTGATCTTCGATGGTGCTTTCCCGTCTGCGATCTCCAACCTCGCCCACTCGCGCCACAGATTCACGCCCGACGCCGCTTCAAGTACGTCTGAGATGTACGCGCCACCAACACGCGCCGCGATCTCCAGAAAGTAAAACTTCCCGTCAACATCGCTCTTGATGAACTCGGCGTGCGTGGCCCCACGCTCCAATCCCAGCGCGCGCACGAGTTTCTTATTAATCGCGAGCAGCCCCTTCTCATCAGCCGACCCGCGCTCCAACGTACGCGAAATATAAGCCCCGCCCTGATGGGCCACCTGCAGCGGCGGACGCCCATACTGGTTGGTCCCCGCAAACATTACCTTGCCGTCATTCACCACCGAATCAACGTGAAAAACCTCGCCTGCAACAAACCGCGCGAGCACGTAATAAGACGCTCGCTCGCGCAGGTTGGCACGCTCATTCATCTCATGCATCGCGCTCCGCACTTCTTCCGGCTCGCTCACCTTGCGAATTCCGATCGCAGACACATCGGAACGTGGCTTAATCACCCACGGTCCAGGCACTCGCTGCATAAACTCGTCAACTTCTTCCACATTCACGAGCGGCACGAATTCCGGAACATCGATTCCCGCGCGCCTGCTGTAGACCGCCATCGACAACTTGTCGCGAAACACCTTCGCGCCCGAGCTACTCAAACCCGGCAAACACAAATGTTCGCGCATCAATGCCGCCGTCACTACGTCAAACTCCTCGAGCGCAACCACTCGATCGATCTTCATCTTCCGCCCGAGAAACGCCAGCAGGTCGATGAACAGCGCTGGTCCAGCATCGTTGGGAACGGCGATCAGATCGTCGAGGCTCTCGCGTGGCCAGTCTTCATTGAGCACCTTCTCTTTCGTAACCAAAATCACGCGACACCCGTGAGCTTTGCATTCGCGAATGAATTCAGCACCTTTGAAATACGTGGCGAGGCAAATGATGTTGAGGGGGTGATTCTCAGTTTCAGGCATTTGGATTTTCTCTTTTCAGAGATTTGATTATGCTGTTATCCTGTAAATCCTGCAAAATCCCGAATCCTGTAAGAACAGAGATGATTATTAAAGGACCATATCCCGATATATCCATACCGGAAACTGCGCTTACGCCGTTCGTTCTGCATCGCGCAAAAGAGCTCGGCGACAAGCCCGCACTGATTGACGGGCCCACCGGACGCACGTTCACTTACCAACAAGTCGCCGATGCGATCAGTATCGTGGCCCACAATCTTTCCGAGCGTGGCTTCAGGAAAGGTGACGTCTGCGGCATCTTAAGCCCAAACTGTCCGGAGTATGGCATCGCATTTCATGCGGTTGCGACTTTAGGTGGAATCGTTACACCAATCAACCCGCTTTACACACGTTACGAAGTCGGTCATCAACTGAAAGATTCGGGCGCGCGTTTTCTCATCACTGTGCCCGCCTGCGCGGAAAAGGTCCTCGAAGCTGACAACAAAGCGGGCCTCGCTGAATTGATCGTCTTCGGATCACTGCCTGGCGCAACACCCTTTGACGAGTTGCTCGTCGATAACGGCCGCGCAAAGCAAGTCGAGATCAACCCACGCGAAGATCTGATCGCTCTTCCTTATTCGAGCGGAACCACCGGTCTGCCGAAAGGCGTGATGCTCACGCATCACAACCTCGTCGCAAACCTCCGGCAGATGGAAGGGCTGCGTTACTTCAACGACGCTGACACACTAATCGGCGTGTTGCCGCTTTTCCACATCTACGGTCTCGTCGTCGTTTTGAACATGGGACTCTACAGCGGCGCAACAGTCGTATTGATGCCGCGCTTCGAGCTCGAGTCGTTCCTGAAAACGGCGCAGGATTACGATGTAACACTGGCCCATCTCGTGCCGCCGATCGTGCTCGCACTCAGCAAGCACCCGGTAGTCGACAATTACAAATTACCGAAACTGCACACGATCTTTTCCGGCGCGGCGCCGCTTGGCGAAGATCTCACGCGCGCTTGTATGGAGCGGCTGGGATGTAGTGTCCGTCAGGGATATGGCATGACGGAGACAAGCCCGGTCACGCACTCATCGCCCGCGCCGCCGTTGCAGCTCAAGTTTGGCTCTGTCGGTGTTCCCGCGCCGAACACCGAGTGCAAGATCGTCGATCTCGAAACGGGTGCGCCGCTCGGCGCCGGGGAGAAAGGTGAAGTGTGCGTACGTGGGCCGCAGATCATGACCGGCTACCTGAACAAGCCCGAAGCAACGGCGCAGACGATCGATTCCGAAGGCTGGTTACACACCGGTGACATCGGGTACTACGATGAAGACGGACACTTCTTCATCGTCGATCGTGCGAAGGAGTTGATCAAGTACAAAGGATTTCAGGTGCCGCCCGCGGAGCTCGAGGCAGTGTTGTTGACGCATCCGTGTGTTGCTGATGCGGCAGTGATTCCCTATCCGGATGAGGAAGCAGGCGAGGTGCCGAAGGGGATCATCGTCTTGCGAGAGCCGGCGGAGGCTGGCGCGATCATGGAATTTGTGGCCGAGCGCGTCGCGCCGCACAAGCGCATCCGGCATCTTGAATTTGTCGACAAAATTCCGAAATCTCCGTCCGGAAAGATCCTGCGCCGTGTGTTAGTGGAGATGGATCGAACAAAGGTGTTTTAGTCTGCTTGACAGTCTCCCAGCCTGCAGAATAGAGTCGCCGTACCAACTCTCCACGTGGTCACGCTTAAAAAGTTGAGGAGGTAATGACATGCATTCTCGTCGTTTACATTTGGCGCTTACGAGCATTCTCTTAGCCGCTTTCGCGGCCGCGGCTCATGCGCAAAAACCCGCCGACGCCTGGGCTGAATGGGAATCGTTAAGTCCTGATAACGAAGAATTCACTGTCCTGATGCCGAAGAACCCGACCACGGAATCAACGACATTTCCGTATCACAAGATGGAGCTGAACGCGCGGCTCTACATGGCGACTTCGAACACCGGACCAGTGCTCGCCATCACATCGTTGAGCGGTATCAAATCCGATCCCGCGCAGTACACGGAATTCGCACGCTTCAATTCCTACATCGACGCATTCAAAGCTTTCTTCCCTGCCAAGGTTCGATCTAAAGAGACGCTCATGAAAATGATACTCGTGAGCAGCCGTCCTTTTCATGGTCACACCGGCAGGTCATACAAGCTTACGCTTGGCGACTTGAATGGCTCAGTCAATGCCTTCGTCACGAGGAAACGTTTCTACGCGATTGTTTCACTCAACATCAAGAAAGATGAGGCGCTGGAAGAAAAGTTTCTCAGCTCGTTCGTTCTGCCGGAACGACAGAATGAGCCGCCGAAGACTGTCGCCAGCACCAATCCCGATCAACAGCAGCAGAGCCCAAATCCGTCGGAGAAACCTCTGGATCCCAACACCCAGAATACGGTCCAACCCGAAGGCGAGGCTACTTTGCCGGCAAATCCCAGCAATGCAGAGGCCCCGGTCACACCCGCGACTCCCCCGAACGGTCGACAAGCTCCGACCGAGCCGGGAAAGAAGGGACCGATCAACGGCGGCATGTTGAATGGCAAAGCGATTTACCTGCCCGTGCCGGAAGCTCCGGCCGGTGACGCGAATGGAGTCGTGATTGTTGCGATTCTGGTCGACGAGCAGGGATCGGTAATCGAAGCGCGCGCCGTGTCTGGTCCACAGCACCTGCTGGCTACGGCTGTTGCTGCGGCACGTCTGGCCCGCTTCTCGCCGACGTTGTTGATGGGCGAGCCCGTCAGAGTTAATGGTACGCTGAGTTACAATTTCGTTAAATCAAACTGAGTCACAGAAAAGAATGACAACTGGATTAGCCTCTTTGTGTCCCGCGTGGTCGATACCGGGTTACCTCGAAGTGCGCAACGACCACCTGATCGTTAACGGTGTCGACACGCTGGAACTCGTCAAGGAATTCAACTCGCCGCTGTTCGTATTTTCCCACAGTCGTATTCGCGACAACATCAAGCGCCTGCAACTCGCCGCTGACGCCGTCGATCGCCCGATCAAGTTTTGCTACGCGTCGAAAGCAAACTCGAACATGGCGATTCTCAAAGTTGTCCTTGAGTCGGGAATCGATATCGAAGTCAACAGCGGCGGCGAGCTATTCAAAGCACTGCGCGTGGGTTTCCAGCCCCGTCAGATCATCTTCAACGGCACGAGCAAGTCTGACGACGAGCTTGACGATGCGGTACGCGCCGGCATCTACGCGATCAATGTCGATTCGATTTACGAGATCGATCTAGTGGAACAATCTGTTGAGCGTATGCGCGCGCGTGGTGAAAACGTCCCGCCGGCGCGCGTCACGCTGCGACTCGTGCCTGAGATCGGCACGCGCTCACATCTCGGCCTGCAAACCGCGCTGCTGACGTCGAAGTTTGGTATCTCATCGTCGGAAGTGCTGGCAGCGTTTCGGCGTGGTCTGGAGCGGCCGGACCTGGTCCATGTTTGCGGTATTCACATTCACGTCGGCTCGCAGACGCCGGACGTTGAGCCATTCGCGGAAGCTTTCAAGAGCATGTGGGAACACCTCGTCACGATTCATCGCGAGACCGGCCACACGCTCGAGCACATCAATCTCGGCGGCGGCATTCCCGTCAACTACCTGCGCGATCGTTCACAAGCGGATCAACTTCCCGAACATGAGCGCGACATGCTCGGAGCCGAGCTCGAACCTTCGGCGGTTCTCAAAGAGGCGTTGCGCGTCGCGCGCGAGTCTGCTCGGGCCGCAGACGCCGAACACCTGCTCGATCAAGTGACGATCCTGCTGGAGCCGGGCCGCAGCATCATTGCTGATGCCGGCCTGGTGCTGACGACGGTGCGCAACATCAAGAGCCGTCCCGAAACCGGCGACGTCTGGCTGTTAACCGACGCCGGTTACAACATCATGCTCTCGATGAATAATTACAAGTGGTACTACCATCTGATCTCCGCGTCGCGAGCAGGCGCGATTTACGCGCGTGATTACAAAGTCGCTGGTCCTCTCTGTGATTCGGGCGACGTTTATTTCGACATCGAGCGCGAAGGACGTTTGCCGGATTACCGCAAGCTTCCTGATAACGTTGGACCGGGCGAGGTGCTCGCATTGCTCAACTGCGGCGCGTACTCATTGGCCCAGATGTTTCACTACAATGGCCGGCCACTTCCCGCCGCGGTATTGATCAGTAAAGACGGCAAAGCCGAGCTCATTCGCAGAAGAGATACTTACGACGATCTGATTGCCAACGACATTTTCTAACGGATGCAAAAGGAACATACGCAACTCATCCGCGGGCTGGGATTGATCGCTGCAATCTCAGTCAACGTCGCCAACATTATCGGTACGGGCGTTTTTCTCAAAGCGCGGGTGATGACGTGTAATGTCGGCACGCCGGGCAAAGCGCTCATCGTTTGGGTGATCGCGGGTGTTCTCTCGCTCGCCGGCGCGCTCACGTACGCGGAGCTGCTCGCGATGATGCCGCGCGCCGCCGGTGAGTATGGAATTATTCGCGATGCGTATGGCCGGCCGTTGAGTTTCATCTATGGCTGGGCGCAGTTTTTGATCGCGCGAACTGCTTCGGCCGCGGCGCTCGCAGTCGGCTTCGCGATCTTCCTCAACGACCTTGTTAAAGGTGCGCTCGACACCGTCTACTTTAAATACACGTTTCCCGGCGGGCACGTCGTTTCGTTTGGTCGACTGCAGCTCGTCGCTCTAACCGCGATCATCGTTACTACGCTGATTAACTGCGCGGCAGTGCGCGTGAGTGGCGGTGTGGCGAGTGTGCTTACCGGCATGAAGCTCGTGTTACTGCTCGGTATCGGCTTTGGAGCTTTCTTCTACAGCGGCGGTGATTGGGGCCATCTCGGCATGGCAAACACCGGCGGCGCTTGTGAAGGCGTGGCGATCACGACTGGCGGCATGGCCGGGTTTGCAGCCGCGATGCTCGGCGCACTCTGGGCTTACGACGGCTGGAACAACATCACGTTTCTCGCGGGCGAGGTGAAGAATCCCGGTCGCAACCTGCCGCTTGCTCTGATCGGCGGCGGGCTTGTGGTGATGGGGCTATATCTCTTCGTTAATGTGAACTACTTTCACGTGCTCTCACCGACAGAGCTCGCAAGCGTTCCGGCATCGTCGTCGGTAGCAGCGGAAGTAGTTAAGAGATTACTCGGCGCCGGCGCAGTGACACTCATGGCCGCAGCGATGATGACCTCATCGTTCGGCGCGCTGCACGCGTCGCTACTCGCCACCGCTCGCATACCTTACGCGCTCGCGAAAGACGGCTTGATCATCAAGAGCCTCGCGCACGTCTCGCCGCGAACACACGTGCCGGTGCGTGCGCTCATGGTCCAGATGTTTTGGGCGTGCATCGTGGCGCTCTCAGGGTCTTACGACACGATCACTGATTACGCGATCTTTGCGTTGACATTGTTCTACATACTCGTCGCCTCATCGATCTTCCTGTTCCGTAGACGTATGCCGGACACGGAGCGACCTTATCGCACTTGGGGTTATCCGGTCGTGCCTGTCGTGTTTATCTGCGTCTCGTGCTGGCTCATCTTCCAGACTATCCGCAACACGCCACAACAATCAGCGATCGGCCTCGGGCTGATTATGTTGGGCCTGCCTGTTTACTGGTTGCTGCAACGGCGACAGAATGCACAGAACCGAGCGCGGTAGCGCCGGGTCAACTTCCTTTTACGAACGCTTGCTACACTTGACCCGGCGCTACCGCGCTCGGTTCTGTGCTACTTACGCTCGACCTGGATGAGTGGGGATTGTTTGCCTTCACTCGTGGCGAGGAAAGCTTTGCCATCGAGACGGTAGGTGATCGATTCGCCCTGCTTGCGTTTGCCGAGATCGAAGCTGGTCATTTTCTGTTTCCAGATATCGTCGAAGTTCGCACGACCTGCCGGTAATACCAACTCGTAACCCGAAAAATAATCGCAGAGCGCGACGCGTCTTCCGTCAGGAGAGATGCTGCCGCCTGTGATCGCGCCGCCGAACAGACTCGGGACGCGAGGCTCGCCCACTTTTCGCAGCGTGATCGATCTTCCTGCGGTGAACGGCGCGACAGCTTCGTAAACCACGGGATTCGCGATCAAGACTTTCGTGACGATGTATAAGTTACCAGTGCGCGGATGGACCAGCAGAGCTTCTGCGTCGTGCTTGCCATCGGGATATCTCAACCTGATCGCCTCGGCAAGCTCAGTCGATCCGGGCCGGCTCTTCGTGAAGTTGCGTGTCGCAGACGAGAGAGCCGGCTCAGCAACGCGGTAGACGATCACCTCCGGACGCACCGCATCGTTGTCACCGATATCGCCGATGTACAAGTACGATCTGTTTGGCTGTGGTCCGGGGCCGGCAGCGATGTCTTCCCAGTCGCGTGCCTCTCCACCGTTCACGCGAAACGTGCCGAAGGAATCACCGCGCGTATCGAAAGCGTAGATGAACGGACCATCGCCGGAATCATTGTGTGTCCAGTATGCGCCCGGCGTTGTGCGTGAGGCGACGAGTCCACTGCTTTCGGAGATTGATTTGTCTTTGATGGTGGCGAGCGTTGCCGGCTGACCGTACGTGAGAATGGCGACTATCAACAAATAAAAGTGCATTTGACAGGATTTACAAGATTTTTCAGGATGAACAAGATGAGATCTGTAAATCTTGAAACATCTTGTAATCCTGTCTAACTACGCTGCGACAGCGCGGCGCGGGCGACTTCTTTGTCGTCGAAGTGAAACGTCTCGCGGCCGATGATCTGGTAATCCTCGTGGCCCTTCCCGGCAATCAACACGAGGTCACCCGCCTGCGCTTCGGCAATCGCCTGGTGGATCGCCTCGGTCCGATCCGCGATCTTACGATACGGTTTGCCCGTCCGCTGAATTCCCTCTTCCGCGTCGCAAAGTATCTGCTCCGGATCTTCGGTGCGCGGGTTGTCAGACGTGAGTATCACGACGTCGCTTAAGCTGCCCGCGGCCTCACCCATCGGCGCTCGCTTCGTCCGGTCGCGATCGCCGCCACATCCAAACACCGTGATGATCTTTCCCTGCACCACCTCGCGCGCCGTCCGCAACACATTCAAGAGGGCATCGTCACTGTGCGCGTAGTCCACCACGACCGAGAAACCACCGTCGTGCACCACGCGCTCGAAACGTCCCGGCGCGCCAGTACACTTCTCGAGCGCCGCCGTCACGACGTCGAGACTGTAACCGAGCGCGAGTCCGCTCGCGACCGCCGCAAGTGTGTTGTAGATATGCGGCGGACCAACAAGTGGCGAATGAAAATCGCGTTCGCCCGCCGGCGTCTTGAGTCGAAACCGCATACCACTCAACGAAAACTCCGGATCGCGAGCAGTCACGTTCGCATCGCTATTCACCGCATAACGAATCACGTGCAGCCCATCCTTTTCGAGCGATGCAGCAAGCTCAACTCCGTAAAGATCGTCGACATTGATCACCGAGTGGCGCGGGCGAGTTCCGAGACGACCATCAAACAGTCGCTGCTTCGCGTACCAGTAGTTCTCCATCGTCTTGTGATAGTCGAGGTGATCGCGCGTGAGATTTGTAAACACGGCAACCGCGTATTCGAGCTCGTCACAACGATGAAAGTCCATCGCCTGCGAAGAACACTCCATCACGGCCGCGCGACAACCAATCTCGACGGCGCGCCTGAGCAGACGCTGCATGTCCGGCGCTTCGGGCGTAGTGCGATCGGCTTTGAAGTGTTCCTTGCCGAGACGGTATTCGACAGTTCCGGTCATCGCCACGAGCTCGCCCGCTTCTTCAGGGATCGAAGCGATCAGATAAGCAGTTGTTGTCTTCCCGTTGGTTCCAGTGATGCCGACGAGTTGCAGCTCGCGTGACGGATGTTGTTGGATCTCCGCAGCCGCGAGGGCCATCGCGCGGCGAATGTCTTCGACTTGCAACCACGCGCCGTTGAAACCTTCTGGCGCCGGACGCTCCGACAACACACCCGCGGCCCCCTTTTCCATCACTTGCGCTACAAACTTGTGCGCATCAAACAGCGCCCCACTAACAGCGGCGAACAACGCACCTTTATCAACACGCCGCGAATCGTGACTTACATCCGTGACGATCCGCGTTCCATCACCGCTGAGTTTCGCGTCTGTTATCTCTGCTATTCGTTTTGCGTCAATCACGGATTGTTACTCTGCGGCTTCACCACCACCGCCGGAATATTCTGATCCTTCACTAACTGATTGAACGCCGGCACGTCGGTTCGCATCAACTGCGCGAACTTCTGCAACTGCGCATCAATCTGCGCGACCACTTCATCATACACCGCATACGATTGCGCGGTCGGCGCGGTCTCCGCACTCGCAACCACACCGCCGAGCGCCGCGAGTTTGTTGTTCAAACGGATCGGGAAGTTCAACGGATCCTGGCTGCTCTGGTTCTTCGTCTGGTAGAGCTGCTCTTCGATCGCAGTCAGGTTCTTATTGAGCGCCGTGCCCGCGTCATTAACAACTTTGAAGCTCGACTGACCAGCAACGCGCTTCAACAAGTCTTCAACCTGCTTGCGCACGTCGCGGATCTGAATGATCGCATTGTGCGTTTCGGTCAGCTTGTCGCGTATCTTCAAATTCAACTCGAGCTGCTTCGCATAATCCGCCGGCGTAGTCGACAGACGCGGATCCGCCTTGATCTCGAACGGCTGCGTGTAGGTCTTGCCCTCGACCGTGAGCTTCACCTGGTAAGTTCCCGGCGGCAGCTTTGGACCACGCGTCTCGCCCGCCCAAAGAATCATCCCCGGAAATCGCACCGCGTCGGGATAGCGCGTGTCCCAGACGAAACGATTGAGCCCGACGTCAGTCGGCACCGGCGGCGCACCGCCGCCACCGAAAAAGCCACCTTCACCCGGAGGCTGAGCAGGCGGCCCGCCAGGCGCGCCACCCTCGCCCTTCGCCTTCGCGGTAAACTTCCTGATCGACTTGCCTGCCGAATCTAAAAACTCCAGATCGACGTCCGAAGCCGGCTTCGCCTTCAAAGAGTAGTAGACCACAACGCCGTTCGCAGGATTCCTGCCGAGCGTAGCCGTTGGACCAAGCGGAAAACCACCGCCCGGCATGCGATAACTCTCCTTCGGCTTGTACAAACGCGTCTCGCTCGCTGAACTGAAACCACCGTTATCCATCATCTCGTGTAGCACCGGCAGGTCGTCGAGAATCCAGAACGCGCGTCCCTGCGTCGCGACCACCAGCTCCTTCTCACGTTTCTGAATCGCGAGGTCAGTGATCGGCACGATCGGCAGATTCAACTGCATCGATTGCCAGCGCTCGCCATTATCAAACGACACGTACATTCCCGTTTCGGTACCCGCGTAAAGCAGTCCGCGCTTGTTCGGATCTTCGCGAATCACACGCGTAAACGTCGTATCGGGAATTCCAGTCGTGATCTTCTTCCATGTCTTGCCGTAGTCGCTCGTGCGATAGAGATAGGGCTTGTTGTCATCCCACTTGTACATTGTCGCCGCGACGTACGCGGCGCCCGGATCGTATGGCGACGCATCGATCGAGTTGATCTGAATCCACTCGGGCATGATGTCTTTCGGCGGCGTAACGTTCGACCAGTTCTTGCCGCCATCGCGCGACACGTGCACGAGCCCATCATCGCTGCCGGCCCAAATCGTTCCGGCCTGCACCGGCGACTCTATCACTGTGAAGATCGTCCCGTAATACTCGATGCTCGTGTTGTCTTTGGTTATCGGTCCACCGGACGAAGCTTGTTTTGATTTGTCGTTGCGCGTGAGATCCGGACTGATGATCTGCCAACTGCTGCCCTCGTCCATCGACATGAACAACACGTTCGCGGCGACATAAAGCTTGTTCTGATCGTGTGGTGAAAACACGAGCGGGAAATTCCACTGAAAGCGATACTTCAAAACATCCGCGCCCGAGCCCATCGGATTGTTCGGGTAAGGATTGATGTCGCGTAGCTGGCCGGTGCGTTTATCGTAGCGCGTCGTCAAACCACCATAAGATCCGGCGAACACGATGTTCGAATCTTTCGGCGACGGTGCGATCCAGCCCGACTCGCCGCCACCGACGTCGTACCAATCGCTCGTGCCGATGCCGCCTTCAGTCGTGCGACTCGCGATCCGCACAGTCGAGTTGTCCTGCTGCGCGCCGTAGACGTTGTAAGGAAAGTCGTTGTCGAGCGCGACGCGATAAAACTGCGCGGTTGGTTGGTCCTGCTCGGTCCAGCTCCGTCCGCCGTTATACGAAACATTCGAGCCGCCGTCGTTGCTCTCGATCATGCGATTCGGATCGTCCGGCGCGATCCACAGATCGTGATTGTCGCCGTGCGGCACGCCGATGCCGGTGTAAGTGCGGCCTCCATCGTTCGAGCGATAGAAGCCGGTATTCAAAATGTAAACGGTGTCGGCGTTCTTCGGGTCAGCGTAGATGCGGGTGTAGTACCACGCGCGCTGTCGCAGTCGACGTTCTTCGTTAACTTTGGCCCAACTACTGCCACCGTTGTCTGAACGAAACACGCCGCCATCTTCAGCTTCAACAATGGCCCAAACGCGATCGGGATTCGCAGGCGAGACTGCAATGCCGATCTTGCCGACCGTGCCTTTCGGCAAACCGGGATTTTTCGTCAGCTCATTCCAGGTGTCACCACCGTCAGTCGATTTAAAGATCCCGCTGCCTGGGCCGCCACTCTCGAGCGTCCACGGCTTGCGATAGACTTCCCAGAAACCTGCGTAAAGGATGTTTGGATTTGTCGGATCGAGAATGAGATCGATCGCGCCCGCCTTGTTGCCGCGGCTGAGGATCTTCTCCCACGTCTTGCCGCCGTCTTTCGAACGAAACACTCCGCGCTGCTCGTTTGATCCCCAGACATGGCCGAGCGCCGCAACGTAGACGAGATCGGGATTCTTCGGATGCACACGGATGCGCGGAATCTGTCGCGTGTCTTCAAGACCGACGCGCTTCCACGTCTTCCCAGCATCGTTCGACTTGTAAACGCCGTCGCCGTGCGAGACGTTGCCGCGAATCGGCGACTCGCCCATGCCGACATATACCGTATTCGGGTCAGAATCAGCGACAGCGATCGCGCCGACTGAGCCCGTCCCGAAGACCGAACCGTCGCTGACTGATTCCCAGTTGATACCGCCGTCGGTAGTCTTCCAAACGCCGCCGCCGGTGGAGCCGTAGTAAAAAACAAACGGCTGCGATGGAACACCGGTGACTGCCGCGGAGCGCCCGCCGCGATATGGGCCGATGCTGCGATACTGTAACGCCTTCAAGAGATCAGGCGGCTTGGGCGGTGTGCCGTTCTGCGCGTAGATTGGGACGACTGAAAGAATCAGAGCGAAGGCTAGACAGGCCAAACACCTTGGGGCGATCTTCAACATTTGTGATGGGCTCCTTTTTGGCTTTGCACAAAGTAACTACCTATTGATTTCTCTGTGCAACCTCTGTGTTCTCTGTGTCTCTGTGGTTAACTAATTCACCGCAATAACTCACCACAGAGACAGAGAGAACACAGAGGTTGCACAGAGTAGAACGCTCTCAGGAGTTTTTGTGCAAAGCAGCTCCTTTTAGATTTAGCCGCGGATCGACACGGATTAACGCGGATTCTCTTCGCGCAACGGGCGGCTCATAAGTTCGGCGACGGCGTCGCACGCGGGCTTACCGTCGTAAAGCACTGCGTTCACTTCATTCGTGATCGGCATCTCGAGGCCCGCGCGGTCCGCGAGTTTCTTGACGGCGCGCGCGGTGTTGATGCCTTCGGCGACTTCACTCAGCTCGGCCGTGATCTCTGCGAGCGTCCTTCCCTTGCCGAGCTCTTCGCCGACAAAGCGGTTCCGCGAAAGATTACTCGTACACGTCAATACCAGATCGCCGAGGCCCGCGAGGCCCATCAGCGTTTCCATCTGCGCGCCTTCGCGTCGCGCCAAACGTGTGATCTCGGCAAGACCGCGCGTGATGAGCGCGGCGACACTGTTCGCACCGAAGCCAAGGCCCGCGGTCATGCCCGCCGCGATCGCCATCACATTCTTCACCGAGCCGCCGATTTCCGTCCCGACCACATCGGCGTTTGTGTAAATCCGCAGGTTCTCGAAACTCAGATCGTTCTGAACCGCGCGGGCCGCGGCGCCGTCTTTACTCGCAGCGACGATCGCCGTGGGATGGCCTGCAACGACTTCTTTGGCGAACGATGGCCCCGACAATGTCACAAACGAGTGCGATCCTGTGACTACTTCTTTCGCGATCTCGGAAATTCGTTTGCCGGTTTCGATCTCGATGCCTTTAGCGACGTTGACGATGATCGCGTCTTCATGTAATTGCGGTGATATCGCGAGCAATGTCTCTCGCGCCGCGTGAGATGGAACGGCTAGCAACACCATCGACGCACCTTGCAGCGCCGCTCGGATGTCGCTGGTTGCAGTAACGTTATCCGGAATCGACGTCGAGCTCAGGTAGCGTGAGTTCACGCGCTGCTCGTTGATCGAGCTAGCAACTATTTCGTTTCGAGACCAGAGTCGCACGCTGTGTCCGGCGCGTGCAGCAATCACGGCCAGCGCGGTGCCCCAACTCCCCGCTCCGATGACGGCGATCTGCTTCATCCTTCAGAACCGCGACTCCGTTCCCGACACCAAACGCTGGATATTGCCGCGATGCGCAAACACGATCAGCGCTGCTCCAACAACCGCCGCTACCAATAAAGGTTGCGAGTCAGATAGAACCCACACAAGCACCGGAATCAGCACCGCAGCAGTTAGCGAACCAAGCGATACATAACGCGTCAACACCACGATCGCAACGAAGACGACACCTGCGCACAACAGCGCGATCGGCGCGAGCACAAGAAATATTCCAACGCCCGTCGCCACACCTTTGCCGCCACGAAACCCCAACCACACCGGAAAAATGTGTCCCACGAGCGCGGCAATCGCAGCCGCCGCAATCACCCAATCCTCACCCGAAACAGCCCTCGCTATCAGCACCGCTACACAACCTTTCGCCGCATCGAGCAACAACGTCAACACACCCGCGGCCTTACCTGCCCGCCGCGAAACATTCGTCGCCCCAGTCCCACCCGATCCCGTCTCGCGAATATCAGCTCCCGATTTCCCTCGCACGATCAAATACCCAAACGGAATCGATCCGAGCAAATAGGCGACAACAACCAAAATAATCTTGTCCATCGTGTAAATCATGAAATCTTGTGACAGGATTTACCATGATTTACAAGATTGACAGGATTATTAAAGCAATCTGCGACGTAACATATCGAGTGCGGCCTGCGACGAACGCCAGCGGATCAGATTGCGATCGCCAGGGACGTTGAGCCGGCGATGCTCTGTCTTCACATCATCCGCGAGGGCGATGAAAACCGTCCCGACCGGCTTCTCTTCCGTACCTCCACCCGGCCCGGCAATGCCCGTGATCGATAATCCGAAATCAGTCCCAATGCGTTTGCGAACGCCTTCAGCCATCGCTTCCGCAACCGGCGCACTCACCGCGCCGTGCTCCATCAACATCATCGGCTCGACGTCCAACTCTTTCGTCTTCACTTCGTTCGCATACGCGATCACGCCACCAATAAAATACTTCGACGACCCAGGCACGTCTGTGATCCGCTGCGCCAGCAAACCGCCGGTACAACTCTCTGCAACTGCGAGCGTGTACCCACCTAAAGAAAGCTTCAACCCAACGACTTCCTCCATCGTCTCACCAGCAAACGAGAACACTGCATTCCCGAGTCGCTCTTCGATCTGCGCTGACAACCGATCGAGTAAGTCTGAAGCTTCCTTCTCAGTGCGCCCGCGCGCAGTCAGATGAATCTCGATCTCACTCTGATTGAATAGAATCGTCGTCACCGGATTGTCGTACTGCGTGTAAACCGGCGCGATCTTCTCATCAACCGCCGACTCGCCCATGCCCGCCACCCGCAACATCCGTCGCACGACACGCAAACTTCCCGCCCTTCCGCTCAGTCTCTCCGCGACGTGATTCTCAAACATCGGACGCATCTCGCGCGGTGGCCCCGGCAATAAAACGATCGCCGCGCCCTTGTGATCGATGAACATTCCGGGCGCGGTGCCGTTTGGATTAGGCAGCACTTCAGCGTCCTCGATCACCATCGCCTGGCGCGAATTTCGCTCCGGCATTGTCACGCCAAAACTCTGAAAGCGCTGCCGGATCTCTGCGAGCACGACTTCGTCGAGCAGCAGTCGTTTGCCGAGCGCGCGTGCAGTGATCTTGCGTGTGATGTCGTCTTCGGTTGGGCCAAGACCGCCGGTGGTGATCACCACTTTCGAGCGGCGCACCGCGTCTCCGATTGCTTCTTCGAGGCGGGCGTCGTCGTCGCCGACGATCGTCTTGAGTTTGACTTCAATACCGATGCGGTTGAGTTGTTCGGTGAGCCAGAGACTATTTGTATCGGTGCGATCGGGCGCAAGTAGCTCCGATCCGATCGCAATGATTTCCGCTGAAAGGGATTCGAACAAGTCGCGTTAGTTACTGGTCCTGGTTTCGTCCTGATAAACGTCGTGCAGCACCGTCGTGATTGGCGGCGGCGCAGAGATTTCACTCAACGGCAAAGATGGCGAGAACAATGGCTCGCTTTTCGCTGGCGTCACTTCGGGCACAGGCTTTTCTTCCTTCAACACCTGTGCATCCGCGAGTGCGCGACTCTCGCAAAGCAGCCTGCTCGCATTCCGTTGTCGCGCCCGTTCCAAACTTCGAACTGCGGCGAGTGTCTGTGGCGCAAGCGATGGCTGATACTCGATTCGTCGCAGCATCGAAACGTAACGGCGCAATTGTGGTGATGGCGCAGTGCGATGGGTTTCATCGTATCGCTCGTCTTCCATCACTTTTGAAAGATATTCGGCACACGCCGCGTGATTACCGAGTCGTTGATATAAGGCGCCGAGCGCGTAGTAATTCAACGGCGGCGGATCCGGCATGATCTCGAGCAGGCTCTCGCCATGTTCGATCACTTCCGAGATCTCGAAGCCGTACCAGCGTCGTTCTTCTTCACGAAGCACCGCATCGGCCGCGATATAGAAATCGAAGATGCGTTCAACTTCACGCGACTGCGCGCGACGAGCAAAGAGCCAGATAACGAAGCACATCCCCGTGAACAGCACCATGATCATGGGTGGAACTCCCACCGCATCCAGCATCGCCACAATCACAATAACCGCGATCGCCTTCGTCGTGAGTTTCCCTACGCTCGTCATAACTCTTTTACTCCTACTTCTTTACTTCTTCCCGAGACGCGCGATGATCGCCGCGCCTGCCTGTTCTGTAGAGAGTTGTCCGCCAAGATCTCTGGTCGTTTCATTTGCAGAGATCGCGCTGCGAACAGCGTCCTCGATTTCATTACTCAACGTTTGGAAGCCCAGGTATTCTAACATCATCGCGAGGGTCAGAATAGATCCAATCGGATTCGCGATTCCCTTGCCCGCGAGCGGCGGCGCACTGCCGTGCACCGGCTCGAACAAAGAGACTCTGCCGGGATGAATATTTCCCGACGCAGCAAGGCCGAGCCCCCCCTGAATCGCCGCGCCGAGATCAGTCAGAATGTCGCCGAACAGATTGTTACTGACGATCACGTCGTACTGCGACGGATCGAGCACCATGTACATCGCCATCGCATCGACGTACTGGTGATTCGCGGCGATCTCGGGATAACCCGCTGCGACTTCCTTGAACACACGCTGCCAAAGGTCGCCGCCGAAGCGTTGCACATTCGACTTGTCAGCCATCGTCACTCGCTTGCGACCGTTGGCGCGCGCGTACTCGAATGCCGCAACGATGATGCGTTCGACTCCGCGACGAGTGTTGACTTCGTCCTGTAACGCGATCTCGTCGGCAGTTCCGTGCTTCAAAAAGCCGCCGGCGGCGACGTACGCGCCTTCAGTGTTCTCGCGAAAGACGACGAAATCGATGTCTGTAGTTTTGCGGTTGAGCAACGGCGTGAGTCGATCGTTGAGCAGACGCACGGGACGAAGGTTGATGTACAGATCGAGACCGCGACGCATGCCGAGAAGAATGTCTTCGGCGTGTTTGTTTGACGGCACACGCGGATCGCCGAACGCGCCGGCGAGGATCGCGTTAAACTCCGCGGTCAACATCTCGAGCGCGCCCTCGGGTAGCGTCACACCGTCGCGAAGGAACTTTTCCGCGCCCCAATCGAAGTCGACCAGCTCGAGCTCGAGACCGTTGGCTTGTTGCAGGTGATGCAGCACGCGAACGGCTTCGCGCACCACCTCAGGACCAATTCCATCACCAGGAATGACTGCGATTCTCTTCATATAGCTTGAGCTTCTTCTCTGTGCAACCTCTGCGTTCTCTGTGGTTAAGAAATTCTTACAAGATTAACCACAGAGACACAGAGGTTGCACAGAGAAATCCGAATCAAGATCCCTATTTCTTAATACGGCACGCACAATACCGGCACGCGCGTGCCGCGCAGCACTTTCTCCGCTGTGGAACCGAACAGTATTTCTTCAGCGGGCGTTGACTGGCCTCTGATTCCCATCACGATCATCGGCAAGTCGAGATCACGCGCAATCTTCAGAATCTCAACAAACGGAAGTCCGACGACGACCATCTTTTCGATCTCGACGTTACCCGTGTCGATCCCTTCCAGCACATTCGCAAAACTCGCCTCCGCTTGTTCCTTGAGACGTCCGCGTAGATCGTCAGTAGTCCCCATCCCTGCAGCGACCGCGGATTTTATGAAATCCTCATCAACGACGTGAAGCAACGTTAGATCGCCTTCGGGCGCTGCCATGCCAATAGCAACTCTGAGCGCGTTCACCGAGCAAGGAGAAAAATCTACCGGGACGAGTATCTCGGGTGATGTAAGCATCGCTCCTCCTATTCTTCCTGGATCGTCTTTGGGTTCGGACCATTTTGCGGATTGTTTTTGATGATGTATTCAGCGATCTTCGGCAAACTCGCCAGGATCGTCTCACCAACAATCTTCATACTCTGCGCTGAAACTTTGTCGATCGTATCGTCAGCACGGTGCCAGTGTGGATACGACGTCAGTTGAATGATGTCGACCGCAGCCACACCCGCGCCAATAAACGGCTCGTGATCGTCACCGCCTACGCCTTCTTCACGATCGACAAACACCTTGTCGTATCCGAGCGTGCGTCCGGTTTGCCAGATGATGTCCTGCAGCCACCTCGTGCTCGTCGGATCACGGCCCAACTCGAGGTTCTTGTAACCCATCATGTCGAGCAGGATCATCGCGCGCGTATTCTCCAGCTCGTTGCGCGCGCGCAGTTGCGAAACATGGTGACGGCTACCGTACGTATTATCGGGGTTCTGTTCGTTGCCACACTCAGACCAGCCTTCACAAAACGCCTCTTCGCCGTCGAAGAACACGAGTCGATACGTCACTTTTGGTTTTTCTTTACGACTGCCAAGCACACGACCAATCTCCATCAGCGTCCCGACTGACGCTGCCGGATCGTTTGCCCCAACGAAGTTCATGTCTTTGTAAAACTTCGTGTCGTAGTGACTCGTAATGAGGATTAGTGTTTTGGTTTCACCCGGGATCTCGGCGACGATGTTTGCCATCTTCTTTTCACCTTGCGGCGTCTTGGCAGTGAACTCGTCGAGCGAGACTGTCAGTCCATACGACTTCAATTCATTCGTGATGTAAGCACGCGTCTTTGCGAGTTGCTCAGTGTCGGGCGGTCGTGGTCCGAAATCGATCTGCTTCTTCACGTGGTCCATCGCGCGATCGCCGTTGAACGCAACTGGCGGCGATGGAGTTATCGGACGAGTGCTACCCGAGACAGTGGCGCGCGGTTTCGACGGCGGATCACTCTTCGGACAGCCCCAAAACAACAGTGAGGCCGCGAGCACCAGAGTCAATCTCGTAAATCCTGTAATCTTATCTAACAAAATCTCGCCCACCTATTTCTTCTGCCCGCCTCGCGCCTTCGCCTTATTGAGGATCGCATCGAACGTCTTCGATCCAAACGCGAGCGGCTTCTCGATCGCCGAGTCAAACGCTTCTGACATCGTGATCGCTTCCAACTGCATCAACGTCGCAAGTTTTTTGCCGAGTGGCAGCGTGCCGAATTTCTTCGTCAGATCCGATCCCATATCGACCGGTTCAGATCTTTCTGGTCGCGTCGCGGCCATCACCACGACCTCGCCGTGGTTCTCGATCTTAACCTGACACGCGAGCCGCAACGACTGGTCCAACTGATCCGCACCGAGCTGCTGCTCTTCGGCGAGACTCGGCGGTGACAGTAAATTCGCGCCCGCTTTTACCGAAACAACACACGACGGGCACTCGCCTTTTCCCGCAGTGCATCCGGCGCCGAGTGGCGCGCCCATACGCCGTGCAGCGTCAATGAGATAAGTTCCCTCGGCGACGAGACCGTTGATGCCGGAAGGTTCAAACGTAATCGAGACACTCATACCCAACCTCCAACCGCTGTGTAATCTGTTTGGCTAGTGTAAATCCGGGGGAGACTTCTACAAAACTACGAGCGCGCGGTGAGGGTCCGTTCGCTTAGTCTGCGCGCCGTCGAGCATTCGGCGCAGACGCCGATGATGCGCAACAGGTGCTGCGTGATCTCGAAGTGATGCTTCGCGGCCATCGCGTCCTGGATCGCTTCGAGCTCAGCCGAAAAGAACTCGATAATCTTGCCGCACTCCGAACAAATCATGTGATCGTGATGTTGATGTTTGTAATTGTGTTCGTAGTGCGCGCGCCCATCGCCGAAACGGACCTCGCGCGCGAGTCCTGCTTCCGTGAGCAACTTGAGCGTGCGATAGACGGTCGTTTGTCCGACGGTCGGGTCTTCTTTTTTAACGAGCTGGTACAGGTCTTCGTTTGACAGGTGTTCTTCCGTGCGCAAAAAAACATCCAGAATCAGGTCGCGCTGAGACGTGCGCTTCAGACCCTTTCGCTGGATGTGTTTAAGGAAGACTTCCTGCTCTTCGGTTAATGGCTCTTCTGCGGTCGTCATCACTATTGGCAGATTTTAACATCTGGTCGGGTTGGCGGAAAGCGTCTATCGCTCGATACGCAGTTGTCTTTTGCCGGCGGTGTTTTTGGTGAGCGTTAGCGTGAAGGTCCACTTGCCAACCTTACCATCGGCCAAAGGCACTGGCAGTTTCAAAACTCCCGTTGTTTTGAAAGGGTTGTACCAGCGCCACCCGGCTTTGTGAAGGAGTATGTCGATCACTTTGCCGGCGTTGACTTTGTCACGTTCGATGTTTTTGCTGATCCAGTCGCGGTCAGTTGAAGTGGTCATAAGATCCAATAGGTCAGGAACCATCTCTCCCGCCGTAACTTCGACCGAGCTTTGCGTTGCTCTCATCAAACCTCTTAATAGGAGCGCACCATAATTCACGTCAACTTCTGATTCTTGTGATGAGTCCTCAGACTTGCTAATGATCGACAGAGTAAACGTCTTGCGATCGTGAAGAAATATTTTTCCTTCCGGCTGCATGACGCGTAATGCGGCTTCGACCCAGTTGAACTGCACAAACGGCAGCATGTCTGAGTCCATGAGCAACACATCGGCATCGCGAACACCGCTGTCGAAAGCCGACGGGTGACCTTCGAAGACGATGACGTTATGGCCGGCGGTTGCCCAGGCTAGCAAGTAGCCACGGAAAGGAATGGCTTTGTTCATGTCCTCATGGAGCGCTTCGATGCGAGTGTATGAAACTACCGAGATGTTTAGCGGAGATTTTGCCGGCAGCATTTCTAACATCGGGAGGAGCTCACTCTCTGGAACACTGTCTCGCTCCGGACACGGATCAAGCATGATCAGCCGGCCGGGCGTCACTATCGCGACACCTCGTTTAGCCTGGTCCAACTCTGGATCGCCAGTATTCGGGTGTTCCCCTGCCGCTAACTGGCGTGCTTCCTGGAACACCAGGTCCATATCTTCAAACAACTCGACACCCTGCAGATGAGGTTGAAAGATATCGGTAGGCTCCGGACCGCCTTCAATGGATTCTATGTGTTTATGATCCGGCATGACGACTGTTACTTTAAGGCTCCGCTCAAATCATGTCACGACAGGTAATGGGTCAGTTTGAAAATACGCCGAAGGCGTTGGCTAATTCCAGCCCCGGGTTCGAGCGCAGCGAGAACCCGGGGTTTGTCGTTAACGATCAATTGAACCCTGTAAGGGTTCGCCTACCGCCTAACCCTTTCAGGGTATTGCGTGTATTTTGAATTTCAGCCCAGGGTTGTCGCGGCGCTCCAACCCCGGGCTGAAATTAGCCAACGCCTTCGGCGTATTTTCAAACTGACCCACTACTTCACGATACGGTGATTTAGCGGAAAGACAAAAGGCTTGCTAGAATGACCGGACCAATGTGTGCCGGGGTGGCGGAATGGCAGACGCTGCGGACTTAAAATCCGTTGTCCGAAAGGACGTGCGGGTTCGACTCCCGCCCTCGGCACCATACCTTTTCCTAATATTTTCACGTGTTCCATCAACTTAGCCCTGTGAATGATCTCAACCCCAAACGTGAAGATGGGGCTAAGATGGTGACACTATTTTAACTGGCCTTCCTTTTGAATTGAATCACAGAGCCTCGCGGTTCTGTGAGTCTGTTGACTGCATCTTCCAGCGCCTCGGGTGTGCTGCGTGCGTAGGTACCCGTGACGCTTTGGATCGTGTGGCCGAGTAGATCGGAAATGTCGTACTCATGCACTTGTCGCCCTCGCAACTCGGTCGCAAAGGTACGTCGCAGATCGTGCCAGATCACACCGCCTTCGATGGTTAGACCAAAGGGTATTACCGCTCGCTCGCACGCTTTTTCGAAACCGCGTCGAAGCGTGCTCGCGCTCACTCCTGTCTGTTTGTAGTCAAAGACATTTCCGGTAGTGCGGCTGTCGATTACTTTCTGCAACGCTGCGCGTACTGGACCATTCATCGGAATCAAGCGGTGGCGAGGACGTTTGCCTTTCGTGTCCACCAAAAGAAACCAATTCGGTCTTACTTCTACGTCTCGCCCGTTAGCAGGCCGAAACACTGACAAGCCGCTGAAGTTTACGTTTTCTATTTTCAGCTTCAGCAACTCCGTATGCTTTCGGACGCCGGTGCCAAGAGAGACTTCGATCGGTACTCGCAAGTACTCTAAGTCATCGACAAGCACTTCCATCAGCTTCAGTTGCTCATTAGGTGTGAGATAGCGTTCCCGCTTCGCTTCTGGTTCCTGCTCAAACCTACTGCAAGGATTGAAGTCGACAACTTCGTCGCGAATTGCTCTCGAAAAAATTGCCGACAAAAGGTAAACGTAGCGATTGACCGTCGCGCCCTTGCGCGGGGCCTCTCGCGGTGTCTTCTTACCGCGTAGAGTCGTCTGAAAACGTTCTACATCGCGTCTTGTAATGTCGCTCAGCATCCGGTTTCCAAAGAACTCTTTTAACTTCTTGACGCGGCTTTCAGCATCGACAACCTGCGATGGTTTCTTTCCCTTTAACCACGGTAAATAGTGTTCGTCGTAATAAACTCTGAATGCTATATCCGTGGCATGGTTATATCGCCGGTTGTAGATCGCTTCTCTTTCACTGACCTCAGCACGCTCGGCCTGAGCTTTTGTGCGTGCTCCGGGTATCGCCTTATGAATCCTGCGACCGTTTAGCCGATACTCCATCCACCAGCGAGCTCGGTCGTAGTTAGGATCATTAGGCTTAAGTTTCTTTCCTTTCCAGCGCTTATAGACCATCCGTGTTTCTCCTCGGTTTTCATAAGCGCTAGCAGTCGTCAGAGTGAGCAGATATTAATGCTCAACGACAATGCAGTCACGCTATTTTTAACCTACGCTTTTCCGCTTGTGCTCGCCGCCTCTCAGCTTCCTGCCTGGCCCAGCGATCAACGTCATCGCGATTGAATCGCAGGAGATCTCCCATGTAGGCGTGAGGCAGTGGAAACTTGTCTGCCGGTCGCTTGGCCCACTTCAGTATTCCGGCAGTAGTCGGCTCACTGTTTTCGTTGTAGAGCTGCCAATACTCGGCTAGCTGAGTTGCGCTCATCCACTCTCGCGGCGGTGTGATTGGATTCGTCGCCGACTCGTGGGAACGTAGCAGCATTAACAGCTCATCTTTTGTTCGCTCGCAGACGCGAGCTACTTGGGTCAGTAGTTCGTCTGTCATGGCTAAAGAATCAGGTCGCCAAGATCGACTTCAGGGGCTTCAATCTCAAGCTCGGCGGTTTTCGTTGGTGCCGGATCGGCGAGGGTTGGAGTTTGTTCTAGTGGTCGTTTCTGCTGCGAAGCGAGAGGATCTTGACTTAATTTATCGCGATCTTTCTTTACCTCATGTGCGTCGTCTTGCGTTGCGTCAAGCGCCGTTGCATGGTTCACGCCGCGATCGAGAGCTTCTTGTAAATGCTGCGCGGATTCCGTAGAGATCGCGGGTTCATACCTTGCTCTGGAATTCTCAATCGGGACTTCAGTCGGACGCACGGCGGCCTGGGTCTGTGCTGGCTCTGGATGCGTGGGACGTTGATCGAAGCTGTGATCGAATGGTAGTGGCTGCTGCTGCGGAGCGGGAGGCTCTTTAATCACTGCCTGCTCGCGGTCATTTCGCTCGCGTTCGTCTGCTTGTATCGCTCCAAGCGCCGTTTCCTTGTCTATTCCACGGTTGAGAGCTGCGGATAGATTCTGCGTGGAGTCGGTATAGATCAGTGCGTCGTACCTGGCCCTGGAAATTGCGACGTAGGCCATGCGATCATTGAGTAGGCGCACGGATTCCTTTGTGTCAGCGTTGATCAGAACGCGATCAAAAGTTAGTCCCTGCGCGGAATGGCTGGTGACGGCGTAGCCGTAATCGAGGTGTCGAAACTTGCGAAGATCAACGCTAACCTCGCGCCCACTATCCATCGTGAGGCGTATTCGGTCGGGTTCGATTTTCGTGATCGTACCGAGTCCGCCATTAGCGATTCGTTTCTCTCTAAACGGAGCGCGTATTTGCAGGCGGTCGCCTTCGGCGAAGGCTCGCTCTGACTCGTAGTAAACGCTCACGCCGGATAGCCGCGTCGGGTTATAGGTGAGCTTGCGGCCATTCAAGAAGCAGACGGTGATTTTGTTTGTCTTGTGGTCGGTATCTATGACTTTTGCGTAGTCGCCTGCCTTGACCTTGAACTTATCGCTCGCGGAGTTGTAGCGGATAATGTCTTCGTGGGGTCGGTAGGAATTGGCGAAGGTGCGTTCGGGTCCGGTCATATCGGGACGAGCGACATAGACCTTCGTTTGCTGATCCTTGCTGCTTACGATTCCCTCGCGCTGTAATTCCCGATGGATAATCGAATTGAGTTCGGAACGTTCGCGGTTGGCGGGCGAAATAACAAGCGTGCCGGTCGGACTCTTGGCGTAGTCCTGGGCGATGGCTTCGAAGCGTTCGCGTTCATCCACGATCTCGATCACCTTGCCTCGGCTGATCAGTGCGGCCACTGCTCCGGGCGTGTTGCGGGCTGCTATGTCCTCGACGTCTTGCTTAAGGTCTTTATCGTGCTGTCTGACGTTCTCAGTCAGTGCGACGGTGGTCATGCCGTGCTCTTGAAGTTGTTGGAACGGGCTGCCTGCTTCGACGGCCTGATGCTGGCGCACGTCACCGACGAAAAGCACTTTATCTTCGGGTTCCAGCAAGCGAATTAGTTTGTGTATGTGCTGCGTGCTGGCGAGGGAGCTTTCATCTAAAACGTAGAGGCGACTTTGGGTGGCGGGCTGCTTTCGCCGGCGCAAAAACAATTGGATGGTTTCTGTCTCAATACCACTTTCGCCAAGCTGCTGCGCGGCGCGAGCGGAGGGTGCAAACCCGCGCACCTGATAGCCTTCTTTTTCGGCTGCTTCGCGCAGCACGGACAGTGCCGTTGTCTTGCCCGTTCCAGCACCGCCTTGCAGACCAATAATCTGATCTCTGCTGGAAAGAATCAGTTCAATCGCCGCTCGCTGTTTCGTGTTTAGAGTGCGCTGCTGGCCTTCGGCTATGGTGGTCACAAGTTCCTTGACGCGCTCTGCTTCAACCATCGCAGGACGGCTCTCTTTGCCGTCGAGCATGGTCTGAATATTTTGCTTTTCCATTGCCACCATGCGCGCGGTAGTGGTTGCGGGTTGACGTTGCGGGCGAGTGATCGGTTTGAGCTCGCCACTCTCTTGTCGGCGCTGCAATTCGGCAGCAATGGCGGCGTGATTTGTGAGGCCAAGATTGCGGCGCAACGCGTCGATCCAGACGTTGCGCATGTCGGCCACGGCTTCCGTTTTGAGAGCATTAGCGCACGCAAAAGTCACGGCTTCCTGAGCGCGTTTTTCAATGTCGTTTTGAGACGCGCGGAGCGGCAAACGTCCTCGCGCCTGGGTCACGATACGACGTGCCTGATTGCCGTGCTTGGCATCCATTTCGAGAGCACGTTCCTGCATTTCGCCGTGGTCAAAGTTTTTGCTGCGGCGATTAATGCGGGCGGCGGCTTGCTGCAATCTCGCGTTGTCTGAGACGGTCTTTCCTTCGCGCTCCAGGCGCTCTTTCATCTTTCCTTTTTCCTTCAAAACTTCCTTGCGGCGGGGGCTACTGTCTTGCAAATATTCTTCTGTGAAGCCTTTGATCTCCGGTGCGCCGGTGCGCGGATCAACTCGAATTTCGTAACCAAGTGCTTGCAGTTTTTCGGTAAAATTTGCGCGGTAAACAGCGGTCCCAAATGTCTGGCTCTTGTACAACTGATCCGGGTCCACGGAGCGCACTTTTCCGTCCTCACATTGGGTCATGTTGAAGAAGACAACGTGCGTGTGAAGCTGCGGCGCGGCGTAGCCGGTTTCGTGGTCAGGACGTGAGGATGTATGCACAAATTGGGCTGCTATCATCTTGCCCGTAGTGATGGCGGACTTGTCGCCGCCGCCACGTGCTTGCAGATATTTTTCAACCGCTTTCACTGCTTCATCGCCGCTTTCAATGTGGGCGTGTAGGACACGCCCGTCCTTTCCGACAAGCAGGGCTAAGGAAGCGGATTTCGGGGCACTGATGGTCAGGTCCCAAGCGGCGCGGTGTTCGCTGGTGGTGATTTCGTCGCCGAACTTGTTAACCGTTTCGCGGGCTGAAACTACGCGGATTAGTTGCTCTCCGGTGTGCGGATCTTGACCGGCAACTAAGCGCTCGTATTGCTCGGTAGTTACCTCACCTTTTAGGTTCCATTCCTCGGCCAGGGTGCCGCACCAGCGGCCCTGAACTTCGCCTGCTTCGCGGTAGTAATTGTCCTGGGAATTGGTGAAGTCCTGCTTGTAGTAGTTCGACGCTTGCCCGGCGGAAATTGCGCGGCTGATAGTCAACATAAAATTCAAACTCCTAAGGTCATAAGCGAGCTCGTTGGCCTCGCTGTTTTGGTTTCAGTTTTTGCCCTCGCTTCGGGATCGTTTTCGGCGGAAACATCCGAGTTGAATTTCTGCGGTCTTCAAGAGACAGAATTCTTCCGCGTTCCGCGAACGAGGTTCCTTCCAAGCTATGGTTTTGTCCGTGACGCGAGGGTGGGAATTAGAGGGGCAAGACTAGACTCTCGCGTGGTCTATCGGAGTCATGGTTACAAGATCGAGACTCCGACTTCCGTGAATCGAGTGGTCCAATGGTGGGCCACTGATGATCGATTCTTCAAAAGCAGCTTGCGGTTGTAGGGCCGCAACTATTAACGGGTGTGGTAAGTGGCAAAGGTTGTGCCAAAGAATACCTTTGCAGAGCTCGCGTTCGGAAACCTCGCAAGTATCTAGGAAATTCAAGCGGTGTAAGTTTGTTTGCCTGTGGTTGGACCAGCGAGTGAGTGTCTAAAAGTGGAAAGGAAACCTGCGGAGTGCCAAGAGATCCTGCGCGTTTAACAGTAATTTGCGAGGGCCAAGAAAACTTGCGGTCTGCGAAATGGCGCGTAAGACGCGACAATTAGTTATTTTCCCCTTAGCGACAATTACAGTCGGCTGGGTGCCTGACCGCACACCGGAGGCCGAAGCGAAGCGGCGGACTCGAAGCGAAGCGCAGAGTTGTGCGGGCGGGCTGCCGACTGACAATCGAGCTAAAGGGGAACCGCAGTCTGAAAAAGCAGCAGGGTTTTTAACCCTAGTCGAAAAGCGCAAACAGGGTTTTTAACCCTAGTGGGCCTACTATTTTGATTGGCACTGGATCAGGTTGCGAGAGCGATAAGTTATCTCTAACCTCTCTTAGACCCTGACTGCAACTCGATAACGATCTCCTTCGTGCTTTGAACAGCTTGCGTCACCAGCTTGTCCCAGGTTGATGCCTCGGCAGTGTTGCGACCAAATATCCCGCTGAATCCATGCACAACCAGAAAGCGCAACTGTGAGATTTCGGTATGGAGTATTCGCTCGTTAATAGTGGACCTCTGACCTCCATTTGCAACACTAAGAGCGAGGTCGCGGCACCAGTTATTTGGCTCAAGATCTGACTCAGAAGCAGCACGTTCGATCTGCGAGTATTCGTCAGGCGTTACTCGAAAAGTAATGAATTTGATTCTTTTAACTTCCGTCATGAGCGGTTTTTCCTCGCGTTCGGCAAAGAATATAGTTTTGTTTACGCGTCAACGTCGTAAACGCGCAAATGCTTCCTGCAATTGACGTACACAAACGCAGACACGGCGCGTCAACGAACGTGCACGCGACAGCCCCAAAGCGGGGGTGTCGTGTCTCAATTCTTCAGGTGCGCAGCACCTTGCTTTTGGTTTTTCGTTTGCAGTTGACAATTTACGAGACGTGCGTAAGGCTGACGATCAACGCTCCAACAAGAATTGCAGTGACGATCGCAGGGCGAGCAGTAGGATTAATAACCCTAAAGTGGAAATGATCGATTAGGACAAAAAGTCCTCTAATTCACGGCTGGCGATTAGCACTTCAAAAATTCCTCAGCGGTGATCATGTGAATCTGTGAGGTGAAATTCGACGCGAGGAAAGTGCTCTACGTCTGTTGGATGTTCAGGTCGGCGCGTTAGGGTGCAGAGGGTTTATCCGGGTCAAAAGATCAATTTGGTTGGGGCTCTCTTTCGGTATTAGCTTTCGGGATCACTGGGAAATGGCGGTCAACCTCATCGGCTGTCTAATAACCGGCGCGGGTATTCTTCCAGCTGAGGGACGATTCCTGGTTAGTCATACTGTTCGGACGGCGATCCTTATCAGATTACTTAGCGGATTACGACGTTCTCATCCTACGGTTTGCAGACCTTTACGCTGCTGCGCGATGGGGAATTTGAGCCAGCGATTTTGAATGTGGTTACGTCGAATATTTCTTGGTCTGTCAATCGTGTGGATTGGCTACGTTTTGGGGAGAGTTTTGTGAGGGGAATTATGACGATTCCAGAGGAAGGATTTCCGTTGCGAGTGTACGTCGGCGACAGTGATCGCCACGGTCCTATATACGGCAAAGATTCTGCGTTTGTCAGAGGATGTTTCGATGGTGGTTGATATAGTGAAGGGTCTAGCAGGCTGCTGAAAAATCGAGCATTGATAGTGCTTTCGTCTTCATTGAATAGTTTTGCTTATCGATGATGTGCGATTCTCTTTCTAAAGTTGCTCCCTTGAGTGGCTCATTGGCCACTTTGGTTCGCCTACCTGAGC
>DASYFE010000002.1:0-20858 GCA_036498585.1 Pyrinomonadaceae bacterium | reverse complement strand
TTCTCGTGGGAATCTTTCATCGCCTTAAACTGGCCCGTTTCCAGCGTGCGTGGCGTTCCAAACATTCCCAATGACCAAGCCATATTTTTCAGCGCGCCAAACGGCACACCCGTAGTCTGGGGATCGTATAAAGACTCATTCGACCTCTTCGGACAGAAGGATCGGCCCAGTGCATGGAATGTGCCGAGTACGACAAGTCCGTGCCCGGGCGTATCAGCGGATCAGAAAACCCTGATCTTCGTGACCAAAGGCGATACGCCGCTCATGCAAACGAAGGAGGCGTTCTCGTTTCCGTTGATCGACCAACGAAGCAATTTCGTCTATTTCGACATTCGCTACGACGAAGCCGAATACAACTTCATTCGCGGGAAGGACGAGGATCAATCTACGTGGCTCTATCTCCTGAAGAACCTCGCGCCGGCAGAGAACAAGGAGTTTGGCGTGCAGATGCCGATGACGACCACGTCTACGCTCGGATCGATCATGGTGAAAGCCGCGTGGCGCATCAGTACTTCCAGCGACGACCCAAAACGCTACTACGCGATCAACGCGCAGATTTACAATTCGCAAACGCAAAAATGCACGCCCTCGACCGTGTTGCTCGTCGGACTTCACATCGCGCACAAGGTCGATCCATTCACCGAATGGGTGTGGTCCACGTTTGAGCAAATAGATAACGTCCCACCCGATCCGGACGTGTCGCCGAAACCATCGCCGCCACCAAACGGTTATTCATTCAACAACGGCACCGGCAATCCACCGACTCCGAACGGTTTCAACTACAAACCGCCATTGACGGCCCCGGGCACGCCGACGCCAACACCGTCACCGGTGCAGGTGACGCGCGTCAATCCGATTCCAAACACGCCGGCGGGCCAGTCAACACGCGACGTCAATGCTTTCTACCAGGGACTGCTGAGGGGCACCGTCTGGCAGTACTACCAGCTCGTCGTTACGCAGTGGCCCGGAGTTCCCGGCATCGGTACGGACAAGCCTTTCAAGTTGATGCAGAAGGGCGGTGTCTATCCACAAAACGCGGGGGCTGCGTTTCCTTCGATCGGCGCAGTCAACACGACGATGGAAACTTACTTTCAAACTCAAAACGATGCGGCTGGAGCAGGCGGCAATAGCTGCATGAGTTGTCACTACAGGGCAGGCCAGTCTGACTTTAGCTGGGGCTTGAACCGGAGGGCGCACTAATGGATAAGAAATCTGAGATCGCATTGCAGAAGCGCAGAAACGCCGCAGCGCCCGAGACGCCTGCCGCTACCGGATTGATGTCGTCGGCAGTCGCGCCGGCCGCGGCGCCCGCGCCGTCAGGCTGGTGGATGTATCACGGCGATCCTGCACACACGGGCTTTGTTTCTGACAGCAACCTCAACACCGCAACAGTGGCTTCGGCTAATTTCAAAACCCTCGCCACGTTGGAGCTCGGTGGTCCAATACTCTCCGTTCCGGCCGTAACAGATGGATTCATCTACGTAGGCGTCGCAAATTACCATAAGGCGACGGGCGGCAACGGCGGTGCGCTACACAAGATCGACATCAAGAGCGGACAGACCGTCAACACCTTTAGCTGGGACCTCGGAAGCGACAACGAAGACGCGCACAGTTTCACCGGTATGGGCTGCACTCCGCTCGTGTTCAATAATCGCGTTTACTTCGGAGCGTTCAACGGCAAGCTTTATTGTCTCAGCGCCGACTCGCTGACGTTACTGTGGGTGACCGATCTGCGCAATGAAGACATAGCGCCCCCCCACAACCAGAACCAGCCGATTACGAACAACAACGGCGTGGGCGTGGGTTATCCCGCAGCGGTCATCTGGACCTCGCCCGTGGTTTCAGCGGACGGCGCTAAGCTTTATGTCGGTTGTGGTGAAGGCGAGAACCCGCAACTCTACAGCTTTGTATTTTGTCTGGATACGCAAACCGGAAAGGTTAATTGGATCTACTGCACGAACCAGTTTTCCCGCAACGTACCTAACCAGCCAAACGTCCTGCCGGCGCAGGCGGTGCAAACGCTTCCGCCACCGCCGGGCTACACGCTTTTCGACGGTGAGCCGATCGTGATGGGCTGTTCTGTCTGGGGCGCGATTGCCTACGACGCAGAGCTGAATCTCATTTATTGTCCGACGGGAAACCAGCAACCGGAACCTGACGGCAACTGGAGTGAAGGTCCATTCAAGCCTGAGCTACCGAGCCCCGGTTTTTCCAACGGACTACTCGCACTCGACGCCACCACTGGTCAATTCAGAGCTTTCTTCCAGGTGCCGGCCGAGAGCAATTACCGCGACTCCGATTTTGATATCGATATCGGCAGCGCCCCGGTGATCACAAATCTCGGCGCGCAGAAAGTCGTGATCATGACGTGCAAGAACGGCGGCTTCTTCGTGCTCGATGCCGGCACTCTAAAATTGATTAAGTGGCGACAAATGTTGCCTTACATGAATGACGGCACGTGGATCGAGAATGTAGACAAGCATCCGGCGGATCCCAACGCGCTCAATCCCGCCGTGAGCAATGACGAATCGAATAAAACGCCGGGTGAGAACTTTTCAGGCGCCTTCAATACCGCAGCTTTTTATCCGGGTTCGCAGAATATTTCGCCGCGTTTCTTCATCGGCCTCGGTGGCCCAAACTATCACAACGCTTCACCGGGAATTGATTACGAAACGACGCCTTTCATGCGCGCGCTCGATTTCAATTCGCCAAACCTGGCCGACGCATGGCCGATGGACAACAGCGATCCGCGCAAATACGTCAATTGCACGCACATCGACAACGCCAACAGCATCTTCAACGGCATGTACACGAGCGCGGGCGAGTGTGGTTTGAGCTCGCCTGCGGTGGTCAACGACGTCGTGTTTTGTACGACAAGCAAGATCGCGATCTACGCGTTCGATGTGAACGACGGAAAGCTGCTGTGGTGGGACGACCTGGGAATGCAGACTGATGGTTACAACGGAGGCTACGGTTATTGCCTGGGCGCCGCCGTGTGGAAAGACTACGTCGTCGCGGGTGCGTTGGTCTTCGGCAGAGATGGCGGCGTGCTGAGAATTTATGGTCTAAGTTAGACAGGATTCAATCCTGAAAATTCTGTAAATCCTGTAATCCTGTCCAAGGTTTTTATCAAATGGAGAAATGACGATGGCGGTTTCCTTCAACAACGACATCATGCCCCTCTTCAATCAGTTCACCGGCCAGATGATGTGGCGGTTTGATCTCACCAACTACGATCAAGTCAGAGCAAACGCGCAGGTCATCTACGGCCGCATCAACGGTGGTGGTATGCCGCCGCCTCCGTTCGATCCGCTAACTCTCGATCAGATTCAACTATTTCAACAGTGGATGGACGAAGGTTATCAACCTTGAAGTTATCGCTCCTCCTCATCGCACTTCTTTACGGCCTTAGTGTCTCTACGGGCGCGACAGTTAGCGGCACGATTCGCGATTCCGCGGGCGGAGTAATCGTCGATGCGGACGTGCAGCTGCTGAACATCGGCAGCGGCGCCGTTCTAAAAACGACTTCGAATTCGGAAGGCAAGTATGAGCTGGGCCAGCTCGCGCTCGGCTCTTACCTGCTTTCGATCAGGAGCGGCGGGTTCGCAGTCGCGACGCGCAGTATCACCTTGCGTCGCAACGAAGCGTATCTCGAAGACTTCACACTTTCTCTCGGCATTATCGAGAGCAGTATCACTGTGACTGCCGGCAAGGGAAGTGCGCGCGTTGCCGCCGACGCTCCACAGATGGTTACCGTTACGGATCAATCCGATGTTGAGCGGCGTCGCCCGGCGTCCACCACGCGAGCTCTCGAACACACGCCAAATCTCATCACCATCAACTCCAATCCCGCACTCGAACGACCACGACTGCGCGGGCTCGCTTCAAACCGGTTACTGATCGTTCTCGACGGCGAGCGACTCAACAACGTGCGCAGCGATCCGACTTCCGGGGTCTCGCCAAGCATCGTCGATGTGGTTCAACTCGAAGCGTGCGAAGTGTTGAGCGGCGCCGGATCAAGTTTGTACGGCTCAGACGCAATGGCGGGAGTAATTAATTTGCTAACTCCTGACGAGGAGCGTGGCGACAACCTACTGGGCTTCCGCTTCAACGGCGACTTACATACCAACGGCGGCTTTCGACGCGGCGCGGCAACGATGAATTTTAGCACTGGGAAATTCGCGGCTCGCCTTGGCGGTTCTCTGTTTCGCGAGAACGCTTATCACACCGGTAACGAAGAGATCCCGCTCAGCGACGTCGTGCGTCTGGGAAACCTCGCGACGGCAATGGGGAACGAAGCGGGGAACAACGTTGCGCGTACTTACGCCGTTTGGAGTTTAGGCGCAGGCGGTGAAGTCGCAAACAGCCAGGGACACGGCTTCAACGATCAGGCGGACGTCTGGTTTTTCCCGGGTGTGAACCACAGCATTCGCTATCGCCAGTTGAACAGCCAGCACAAAGATCTTGGCTTCTCGTTCATCGAGCCGCCGTTTGATCCGCGACGGCAGTTCAACAGCTTTCGCCGCCTCGATAAGTACGGATTGCGTTACGAGGGCCGTGAGCTGCGAAGTTGGTTGCCGCGCGTAGCTGCGAGTTTTTATGGTCAAAAATATTCTTTCCCTGACGACACCTTAACGTCGCAGATCGTTCTCGGCAGCAGTTGGACTCTCGTCGCTGATCCAAGCTCGCCGCAGGGTTTCTCGCCGCAACTTACCGGCAATGCGTCTTCTTTTGTCGGCGTGAATCTCTCTGAAAATAAAAACTCGATCACAACGCACGGCGTCGATGTGCAAGCCACGTTCGCTCCCTTCGTAGGCACTCTCGTGACGACGGGCGTCGGTTTCTTACGCGATGCATCGGCGGACGAGTTTTCTCGTACTGACCTCGTTTCACCTTTCACAACAATTAGCAGTCGCGCGAGCAATCCCGATACTGATTACACAAACTGGGGCTGGTTCAACCTATTCGAGCATGAGCCGTTCCGGTGGTTGCGGCTCAATGGCGGGTTGCGTGTCGACAACTGGAACACGCAGGCGAAGGTGACGCGAGGCTTTCCACTCGGCGTTGAATCGACGTTGCTCGATCGCTCGTTTGCACAGCTACTCGCTTCTCCTGGCCCAATCAGCGCGTCAGGCGCAGCGGGTGTGCTTGACCTCGTGAAAGGCGTCAAAGGGATTTCTACCAGTCGCACTGTCGTGACCGGCACGGCGGGCGCAGTGTTTCGTTTGCCGCAGGGGATTAATCCGTATTTCCGTTGGGGCACGAGTTATCGCGAGCCGGGAGTAACCGAGCGCTATTTACTGCGAGACTTTGGCGATCCGACGTTCAGTGTCCTCGTGATTCCGAACACTGCGTTGCGACCCGAGCGCGGCAGGGAATTTGACTTCGGTGTGAAAGTGCAGCGCGCGAAGTGGAATGTGTCGGCGAATTATTTCCGTAATGATCTGAAAGACTTCATCGGCTCGGCTGCTGCGGAACCAATCTTCATTCCGCCCGATCCGGCGTTGGGTATCAATCCGCTTTCGCCTTTCTTTCCGTTTCACGGCGTGCTCTACGTGCAGCGCGTCAACACCGCGCGCGCACGCATTCAGGGCGTTGAGACTCAGTACGAAGTAAACCTCGGAACTCATCGAGGCGTGATTTCCGCCTTCGGTTCCACTGGCTGGTTGAAAGGTACGAACCTCACGCCTGACGAGATCACGTTGCGATTGTTGTCGCAGTTCTACAACCGGTCTGATACGCCGGTTGAGTTAAGTGGTTCTGCCAGCGACGCGCCATTGTCGAATATCACGCCGCTACGAACGATCAACGGCGTTCGCTTCGATAGTTTGGATCGTCGCTGGTTCGTGGATTATGAGCTGCGCTACCAGGGGCAGGTGAGGCGCGCAGATCCACTCGATCTCTCGGCTGCAATATCGACTGAGTACGGCACGTTCCGCAGCTTGAGCTCATTTGCAGTGCAGTCGCTGCGCGGTGGTTACACGGTGCGCGGTGAAAAGCACCGGATCATGTTTACGGTCGGTCTCGAGAACCTGACGAATCATCTGTACTTCGAACACTTCCAGACGTCGCCCGCACCCGGCCGTGGCCTCGTGTTTGGAACGACCGTAGAGCTGATGAATCTGTTGAAATAGGTTTTCTCTGTGCAACCTCTGTGTTCTCTGTGTCTCTGTGGTTGTGATACCGGAAATCACCACAGAGACACAGAGAACACAGAGGTTGCACAGAGAAATCCAGGGTAACTAATGAAGCGTTACTTATTAACAGTTGTGGCGCTGATCGCGTGCTTCACGATCTTGTTTGTGATCGTGGAGGCGCTGGGGGTGCCGTTGTTGTCAGACCCTACACCGTGGATGAGACACGGTGGTGTTTTGGCGGCTTGCATCGGCGTCGGTTTATTGATTGCTGACGTCGTACTGCCTGTTCCGTCGAGCATCGTGATGGTTGCTCATGGCGCGCTCTTCGGTGTGTTGTGGGGGACGATGCTGTCGCTGCTCGGGAGTGTTGGCGCCGCAGTGTTTGGTTTTGCGATCGGACGGCACGGCGGCGCGCTGTTGGAGCGTGCGGTGACGCCTGCTGAACGCGAGCGCGCAAGTAGCATTCTCGCGCGCTGGGGAACGCTTGCGATTATCGTCACGCGCCCGGTGCCGTTGCTGGCCGAGACAGTCGCGATCATGGCCGGCGCTTCATCGATGAAGTGGCGAGCGCTAATCCTTTCTTCGTTCGCGGGCTCGCTGCCGCCTGCGCTGCTTTACGCCTTGACCGGCGCGGCGGTCGCGAATTTGGAGAACACGGCCCTGATGTTCGGAATCGTTTTGCTTATCGCCGGCCTCTTCTGGCTGGCCGGAGTTGTCTTTAGCCACAAAGAGGCACAAAAGGAGATCACATGAGTTACCTCGACGTTCCCCGCCTGCACTTCGCTGGGACTTTTATTGCCAAACCCTCAACCGTCAATAACACGGCCAGCAACTTCGAGCCGACCGTAACCAATCCGTTCCCGTCATGGAACCCGAACGGCAATCACTTCTGGCAGTTTCTCAACTGCACGGTGAAAAGCGCGTTCGACGAAAACGGCGCGGTGTCAGGCGATCCGATCGTCAATGCGAAGGTCGAAAGCACCGACAGCCCTGTTCCTGCGAAGCTCGTCGATCTCGACACCGAGCAGCAGATGGTTTCGCAAATCTTTGGACTCCAGTTGCAGGTGGCTATCTCTGACGGTGAATACTTCCAGGGCGATTTCAGACCGGTTAACTTCAACGACATCTTTGTGCGAACAACGACCAACCCCAAACCCGATTCGATGTTCAGCGCTTACTTCCAATCCGTGCTCGATAACGTCGTTTGGAGTTACGTTCAATCGCCGCTCCTGCTAAAGTTGCAGAGCATCAGCCCAAACACGCTCTCGATCAAGTTTGTCGTCGACGGTTACAACGACGACAGCACGTCGCCGCAGTTCAACCAGGGAAGAATCGTCGGCACGATTGGACCAGCCTTCGACGGCGAGCCACCGAACTTCGTCATCGGTCGCGCGCTCCGGCCCGCCGGAGCAAACAGTCCACTCTCGTTTGGCTACGCTAAGGTCGACAAGAACCGCCAGGTAGTGACCGTCGATCTCGGCAACAGTATTCCGACAACGACGCCGATGGGTCCACCTCCTAATCTGGGAGCGTTGCAGGTAGCGATAGTTCCACCGAGCGGGAGCCCGAATATCCTCGGCGAGTACGACTATTCTCAAACTGCTTACGAGACGAATGCCGGTGTTCAGGAATTTCCCGCGACTCCCTATCAGATCAGTCTGCTTGCCTCGACACCGCTCGGCATCCTGCAGCCAAATCCAGGTAATCCTGCCGCAGTTTCCCTTGGCGAAGGCGCGAACTGCACTTACATCAACGCGACGCAGATCGTCTACCGCCTGAATCCCGGCGAGGTTGCTGACGTCGAGCTCTTCGCGACTCAATACGGTGAACCGGCGGGTGGGCAGGAGATTACTCTGGAGCTGAACGGCAATCTGTTGCAGCCTGCGCCGATTTCCGCAGCGCCACCATTGTCACCACCACCGCCTCAGCCGCCGGTGCCGACTGCGATGGTGCCGGTCGCTACACCTGCATCAGCACTCTCGTTCCCTCCGTCAGTCACCACTGGACCAGACGGGCGCGCGATTTTCAAGCTGTATGCGTACGATCCGGACAATCCGCGAGATTTCATCGACGGGCAGGTCTATAACGTCTCGTTCACGTGGGCGAAGGATAACGATCCGAGTTTTCCACCGGATAATAATGGCGCGCTGAGTGTTCTCGTGTTTGACATGTTCCAGGGACCGCCGACGTGGGCCAGTGTGGCGCCGTTTCTCTTGCAGTATGCGAAGCTCTATCCGTTCATGGATAGTCTCTTTAAACCGGGCGGTCTGGCAGATCCAAAGACCTACCAGCAGAACATCCAGGCTTTCGAGACCGTGTTGACTTATCCAATGACGGATCCGCGTTACATGCCTGTAACTCGCGACATGTCGTGCGACAAGAGAAACGTGCTGCTCGCGTGGCTCGCGGCAGGTGCTCCATTGACATAAGCGCATTCTTCTCTGTGCAACCTCTGTGTTCTCTGTGCCTCGGTGGTTAATTTGTTTCTGAGAAATAGCGAACCACAGAGACACAGAGAACACCAGATTCCTGAGCGGACAAAATGCTTGATCTCGTAGCCGGCGGGTTTTCGTTTCCGACAAGTCTGGCCTTCGACGACGCTGGTGGAATGTACGTCGCGGAGTCGGGGTTGCCATTTGGCGGCGCGCCGCCGGGCGGTCGCGTTTGGCGTGTGGGCGCGCAACGCGAGTTGTTGATCGAGAATTTGCGCGCACCGGTGAACGGGCTCACGTTCCATCGCGGGCGCTTGTATGTTTCCGAAGGCGGGCATCCCGCGCGGATCAGTTGTTTTGATCTCGACGGTAAGCTGCTGTCCGTGGTCCTCGATAACCTGCCTGGTCCGGGCAACTACCATACAAACATGGTCGTCTTCGGTCCTGATGAGAAGCTTTATTTCAGTCAGGGCGCGCTGACGAACACCGGTATCATCGGGCTCGACGCATATGAGCTCGGGTGGTTGCGTCGTTTGCCGCACGGTCACGATCTGCCGGGTTACGATCTCGTGTTGAATGGCGTGAATGTTGAGACGCGCGATCCGCTTCATGGTGAAAACGCACGCACGGAGACCGGAGCGTTCTCGCCGTTTGGTGTTCGCACGGAGCGCGGGCAGCGTGTTGAGGCGCAGTTACCTTGCACAAGCTCGGTCATGCGTTGCAATGAAGATGGAAGAGAACTCGAGCTCGTGGCGTGGGGACTACGGAATGCTTACGGGCTTGGGTTTCTTCCTGACGGCCGGCTACTCGCAGTCGATCAGGGAGCGGACGATCGTGGCAGTCGTCCGGTTGGGAATGTGCCTGACATGCTGTTTGAAGTGCGTAAAGGTGCGTGGTATGGCTGGCCCGATTTTATCGGCGACGTGCCGATCACGGATCCTCGTTTTCAGCCGCAACGTGGCGCTCAGCCTTCGTTTCTGATCGCGAATCATGATGAGTTGCCCCCGCCGGAAAAGGCTTTGCTGAATTTCCCCACGCATACTGCGGCGGTGAAATTTGCAGTTGGACCGGCGGGAGATTTGTTCGTTGCGCTGTTTGGTGATGAGGCGCCGATGACTGCGCCTTCGGGTCCAAAGGTTGGACGTTCGGTGGTGCGAGTCGATACGAGTGACTGGACCATGCACCCGTTTGTGCAGGATGGATTACTAAGACCGATCGACGTGCAAATCAACAATGGCGCGCTGTATGTTCTCGACTTTGGAAGTTTCGAGATGATCGAGAATGGTGGCCTCGAAGCCGAACCGGCAACGGGGAAGATCTGGCGGATGGCAATATGATAACGCTGCTTCTACTGGGATTTGCGTTAAGTCTCGACAGCTTCCGCGTGTCCGTTGGTCTTGGTACGTTGAAGCTCAGTCGCTTGCGGCAGCTTCAGATCGTGATTGCTTTTGGTGTTTGTGATGCGCTCGCGCCGTTGATTGGGTTGTTGATAGGTAAGTCGCTGCTCGAGTTTGTTGGTCCGTGGGTTGAGCATATCGGACCGTTGTTGTTGTGCGCGTACGGTGTTTACGTGATCTATATCGCGAAGCGTTGTGCGGGAACGGAAACGGGAGAAACGGATCGATGGATGGTGCTCGGGTTACCGTTGTCGCTGAGCTTAGACAATCTCATCGCCGGGACGACATTGGGGATGATTGGTTTTCCGATACTGCTGTCCGTCACGATCATCGGTGTGATGAGTTCGTTGTTTTCACTGGCTGGGTTACGATTAGGTCACACCGCAATAAATTTCTTACGGATCAAAGCAGATCTAATCGGTGGTGTCGTGCTAGTCGTTATCGCACTCACGTTTGTTGTTGCAGATCTGTTGTAGACAGGATTTACAAGATTTTTCAGGATGAACATGTAAATCCTGAAAAATCCTGTAAATCCTGTCCAAACGACTTACTGCCAGCCGCCACCGAGCGCTTTGTAGAGCTGCACCAGCGACAACAGCTCGTTGCGTTTCGTCTGAGTCAGATCGAGTTCGGCGTTGAATAGCTCGCGATCGGCGTCGAGAGCGTTGAGCAATGAGTCGACGCCACCCTCATATCGCAGATAAGCCAGGCGCGATCGATCGCGCAGAGTATCAACCAGCAGCGCTTGCTGAACCCGGATCTCTTTGACCTTTCGATACTGGACCAGCGCGTCTGACACCTCTCTGAATGAATTTTGAATCGTCTGCTGGTACTGGATCACCGCCAGCTCTCGCTGCGCCTTCGCGAACTTCACGTCTGACTTCAGTCGTCCACCAGTGAACAGCGGCTGAGTGATCTGTGGCACAAACGTCCACGCGCGGCTTGGGCCGGTAAACAAACTCGAAAGCTGATCGCTCTGAAATCCCAGTAACCCTGTCAAACTGATGCGCGGGAAGTAAGCCTTCTTCGCCGCAGAGACGAGCGCCTGTTGGGCCACAAGGTTCTCTTCAGCCGCGCGTATGTCAGGACGCCGCTCGAGCAGTGACGACGGAAGCCCGGGCGGTATCGCGGGCAGATCTTCCTGCTCGGCCAGCGGCTTGCCACGCGAAATCTCACTCGGATTATTTCCCAGCAACAGACTGATCTGGTTCTCAGTCTGCGCGATCAGACGCTCGGTATCGGGAATAGTTTGTGTCGCCTGGTACACGAGCTCTTCGGCCTGGCGAACATCCGCCATCGTCGCGAGGCCGCCCTGTTGCCGCAACTGGATGAGACGAAGTGACTCTTCGCGCGCCGTGAGCGTGCGCTTCGCGATCTCCAATTCGCTGTCGAGCTCGAGCAGACTGAAATAGCCGGTTGCGACGTCGCTAACCACCGTCGTCATCACCGCTTTACGATCTTCCTCCGAAGCGCGCAGCTCGGCACGGGCAGCTTTTGTTTGCTGGCGCACGCGTCCCCAAACGTCGAGCTCAAACGTCAACAGATTGAGCACGACGCTGCCGAAGCTACGCGATCTTCCACCCTGGCCTGGAATCGCTAGTTGACCATTTCTAAACGCGCGCGTGCTCGTCACATCAGTGCTGAGATCAAACTGCGGAAACTGCTCCGAACGTGCGAGACCGAGATTCGCTCGCGCCGCATCCACGCGCGTAACAGCCGCACGGAGATCGTAGTTACGGACCATCGCGGTCCTGACGAGATCCTGCAACGCGGGATCCTTGAAGACCTCAAACCATTTCAGATCGCCAATCGAATTTTGATCCGAAACCGGATCCGCGCCGCGGAAGTTCGTCGGGGGTTGAATTGTGGAAGAATGCTGCTGTTGACCATTTACAGTACCCAGTAGGAAAAACAGGCCCACGAGGCAGGCAAATAAACGGAGCCTGAGGTTGGCACCCCAGGATCTCTGCCTGTTTTCGTGGGAATGTTTTATTGTTTCGTTACTAACCATTCTTAGTCTCCTGATGCGGGTTGCAGTTGTGTGGTCCCGCTTTCTTCGCCGTGCTTCTTGCCGAACCGCATGGATACTTTCTCGACCACGTAGAAACTCACCGGGATCAAGAAGCTCGCGATTAGCGTGTCGGCCAACATTCCCGAAACGACGACCGTTCCGAGGATCTTTCGCGCTTCTGCACCCGAGCCGCTTGAAAACCACAGCGGCAACGAGCCCGCGATGAACGCCATTGAAGTCATCAGCAATGGTCGTCGTCGCAATCGCGCGCCTTCCAACGCTGCGTCCAACAAATCGCGTCCTTTCTCAAACTCAACCTTCGCAAACTCAACGATCAGAATCGCGTTCTTCGCGGCGAGTCCGATCACGACGATGAGACCGATTTGTGAGTAGACGCCCAGGTCATAACCTCTTAAGAACAGTCCGGCAAACGCGCCGAAGAGAGCGATCGGAACTGTCAGCAAAACCGAGAACGGAAGCGACCAGCTCTCATACAACGCAGCGAGAATCAGAAACACGAAGATGAGCGAGAGCGCGAGTGACTTCATCGCTGCGCCGGTGGTTTGTTTCTCCTGGTATGAAAGATCGGCCCAGTCGTAACCCATCTCACGCGGCAACGTTTCGCGTGCGACTTCCTCGAGCGCCGCCATCGCCTGGCTCGAGCTGTATCCGGGCGCAGCGGCCCCGATGATCTGCGCGCTGCGATATAGATTGAACCGGTTCGTGTATTCAGGTCCGGTGATGCTGCGCGTGGTTACGAGCGCTGACAGCGGCACCATCTCGCCGTCTTTATTGCGCACGTAGTAATTCCCGATGTCCTGTTCGGTGCGTCGCATCTCGCCTTCCGATTGCAGAAACACGCGCCACTGCCGGCCGAAGCGATTGAACTGGTTGAGATATAGACCACCGAGATACGCTTGCAGTGTTTGATACACATCGGCGACTTCAACACCCTGCTTCATCACCTTGTCGCGATCGACGTCCGCAAAGATCTGCGGCACGTCGGCTGAGTATTGCGTAATCACGCCCGCGAGCTCCGGACGTTTACGCGCCGCGGCAAGAAACGTCTTCACGTTTTGATCGAGAAACTCTGGCGTTCCTCCGCTGCGATCCTGTAGCCATAGCGAGAACCCGCCCGCGCTACCAAGACCGGGAATCGACGGTGGCATGAAAGCAAACGCCATCCCTTCCGGAATCTGCGTCGCCAGCTCGCCATTGATCTTCTGAATGATCGCCTGCGCCTGCTGCTCTTTCGACGTTCGATCGTCCCAGGGTTCGAAGCTCATGAAGAAGAAGCCCTGGTAACTCGCAGAAATGCGATTCAACAAACTGAAGCCGCCGATGCTCGTGTAATACTCGACGCCGTCAGTGTGCGCGAGGATCGTCTCGACTTTCTTGAGCACCTGGTCCGTTCGCTCGAGCGACGCCGCGGGCGGAAGCTGCACGTGCAACATCGCGTAGCCGTAGTCTTCCTCGGGGAGAAAACTCGTCGGCATCTTGTATCCCATGTAGGCATCGGCAAGAGTGAAGCCGAGGATGATCACGACGCCGATGACGGCTTTGCGAAGTATTGCGTGACTCCAGTTGAGATAACCGTGCATCACTTTGTCGAACACGCGGTTGAAGCCGCCGAAGAAACGGCCGACTACGCCCTTCGATTCTTTTCGCGGCTTTAACAGTAATGCTGCCAGAGCCGGTGAGAGCGTCAGCGCGTTGAAGGCCGAGATCAACATTGACACTGCAATCGTCGTCGCAAATTGATTGTTGAGCCGTCCCTGAATTCCGCCCATGAATGCGACTGGCAAAAACACAGACGAGAGGATCAGTGCGATGGCGATCACCGGTCCACCGACTTCCTTCATTGCCTGGATCGTTGCGTCGCGGGGTGATTTGCCTTGTTCGATGTGATGCTCGACTGCTTCTACGACGATGATCGCGTCGTCCACGACGAGTCCGATCGCGAGTACGAATGCAAACAGCGAAAGCGTGTTGATCGAGAAACCAAGCAGCGGAAAAATGGCAAACGTTCCGATCAAAGACACTGGAACTGCGATGACTGGAATGAGCGTGGCGCGCCAGTTTTGCAGAAACAAAAACACGACAATGATAACGAGCACCATCGCTTCGAGCAGCGTTGTTACTGTTTCCTTCATGCCCTCGCTTACGGGTCGTGTTGTGTCAAACACGACCGCGGAATCGAGGTCGCTGGGGAAGCGCTGCTTCAACTCTGACATTGTTTTCCTGAGAGCGTTCGCGGTTGCGAGTGCATTCGAGCCGGGTTGTTGGAAGACGGCGACGATCACGCTCGGCTGACCGTTCATGCGGTTGCTCTGTTGATAGTTGAGGGCGCCGAGCTCGACGCGCGCGACGTCTTTCAAACGCACAACCGAGCCGTCCGTGTTGGCGCGCACGATGACCTGGCCGAATTCTTCAGGAGTTTCGAGACGGCCCTGCGCGCGAACCGTGTAAGTCTTTTCCATTCCTGCCGGCGCGGGCGCGGCGCCGACACGACCGGAAGGATTCACGTTGCTCTGCTGCTTGACTGCGTTCACGAGATCGGGGACGCCGAGGCCCAGCTTCGCGAGCACGTCTGGTTTTACCCAGATGCGCATCGCATAGTCGCTCGAACCAAACACTCTGACCTCGCCGACGCCCGGCACGCGATAGAGCACATCGTTGATGTTGATGTTTGCGTAGTTCGCGAGAAAGAGCGAATCGTAAGTCTGGTTCGGCGAGTAGAGCGAGAAGACGAGCATCGGCAGGCCCGTGGATTTACGGGTGGTCAGGCCGAACTGATTTACATCCGTCGGGAGATTTGGTTGGGCCTGGGCCAGTCGGTTCTGAACGTTGACCTGATCGATGTTGACATCAGTATCGACGCCAAACGTGACCAGCAACTGCTGGCTGCCGTCGTTCGCGTTGATCGACTGCATGTACAGCATGTTGTCGACGCCGTTCATCTGTTGCTCGATTGGCGTCGAGACAGATTGCTCGATCGTGACTGCGTCTGCGCCGGTGTAATTGGTCGAGACGATTATCTGCGGCGGCAGTATCTCGGGAAAGAGCGCCAGCGGCAGACCCGACATCGCGATCAGTCCCGTGATCACGGTCAGAATCGCGATCACAATCGCAACGATCGGACGTTTGATAAAGAAATTAGAGATCATTTATTTTGCTCACTTCTTCTCTGCGTGACCTCTGCGTTCTCTGCGTCTCTGCGGTTATGGTCATTTTTTCACCGCAGAGGCACAGAGGACGCAGAGGTTGCGCAGAGATATGCCATTACTGTCCGCTGCTCTTAACGTACGGCTTCGGCGATACGGTCATGCCGGGTCTAACTTTCAACGTTCCTTCGGCGACGACTGATTCGCCGGGCTTGAGTCCGTCTTCAACAACCCACATCGCTCCGCTCTTCTCACCGAGCTTCACTACACGAATGTTGATCTGATTATTCGGGTCAACGACGGCCACCTGATAAATACCCTGTAGCTCCGTCACCGCTCTTTGCGGAACGAGCAGCGCTTCCTCTTTCACACTCGTGACCGCGCGCACGCGTCCGTACTGCCCCGGCCGCAACAGATTCCCGGCATTCGGAAACACGCCCGCCATCCGAATCGCCCCCGTCTTCGGATCCACTTCTCGATCCGCGAAATAGAACTTGCCCTGCTCCGGATACGTCGTCCCGTCAGCCAGAATCAGCTCGAGCTGGTCCAACTGCCCATTCTTTCTGCTATAACCGAGATATTCCTGTTCGCTCAGCGTGAAATAAACCTTGATCGGATCCACAGTCGATACAGTCGTCAGAGGACCACTCGTCGTGTTAACGAGGTTCCCGACCTGCGCCGTGGCAATGCCAACGATTCCATCGATTGGCGCTGTGATTCTTGTAAAACCGAGATTCAGTACTGCCGTATTAACGGTTGCTTTAGCGTTTTCAAGCTGACCCTTGGCGGTCGAGATGCCGGCCTTGGCTGTGCCCACTTGCGCCTTCGCATGAGCGAGCTGCGCGCGTGCTGCCTCAACGCCGGCTTTCGCTGCCTCAACCTGCGCTTTCGACACGACATTCGCCTGCGTGGCGTTGTCGTATTCCTGTTGCGTGACGGCCTTCTGCTCTGCGAGCGGTCGATACTTGTCGACATCGAGCTGCGTCTTGACCTGGTTCGCCTCAGCCTGGGCCACCTGTGCCTGTGCTTGCAATAACTGACTATTCGCCTGTGAAAGCTGCGCTTCCGCCTGCGTGACTTGAGACGTTGCCTGCTCAAGCTGCCCCTGGAATTGGGCCACCTGCCCGTTCGCCTGATCTACCGCTGCCTGAAACGGTCGCGGGTCGATCTCAAACAGGAGCTGACCTTTCTTAACAAACGAGCCCTCTTTGAAGTCCTGTCGCAGCAGATAGCCAGTGACCTGCGCTTTGATTTCCGCGTTGACCATTCCGTCGGTCGTGCCAATCCATTCTTTGTAAATCGGCACGTTGGTTTGCTGGACCGGGATGACTTCGACTTCGAGCGGCCGCGGCGCTGCCGCCGCTGGTTTATTCGAGCGTGCGAAACCCAGCAGCGCCGCCACAACGATGAGCGATACGATCGCCAAAGCAAACGTAAGTATTTTGTGTTTAGCTAAAACTGACTGTAGTCCTTTTAAACGGCTCACCTGATTTCCTCCTGAACTACTTGACCGTGTGATGTGACAACAACTGGTCAGGTGACGATATGTGGTCGCCACTCTGGGCCGTAGTGTTTTCGATTTCTTCGATCAGACACTTCGTGATCAGGCTGGTCGAAAAGAGTTTGATTCCCTTGTTGTGCATGCGGGCCAGAAGCTCTTTGCCGTGGTCATCGACGAAGCTAACATTCGTCAAATCAACCAGCAGCGTGACTTCCTCCGACGGGCACGTTTGCCAGCACTTGTCCAATTCGTCGACACAACGCCCGGCCAGCTTGCCTTCGAGAAAAAGCCTCGTAGTTGATGATTCTTGTTGAGTAGTAATTCTAATCACGATGGTGGTCCGCTAGATGCAACTCCCTGGCCGTGACATTTTGGATTTCTCTGCGGTCCTCTGCGTATCTCTGCGGCCTCTGCGTTAAAATCGCCCTTTAACGCAGAGAGCGCAGAGATACGCAGAGGACCGCAGAGGCGTTTTTGCGGCTAAGCGATTTTTGGTGCACAATCGACTCATGAATTCTCCCGCTGTTCAGGTCATGGCCGACGATCAGCAAACGCAGAAATTCCTCACCCTGTTAGAACTTTCGAAGGCCATCACTTCGCATCATGATTTGTCAGAGCTGTTTCACGAGCTCGCCTGTCGTCTCGAGAATCTCTTTCCGTTTCGAGATATGGCGGTGATGCTGCACGAAGACGGCAATGTGATGCGCTCGTACATCATGGAGGGCTGCGCCACGGCTCGTTGGGTGGGAAAAGAGTCGACGGAAGTCTCAATCGACGATTCGATCAACGGCCACGTCTGGAAAACTCAAACACCACTCTGCATTGATAACCTGGACGAGGATTTCCGATTTCCCGCCGCGCAAATCATCAGGGAGCAGGGAATCAAGTCAGTCTGTTGCATCCCGCTGAGCACGGTTCATCAAAAGCTCGGTACGCTGAATCTCTGGAGTGAGAAGGTAGGCGCTTATCGCTACTTCGATATCGATTTCGCGCAGCTTGTCGCCGGGCAGATCGCTGTCGCAGTCGAAGCACAGTTCCAACGCGAGCAGATCGCGCGCGACCGCGATCGTTCGCAGTTGCTCCTACAAGTCAACAACACGCTCGTCTCGAATCTCAATCTGCGCGAGTTGCTCTCGGCGATCTCGTCTGCGATGAGCCCGGTGATGCCGCACGAAGCCGCCGCGCTGACGCTTTACGATGAGACGAAAAATGAATTGCGTGTAGCGGCGTTTGATTTTCCCGAACACGATGGGAAGTGCATCACCGACAAAATCGTTCCGTTTGAGGGGAATCCGATTGGTCAGGCATTCACGACGCGGAAAACAGTCGTCATTGATTATCGCAATAGTGAAGACCCGCGTCTTGCTTGTTCCGACTTCGCATCCGGCTGTGCTGCGCCTTTGATCTTTCGCGATCGGGCGCTCGGCGTGCTCGCAATCAAGAGCCGTCGAGAACATGCGTTTTCAGCCGACGATGCAGAGCTATTCGAGCAGGTCGCGAAACAGGTCGCGATTGCGGTCGAGAATGCGCTTGCCTACACCGAAATCGAAACGCTGAAGAACAAGCTGGAGAAAGAGAAGCTTTACCTCGAAGAAGAGATTCGCACGGAGTACAACTTCGAGGAGATCATCGGATCGAGCTCGGTGTTGAAGCGTGTGTTACAGAACGTCGAGACAGTCGCGACCACTGATTCGACCGTTTTGATCTACGGAGAAACCGGCACGGGCAAAGAGTTGATCGCGCGCGCGATTCACAATCTCAGTGACCGTCGCGAGCGAACGCTCGTGAAAGTGAACTGCGCGGCGATTCCCACTGGACTACTTGAAAGCGAATTGTTTGGACACGAGAAAGGTGCGTTTACCGGAGCTATCGATCGACGCATCGGACGCTTTGAGCTAGCGCATCAGGGCACGATCTTTCTTGACGAAGTGGAGGATATTCCGCCTGAGTTGCAGTCGAAGCTGTTGCGTGTGTTGCAGGAACATGAGTTTGAGCGGCTCGGCAGCTCGCGTACGTTGCGAGTGGATGTTCGCGTAGTCGCGGCAACGAATGCGAATCTCGAACAGATGGTTGAAGAAAAGAAGTTTCGCAGCGATCTGTATTACCGGCTGAATGTATTTCCGATCAATGTGCCGTCGTTGCGCGAGCGGCCGGAAGACATTCCACTCCTCGTTCATTTCTTTGCGAACAAGTTTGCGCAGCAGATGAAGCGCCGGATCGAGAGTGTGTCGAAGGAAACGATGGCGGCGCTAGTTAACTATCATTGGCCGGGAAACATTCGCGAGCTACAGAACCTTGTCGAGCGTGGTGTGATTTTGTCGCGTGGCCCGAGTTTGGAGATCCCACTCGGAGAGTTGAAGCAGTCGGCGCGTCCTACGAATCACGCCAACGGATCGATAACTTTGGAATCCGTCGAGCGCGAACATATCCTGCGCGTGCTGAGTGAGTCGAAATGGGTGATCGGTGGTCCAGCCGGAGCCGCCGCGCGACTCGGCGTAAATCGCACGACGCTCAATCATCGACTCCGTAAACTCGGAATCACGCGCCCACAGCCACAATCATGAACCAAAAAGAAAAAGCCGAGGCGTTCAAGAGCCTCCACGTAAAAGGCACGCCCGTAATCTTGTACAACATCTGGGACGCCGGCAGCGCTCGAACGTTGGAACAAGCCGGCGCCAAAGCGATTGCGACCGGCAGTTGGTCTGTCGCCGCCGCCTATGGTTTCGACGATGGTGAGGCGATTCCTCTGGAGTTGGTGTTGACGAATATCAAACGGATCGTCGAGAGTGTCGCGCTGCCGGTCACGCTCGATTTTGAGACCGGTTATGCGACGGATGTACCGGGATTAAAGGAGAACATCAGGAATGTGATCGCTGCCGGTGCGATTGGAATCAATTTCGAAGATCGCATTATGGGTGGCAGGGAATTGCAGACGATTGAGGATCAGTCAGCAAGAGTCAAAGCAATTCGCGAAGCGGCTGATGAAACCTCGATTCCGTTCTTTATAAACGCCAGGACAGATGTGTTTCTGAAGACCTATCCGGCGCAGCACAACGAGAGTGAGCTGGAGGAAGCTCTGCGACGTGCTGATGCTTATGCTGAAGCAGGCGCCAGTGGATTGTTTGCGCCGGGACTGAGAGCTCCTGAGTTGATCGAGAAACTATGCGAGCGTTCACCGCTGCCCGTAAACATCCTCGTTCTACCTGATACTCCACCGGCAAAGACGATGGCCCAACTGGGCGTCGCCAGAATAAGTCACGGCGCCGCGCCCTATCGACAAATGTCTGCGGCACTAACAGAAGCCGCACAAAAGGCATTCGCCGACGCGATGTAGGATTTCTCTGTGCAACCTCTGTGTTCTCTGTGTCTCTGTGGTGTGGTTTTACTCGGAATTCATCAACCACAGAGACACAGAGGACACAGAGGTTGCACAGAGAAGAGTGTGATTCCTCAGAAGTCTTCGCCCATTTTGTCGAGATCTGCTAATTCCTCCACACCCTCAAACAACACGCTTTTCGGATCGTGATTCACGGGCAGCCGATAGTAGAGAATCCCGATATTCTTCAAAAGCATCTTGCGCATACGAGATTCGGTAAGAAGCTCGTCCGCCGAGCCTCCGAGATTAGTCGGATCCATGCGCGCAGACGACACTACCGCGAATCGGGCCAGCATCCTGTAACAGAAAGCGTATTGGTCGTCCTCGTGGCGGATAAACAAGTCGTCGTTAGTCAAACCAATCACAATCGCGTTCGGGTCTGACGCAAGCTCCGGATATCGTGCTCTCATTAAGTTGATTGCTTCTTCAGCGATAACCTGCTGTCGCCGCTTGTCCACTGTGGTAAGGGCGAAAGGAACCGGCTGAGTGACAATCACTTCGATGCCGGTTTTCTGCTTGCTGGAGTTAGCGAGTTTGGTTAACGATGCTGTCGAGAAATTGCCCAATGGAACGAAATAGAGTTTCTCCTTACCCTTCTCCCGCTTGTCCGCCAAATCAATAGCCAGGAGCAGCGCAGGCGCCGACTTCGCATTGTTCCTTCGCAAAATCTCATACTGCTCGATGGCAGCGCGTTTGTTGTGCTGCGACGCGTAAGCCACAGCTAAGGAATAACGCGCTCCTTCATGGTCGGGATCAATCTTTAGTAAATCGTTATAGACTTTGATCGACTCTTCGTATCGTTGTTGATAGTCGTAGGAGATTCCGAGCTGGTAGTAAGCA
>DASYFE010000001.1:0-12644 GCA_036498585.1 Pyrinomonadaceae bacterium | reverse complement strand
CGTAGTACGAATCACAGAACTGAGTTCAGTTGGTCAAGAGAAGGTTGTTGAAGCTTTTATCCCACAATGGAACCCAAGAAGAGCGGTGCGGTTCCCGTTCAAACTTATTCCCGAAGAGATCCAACATTTAGTAAACCCAGGTGTGAGACTGCTTTCATCAGTTAATATCGAAGCCGAGAGTTCTGACGACTTGTATTTTAGGGACTTCGAACTTGCATCAGACCCTGACCCGGAGGATGGGCTTGGCTAGATTTATCATACTTGACGTGGCCCATGGCAACTGTACTCTTATTGAGGATAATGATGCAGTCTATGTAATAGATTGCGCTCCTGGAGCGACTCTCCTAGAGACACTTGATGTATTGGGAATTGAGAAGGTTTCATACGTCCTCTTATCGCATGCCGATGAAGATCATATTGGCGGCGTTATGTCGTTATTGCTTGGGAAGAAGGTGGACAAGGTTTACGTTAACTGCGATTCAGTCAAGAGATCCGAGGTTTGGCAAGACATGCGTTATGCTCTAGCCAATGCGAGAAAAACAGGTAATACTCGGGTGCATCCTGCTCTTACAACAAACGAGTCTGACGAGTTTAGGAGTAACACCGTCAAATTGGAAATTCTTGCCCCTTACCCCGAAGATGCGCTCGGCGGTGTGGGCGGCAGAAATATTGATGGCAGAAGACAATCCCATAATACGATGTCCGCTGTTATTCGGGTGATTCACCAGTCTCACCCGATTGCGTTGCTTCCGGGTGATATGGACCGAGCTTCATTTGAGCGTATCCAAAGAGACTATAGAGATCTTACTGCTGATATAGTTGTGTTCCCCCACCACGGAGGGCGATCCGGCTCGGGAGACATGGAAAAATTTGCGTCAGAACTTTGTCACGCAGTTTCCCCTCAACTGGTGGTATTTTCAATTGGTCGCGGAATGAAAGGATTCCCGCGATCGGAGGTCATCAAGGGCGTGCTGGACCGAGCCCCCTCGGCCCATGTGTGCTGTACACAACTCTCACAAGATTGTGCGAGTACGAATCCTGATTCTGACTTTGAACATTTGGCGATCGTGCCTGCGAAAGGAAAAGACTCGCGGAGTTGTTGTGGGGGATCCTTACTCATTGAGTTGCGCGGCGAAGACACGTCTTATAGTATTCTAGTTGCTAACCACTCGGGTTTCATTGACAATCACGTTCCGAGTCCAATTTGCCGAATTGAACGAATTTAATGCCGCCGCTTCAAACCCCTTGAGTTGTAATGTTTTAATCATTTGATCAAGGTGCGATCTCACGTTTCTTGAAACGTAACTCAACTTGCACACGTCGGTCGTTCATATGCTCCGAAAAAGCAAATCAAGAAACCGATTAAATTAGCTCGATCGTTGCTTCAAAACGCCGTACGACGCGGAAGTACCCACGTGACTAAACTTGCAATGGGCGTTAAATCCACGCGACTGATCAAGGGAAGCGCGGAGCGATTGTCGTGTTGTCGGAGTATCGACAGAACCAACGTCACAAGTTTGTCACAGATGAAAAACGGCAGGCTGTTCAACCTGCCGTAAATCATTGCTAATAATGGTGAGCCGAGCAGGGCTCGAACCTGCGACCCGCTGATTAAGAGTCAGCTGCTCTACCAACTGAGCTATCGGCCCTCATGGTGATGCGGGAAATTATACGTGCGATGTTGGGAGTGTCAAGCAGGCGCAGTTGTCTTTACTTGGCAGCAAGGTTCTGGTACAAAGCGTGACTAATTAGTTATTCCACACCTTACCTGATGGAGAACGATGACCGACTCTACCTCACATCCTGCGCAGGACTCTATTTCGACAGAGCCCGAGCCGAATTTCATCAAATGGTTGAAAGAAAACTGTGTGCCGATCGTCGGGATAGCGTTCGGTGCTTTGGCGTTGTGTTTAGTGGCGCACTATGGCTCTGCGACTGTCGACTGGGCAAGGACGATGGATTTTGCTCAGACGTTTGCCAATGTCACTCAATCTCTGGCGCTAATAGCCGGCGGTGTTTGGGCCTACTTTAAATTTGCGAAAGGGCGAACTTTCCGAGACAGGTTGACTACGACTGTAAGTGGAAGACTTGTTTCGATCGATGGGGCTGTCTTTCTGATCGTGGCCATCCGACTACAGAATGTAGGTTTGTCGAGGATTGCATTCGATCAAGAAGTAAACTCGCTAGAGGTCTCGGAGTTTGTTCCGTTAGAAACCGAGGAACTTCTTAGCGTCCAGTATATTCTGCTGGCTTCGTTCACCGTATTCGGAGAAGATGAGAAGTACATCGAACCAAATGAAATCGTTGCACGACAGACCTTGATTATGCTGCCGCACGTTTCAAATATAGGGTATCAACTCGAATTACAGGTGTCGTCTAACTCTGGATACCTATGGCGAGCAACGAGTGTTGTGGGTAAGTCGGCTTTTGAGCATAATGAAGTGGGCAAACATAATCGGATTGGAGAAAAACATAATGGACTTGTTTGACCTCCCTCCTGCAACTCACAGGTACCGCCTGACTCCTGAGGAAATCGAGCGAAAGAAGCGGTGGATCCAAATACAAAACGAAAGACAAGAGCGTTATCGGAGGCAATTGATCGAGGAGGGGAAATTACGTCCAGACGATGAGCCGGACGAAACCAGCATAGCGTAGTCATTGCGTTTTTCCAGAATACAAATAGACCCTGAAAGGATCGTCGAAAGAGAAACCCTTTCAGGGTTTTGCTTTATATCTGATTGCTCCCCAGGGTTGTCGCAAGCTCCAACCCGGGCTGAAATTAGCCAACGCCTGCGGCGTTTCGAACCAAAAATCTATAAACCTAACTCGCAGTGGCGCACTCGCTGTTGGCGAGAAGCTGGTGGACGGCGTTGATCAACCCTTCGATATCGGGCTTCGCAACAAATGCGGCGGCCCCGGCCGCGAAGGCTTCGCGCCGGTGAATCTCATACGCGTCGCCGGTGTAGAAGATGCACGGCACCAGCGGGGTGATCGTCATCAATGTCTCGCACAACTCGACGCCTGTGCCATCGGGGAGGCGCTTGTCGAGCACGTAAAGATCGTACTGGGTCTTGGAAGCCATCTTGCAGGCTTCTTCCAACGTGGCTGCAGTGTGAACCTGGTAATTTTCCTCAGACAACAGCATCTGCAACATCTCAGAAGTGTCGTGGTGATCGTCCACACAAAGCACACGACATGTGGAGTTCGGCACAGGGGAACCTCCTTGTTTGGGTCATTCAGAAATCCACTGAAAGCAGGAGAAGCAGTGGGCGCGCAAATTATAAGCGGCGACGCACAATTAAGCTACCGCGAAACAAGCAATGATCTGGAACACTCACTCGATTGGCTTTTTCCTAGAACTAAGAACGTATTTCGGATCGTTCACCCTTTCTTGCGATCCAGTACGACCAGGTGGGCAGCCCTCCTGCCCACCGCCAACAATCAGCTACAGATTTTACGGATTAGTGAGGATCAAACGGCGAAGACCGGCCGCTTTTCATCGCCTTCAGCAACCGGTTCAGCACTTCGAGATCCTCGTCCTCCGGCTCCAACTGCCGATATTTCTCCAACGTCGCCGAAGCGGCACTCAGATCGCCGAGCTTGTGATAAACCAGCGATAGGTTGAAATAGACTAACGAGAACCCCGGCTCGACTTGTGCCGCAGCTTCGTAGTGAAGTTTGGCGAGGTGCAGATCGCCGGCGTCGTAATAAAGATTGGCGAGGTTGTAGTGGGCCTCGACGTGCCGCGGATCGTTCTTCAAAGAAAGCGTAAAGTTGTCGAGCGCGCTCGCAATCTGCCCGCGCTCGAGATTGATGATGCCGAGGTTGCAATAAGCTTCAGCAACGTTGTCGCCTTCGCTGATCGCTTCGAGGTAATGCTCCGCGGCTTTCACGTCACCCTGTTCGTGTAAAAGAAGAGCTTCTTCGAATGGCGTAAGTAAACGCGCGAGTCGTGGAGGCTCGACGCGAAACAGGTTCAACTGCCCCTGGAGCTCAGCTTCGATCTGGCGGATGCTCTGACCCTGCGCGCGCAGCTCACGCACGCGACGAAACTGTGTGAGGGCGTTGAAGTCGTAGACGTAATCTGGAGCTTGCGATGTTGCAGAAGCCTGGATGATGCCTTGCTCAGTCCAGCGACGAAGAGTTTTCTCGCTCAGACCAAATAGCTGTTTGATCTCTTTGATGGAGTAAGACGATTTGACACGTTGGTAATCTGCCTTCGACGGGACAGGTGAGGGAAACGAGATTACCTTAGTGCTTGACTCTTTCATTTAAAACAAAAACTAACCGACTTTTCGTTTCTTCGCGGCGCGAGGTTTCACCAGCGTGATCTGCGGCTTCTTCTTCGCCGCCGGCGCAGGCGCTTTCACCATCGGCTTGCGACTCGACGCCTGCAAACTCTTCTTCAACGCGCTCATAATATCAAGTCTGGGAAGTTCTTCAACCTCTTCAAAACCGGTGACCTCGTTGCCCTTGATCTTCGAGTCAATCAACGTTCGGAGCGCGTTGTAGTAATTGTCTTCAGTGTCGACCTCGGAAAGCGTCGTTGTCATCTCCTGAACTAACGTCGTCGCGAGCTTCAACTCATTCTTATTCAACTTCTGCGCATCGAGCTTCTGCACGCTTTCGAGATCGGGCACGTCTTCCATCTTCCGCAACTCGTGCGGGTAGTGAAGCTTCTGAAGCACCAGACCATCCTGATACGGAAACACTGCCACGAGATCTTCACGATCTCTCAGTACAACTTTACCGACGGCGATCTTACCCGTCTGCTTCATCACTTCACGCAACAGCGCATAGGGCTTCTCTGACACTGCGCCATCGGGACCGGCGAAGTACGGCGAATCGTAAAACGTGCTCGGTATCTCTTCACGATCGACGAAGCCGACGATATCAACAGCCTTGGTAGTCTTGATCTTGATCTTCGAGATGTCGTCAGGCTCGACTATCGCATAACGATCGGGCTCGTACTGATAGCCTTTTGTGATCTGATCGTTAGTGACAACCTCGTTACACTTCTTGCAGCGCTTGTCGTATCCGATTGGACCAAAATCGTCGCGGTGCAGTTGGTTGAACTGAATCTTCTCGCTGGTCTCTATTGCGTTATAGATGCGGACGGGGATCGCAACCAGCAAAAATCGTATGTGGCCCTTCCAAATTGAGCGCATATAAACCTCTCCTCAAAGCGGATTATGCCACGAAAGTCTTCGTTTTCCACGGATTTTATGGACCGCTATAGACCTCGGCGAGTGTATTTACATGGAATGCAGTAGCGCGGTACGCATGGCGCCGGCGCTTTGCCAGCGTTGTGCAGGATCCTTTGCAAGCGCGCGGTCGATGATTTCACACACTGCTCGAGGAATGTTCAACGCGCGCTGGCAGAGGGGAACAGCGGGCTGTTCGAAGATGGCGCGGATGGTGTCGTTGACGCCACTGCTCTTGCTCAAGTCGAGCGCGAGCGAGCCTGTCAACAAGCTGTAAGCCGTCATGCCGACCGCATAAATGTCTGACTGTGGCTTCACGTCGCGAAAATTTCTTAGTTGCTCGGGCGGCATATACGCGAGCGTACCTGCCATCTCGCCGGCCATCGTGACGCCGCTCATACCGGAATTGGAGAAACTCTTCGCCAGGCCGAAATCAGTCAACTTCGCGATCAGGTTTTGCGAGCGACCAGAAACGAGAATGTTCTGGTCCTTGAAGTCGCGATGAATGTAGCCTTGCGCGTGCGCAAACGAGAGTGCGTCGAGCGCCTGCGAGATGATCGAAATGCCGTCTTCATAGGACAGTCGGCCGCCGTTATTTTCAGCAAGCTTCGAAGCATCAGCGCCGTCGACGAATTCAGTGACGAGATAAACGACGCCATTGTGTGTGCCGCGATCGATAAACTCGACGATGTTCTTGTGCTTCAGTGTCGCAGCGACATCGATCTCGCGCATGAAGCGTTTCATCGCTTTGTCACTCACGGCAAACTCAGGCAGCAACGTTTTGATCGCAACTGGACGTCCGGTTTTTTGCTCGCGCCCGAGCATCACGCAACCCATGCCGCCGCGTCCCAGTAGCCTCACTGTGTCGTAACCCGGAATCGCCTGCGGCGAACGCTTGAGCTCGATGCGACAGTCTTCACAAAGAAACGTCAGGTGCTCGTCCGGCGCAGATGCCTGTGCCTGTTCCCGGCGCCCGCAGTTAACACACTCGACCATCACGAGCACAGGTCGCTTGGGCACGCCCGCATCCTGAGTCGTCTCGGAAAGAAGATCGTGCGACTCCGTTGTGACTTCAACCACGAGGATCGTTTCACCACACTGGATTCGGTCGCCGTTATTCAAATATGCCTCGTGCACGCGACGTCCGTTGAGAAAAGTTCCGTTCGTCGATCCGAGATCGCGCAGATGCGAATGCGGCGGATTCATTTCGAGCAGGCAATGATTACGTGAGAAGTAACGATCGTCAGACAAACAGAGATGCGCGTCAGGATTGCGACCAATCAGAAAGGTGTCGTGCTGGGTGAACGAAAAGATGCGGCCTTTGTATGGACCGGCGGTGACTTTCAGATTGACCTGCATGGTGGGATTAGCGATTGATACTCAGATCGTCAAACGCCACTTCGTAAGCGTCGCTGGTATAGAACCCGGTGCGGCCATGCTTGTAGTTTTCTGTGTCGTTGATTTTAGTTAAAAACTGCCCGTTAGCATAAAACGACAACTCAGTGCCGCGGATGCGCACTTCCAAAACGTTCGGCGCGCTGCCCGATTTGAGCGCGCTCGAATTCGTTTTCGTCACGACCGACGACTGAACGCCGTTCTTGTGCTTGATGATCTCATACTCCGGTTCGTCTGACGGATAGATCAATAACGCATAATCTTCGAGCTGCTTTGTCTTAGACTGCGCGCAATGGACCATCAACCCAAATCCTGATGCCGGCACGTCTCCAGTAACGCTGCGCGCGGTAACTTTCACGGTCGCATTTTCAGTGCTGTACTCGTCTGACGGTGCGTACATCACGACGAACGTTTTTTCGCGCGAGTTCATGTGATACTCGCCGCCGGAGTACCAGATCCTGCCGTACGGCGATGTGCCCGTGCCCCATTTCTGCTGGCTGAAGTCGTCAACGAGCGAGTTTGAGATCGACGCATTCGCGTTTGCGTTGGTGTTTGAAACGTTCGCGTTCGCGTTGGCGGTGACGTTGCTGTTGCGGTTCTCGTTACGCGTATTGGCGTTAAGGTTATTGGTGTTGCCGTTCGAGCCGAGACTCGCGAGTGCGATGACCATCACGACGAGACCGACGCCGATGACGAGCAGCGCAGCCAGTCCGCCGAGTATCCACCAGACCGCGTTGGATTTCTTGCGTGGTGGGGGCGGCGCGCCAGTCGGTGGTGGTGTCCACTGTGGCGCTGGCGGCGGAGGCGGAGGCGGTGGTGTTGTCGGCCTCGGCGTGACGACCGGCTGCTGTTGTGGACGATAGATCTCGGTTGGCGGAGGTTCGAAAGTGTCCCTCGCCGCCGGATAAGCAAGCGTCGCATTCGGATCGACTGGCGGCGCGTCGGCGGTTAACGGAGTCCCGTCCTCCAAACAATAGTTCAGGGACGAATCGGTGTACGTGCGGTTACAAGTGGGGCAGCGCTTCATGTTTTGTTAAAAGCTTTCTCTGTGCAACCTCTGCGTTCTCTGTGTCTCTGTGGTTATCCTTTCCTCAGCAACAATAAACCACAGAGACACAGAGAACGCAGAGGTTGCACAGAGAAGAGTTCCGTCCAAAGCAGTCGGAAAGATTATCGGAAAGGTGACGCGCGCTCAAGCTCTAATCGGCTTTCCGCAACGCCCGCAGAATTTCGTCCCGGCCGGATAACTGCTGCTGCACCTGCTGCAAATAACCTCGACGGGCTTGGGCGCCCGCCAGTCGAGCGCCGCCGCGCCGATCGGAATCCCGCAGCGTCCGCAGAATTTTGTGCCCGCGGGATATTCCTGCCGGCAACGCTGGCAGGTAACTCCAATAGGCGTTAGCGGCGAGGTGTCAACACCGCCCGAGACCGGCTGAAAAGTCGTGTTGCCGCAACGGCCACAGAACTTCACACCTTCCGCATAGCGGGACTGACACTTCGTACACACCACGACCGACAACGTGGCCGAGTGCTCGCCGTGCTTGCTGTCGAGACTGCCGCCGCGCGATGGCGTCAATTGATTACTCGAGATGCCAATCTTCAGTTGCGCTTCGATGATCTGTTCTGCGATGTCGCTGCGGATCTCGATCACGCGCTCGTCATCCGGCTCGCCCGACTTCGACACTCGCAACACGTGTTGTCCGGGTGCGAGCGCCGTCAGAATCACGCGGCCTGAGCGTCCGACACTTCCGTACCGCTCATCGTCAACGTAAACCTCGGACCCTGACGGCGCCATAACCACGAGCCGCGAATCTTTCCGTTTGACCGTCTCCGAGCTCGCAGAAACCGCATTTGCAAAACTCTCAAACCACTCACTCGCACTCGCCGGTCGATCGTTAACCTCTTTCGCCAGCGCCTTCATGATCGACGCTTCGACTTCATCGCTGATGTCAGATCGCAGGCTCGACAGCGCCGGTGGCATTTGCGTCAACTTCTGCGCGATCAATTGTGTGATGTTGCCCGTGAAGGGTGGCCGCCCGCCGAGCATGTGATACGCAATCGTTCCGAGCGCGTAGATGTCGGCACGCGCGTCGAGCTGCATCTCAGGCTGCATCTGTTCCGGCGCCATGTATTCCGGCGTGCCGATGATTCCCTGTGACGCTGGTCCACTCGCTGACGTGACTTCGGAGCGATCGGCGTGAACGATCTTTGCGAGACCGAAGTCACCGACTTTTACAAAGCCGTCTTCACCGCCGGTCTTCCGTTTCTGCTGCATCAGGAAGATGTTTGCCGGCTTTAAATCGCGATGCAGAATTCCCGCATCGTGCGCCGCTTCGACTCCAGCAACCACCTGCTGCATGATCGTCGCCGCTCGCTGCGGATTCACCGTGCCTTCGCGTCGCAGCAGGTGATAGAGAGTTTCACCTTGCACGTATTCCATCACGAGAAAGAACACGCCGTCCGCGCTCTTACCGAAATCAGTGACGTCAACAACATTGGGATGTCGAATCGACGCAGCCGCGCGCGCTTCACGCTCGAAGCGCGCGATGGCTTCACCTTCCTGTAGATCTTCGTCGTTGAGAATGTCAGGCCGGACGGTTTTGACTGCAACCTGGCGCGTGAGCAGGTTTTGATCGCGGGCGAGATAGACCTGGCCCATCGCGCCGCGCCCGAGACGTTTTTCGAGCAGGTATCTCGTAGCGAGCAGTCGCCCACCGGGCAGCGTGTGTTTTGTGTTTGCCTGATCCTGTGGGCAGATCTCTACGTCGTCTTCGTAGCAAACCTCACAACGTGGACACTCTCGCATTCTTTGTGCTTTTTACCTTATGCGAGATCCGCGCAACACGCCGGGCAGCGACGCGCGGCCAGTGGAATCGCAGTCAGGCACAGCGGACAATCTTTCGTGTTTGGTGGCGGTGGCGGAGCAGCACGCAGGCGATTTACGGCTTTCACGATAAAGAACACTACCAGCGCGACGATCAGAAAGTTAACGATATCGTTGATCAGCATGCCGTATGCGATCACTGGCAGGCCTTTCAACTGCGCGTCGGCGAGTGATACCGGATGCTGCCCGGAAAGATCGATGAACAGATTGGAAAAATCGGCTTTGCCGAGGGCCATTCCGATCGGTGGCATGATGACGCCTTCTACCAGCGACGTAATGATCTTTCCGAAGGCTGCGCCGATTATTACTGCAACTGCCAGGTCGATCACATTTCCCCGAGCGATGAACTCTTTGAATTCTCTCCACATGGTTGTGTTCTCCTGTTGTTTGTCAGTGACAGTTCTTCGCTGCTTTGAAGCCTGCCTTTTCTGCTTCCGCTGTCGTCTTAAAAGTTATCTTATTGGCGATCTCCTTAGCCGGCAGGCAGCCGCTGGGATAGTAAGTTTTGGATTTGCTGTCAGCGATGATCTCAGCAGGCTCGGTGCTTTCGGTCGCGGCGCCGCCCGCCTCGGCGAGTGAGTCCTGCTCTTCTTTTGCTTGCCTCCGTGCCGCGATGAGATCGTCTGCGGCAGTGTCCACCAGCCGGAAGCTTGGTCCACCGGCAACAGTCGTCACCGTTAGCTGAAAGTCAGCGCAACGCAGTTGTTGGCCTCTGGATTTGTAAGACCAACTCCCATCGAGTTGTAGCGATTGCGAGATCAGCTTTACAAACTCTTCTGCCGTGTGGACCTTGAACGTATCGTCGAAACCGATCCAAATGGAAGTAAGCTTCTCGTCGACGAGATCGAGCGAGATGCTGCGCACGCTTTCAAGCTTCGACTTATCGATCGTCTCATCGAAATACGGATTAATCGTCGTCTTTGCAACACCAAAATGATCGGCGCCGCCAAACTTTGTTTGCGGAATGCGGGCCTTGATCTGTTTTTTCGTCATGCCGAGACGAAAGCCCAGCAACTCCGGCGCGGCGGGCAGCTCACTCATTTTCTTCGTGCACTGCGCAGACATAGTTTGGGGCAACAGCAGGAGCAGCAGGGTGAACAAGAGGGTTCGAATCATGCGTGGGATTATACTTAACGCTGGACCAGTGAGCGAATTAACCCTTCGAGTGCGGCCGGCTCGAACGGCGTCGAGACGTATTCGTTGCAGCCGGCGGCGAGCGCCTGTTCGCGAAACTGGTCTGCGCCGTACGCCGAAACAGCCAGAATCGGCACCGAGTCGAGCGACTTCCGGATGCGCCGCGTGGCGGAGAGGCCGTCGAGCTCCGGCATTTGCATGTCCATTATGATCAGGTCGGGCGCTTCGGTCTCGGCCTGATTGATCGCCTGAATTCCGTTTTCCGCTTCGACCACACGAAAACCTCTGCGCTCCAGCCACGTGCGCAGCAGCAGACGAGTGTCGTCAAAATCATCAACAACGAGAATCGTGCGTGGTATGTTAGTGGCCGTGCTCATCGTCGCACCTTGAGTTGCAGGGGGGAGCCGGGTGGCGTAAGCGTAGCAGAAAAGCGGCGATTGGGAAATATGTGTTTAGCGCTCTTTGCGTCCCACAAAAACACTGACAGCACCACTGCGTTTTGTATCCGAAAAGTCGAAGCACACCTTCGTTTTGAATCCGACCTTCTTCATTAGTGCGATGATGCGATCGCGCTCGCGCAGGAAGATCATAGAAGCGTTTAATGAAGTTACAAATGTGAATAGGCAAGATTGATTACCCGCGGCAGGGGTCGAACCTGCGACCTCTCGCTCCGGAGGCGAGCGCTCTAATCCACTGAGCTACGCGGGCGTGTGGTTGAGGGACAGAAGATAGCATATTGGCCACAAAAAGGCACAAAACAGATCAGGAGAAATTTTTGTGGCTTATGTGCCTTTTGTGGCTAACTTAGTGGCTAGGTGAAGAGGCGGTGGATGAAGGAGACGACCCAGAAGGAGACGGCGGCGACGAAGGCGGCCGCGGGGATCGTTAGGATCCAGGCCCAGACTATGCGACCGGCGACTCCCCACTTTACCGCTGACAAGCGACGTGTCGCGCCGACGCCGACGATCGAGCCCGTGATCGTGTGCGTAGTCGAGACGGGCGTGCCGGTGAGTGTGACGTAGGCTAGTGTTAACGCTGCAGCGCTCTCGGCGCAGAAGCCGCCGACCGGTTTCAGCTTTGTGATTTTGGTTCCCATCGTATGCACGATGCGCCAACCGCCGGACAACGTGCCCAATGCGATCGCGGCGTGAGCTGCGAGGACCACCTGGACTGGTATATGCGGGAGACCTCCGTCTGGCCCATACTGCATGCCCCAAACACCACCTGCTGTCAGCACGGCCGTGATGATTCCCATCGTCTTCTGCGCGTCGTTGCCGCCATGGCCCAGCGAGAACGCCGCCGCTGAGAACAGTTGACCGCGACGAAAGATCTTATCCACACGCGTCGGTGAAAAGCGTCGAAAGATCCAATAGACCATGACCATCAACGTGAATCCCAGGAACATGCCAATCAAGGGCGAAAGCACGATGAACTTCAACGTGCGGAACCACACTTCAGCCTTGAGCAATCCGCTCACACCGCCATACGCCGCAACGCCCGCACCCGCATACCCGCCGAGCAATGCGTGTGAGCTCGACGTCGGCAACCCGAGATACCACGTGATCAAGTTCCAGACGATCGCGCCGAGCAATGCAGCAAGTAGCACATAGAGACGCAACTCCGGACTGATGAGATCCATGCGAACGCCGTCGCCGATCGACTTCGCGACGCGCGTGCCGAACACTGCAAACGCGACGAAGTTGAAGAAGGCGGCCCAGATTACTGCAAGACCCGGCGAGAGAACGCGCGTCGAAACAACGGTCGCAATCGAGTTCGCAGCGTCATGGAAGCCGTTGATGAAGTCGAAGACGAGCGCGACGAGGATCAGCGCGACGACGGCAAAGAGGGTCGCGTTCATCCGCTAGGCGTGCTTGACGATGACGCTCTCGAGGACGTTCGCGACGTCCTCGCAGCGGTCGGTCGCCTGTTCGAGGAAGTCGAAGATCTCTTTCCATTTGATGATGACGACGGCGTCACGCTCATCCAGGAAGAGCGCCTGCACGGCGGCCTGATGCGCGCGGTCGGCT